>NZ_NSGN01000006.1:0-176088 GCF_002285125.1 Corynebacterium gottingense
CAATGCCGCGTGCCCCGAAGTCACGCGGTCACCAAAGAGTTTCCCCCGAAAACTGCAGTGTTACTCGATACTCACCATCGCGTTACTCGATACTCACCACGGTGTTACTAAATGCACGCGCGCAACAACCAAGCTCGCCAGCACGCACGTCACCACTACTTTCTCCGGGTACTGCGAATCCCCGGTCACCCCTGCCGGCACCGACGCGACGAGCAACTAGCAGGAGCACTTTCTTGCCGACGGTGGCGAGCGTGCGATTCAATAAGGTCCTGGACACGTGATCAGCAGCGATAAGCTGCTGGGCCTGTTCCGCTCCGTGGAGCGCGGCAGCCGGATGGTCAAAGTGCTCGGGCCACGCTCTCGATCAGGACGCGGAGACAGGCCGTCGCGGCCTGCCGGCGGTAATCACTCAGGTTGCCAGCCCCTGCGTGCGCCACTGCACAGCGGAGTTTGAGGCGAGCTTTTAGTTCCCCCGTTCGCCCCGACGGCACCGGACGCGTCCAGTTTGTCAGCCTGATAGAAAGGCGTGGGCTAACCAATCCATTCCGCAACGCCTTCGCGCGCGGAGTCGCGCCACGTCAAGGGCAAGATCCTGGTGGCGTTTTGGGTTGATATGGGCTGTGGCGGGAAGTCATGAATCGCTACTATCCAACCCACAGCAGATTCTCCGGCCCCACTCCCGCCAAAAGCTCCATTCAGGCGCGGGCGTTTCATCGCACTGCGCGAGTCCCAACCGTTATTCTTTTCGAAACTGCCCAACAGACAGTGAAGATGCACACACTTTGATTAAAATAGAGTTGTTTGCTCTGAAGCCGTTCCAGAAGAAGTTTCTACATGCTCATCAAGAGAATCGCCATATACGACTTCCAGGAATGCTTCCGAAGACTCCAGCGCGTCGTCTAAAAGACCCACACCACGGAGACCAACACACGTTGCTACCGCTGCAGCCTGGCAGTTTATAGACCGCTTTGGGTTAAACTCGATATCCGTAAACGCATTAAAATCAACCAGCGATGCAACCAAATCAGGCTGCAGCGCAAGAGTATTAATATAAAGCCAATTGTAAAAGAACGTAGTAGGTCGCAACGGGAAATTTCTACCGAAATAGGAAAATGACGTTAGCTCTCCACTGTTTTTAAGTCTGACATCACGTTTTGCTTCATGTGCGGGCCGACCGTACAAATCAGTATATGGGCCACCAGAAGCGAATACTTTCGATCCTTGAAAAAGAGATTCCACAGAGAAATTAGCACTTTTCCGCAAACTCAAGTTGAAAGCGCTAAGACGAACGCCCAATTCTTCGCTTGATTTCGATGACACCTCAAGAAGCTTCGCTGGACCATTTTGAGCGGAAAACGCTTCATGAAGACTCCTTATTGACTTCTTTTTTTGAGATGAGGCGAAGCCAGAAAAAAACTCAAACTCTGTTTCGACCGCTGTCACAAACGGTCGATCCCCGTTAGGCACAAAAACAGGTCTTTTTGCCATAGCTTGGACTCCTTAAGCACTACTTTGCTGCTTCTTCTCATTGCGGTAGCTATCCCACCACGCTGGCAACTTGTTTATAGAGGGCCCCTCAAAGTCAATTTGAAACTTCCTGTAGACGGGAACGCCAAGTAATTTCGAGCAGTTTCGCGCATGCTCCAGCATGGACGGCTCATGCACTACGACATACTCTATCCACTCAGCTGGTATCCTTCCACGGAATTGAACCTCCGCTTGAGGATGGGTCGGACACCACCTCGGTATTTTTTCTCTAGTTCTTGTCGTCACCCATTCTCCCAAGCGAAGTTCATTTTCGAAAAGGCCTTGGGCCGCCGAAAGCCCTGTCTTGGGCCTGCGATCCTCGGTCTGTGATTTCGAAGCCGCGTTTTCAGGAAAGAATAAGATATTCGTCTCGCCACCTGAAAGCAACTTCTCAGCGCTAACGATAAGGTACACAATTTGGTCACGAGAAATTCGATCTGAATAGATAAGGTGGTAGACATACGACAGGTTTGGGTAAGAAATTGACAAGCACGTTCTAAAAGGCGCACCGTCCAGTCTGACTGGGTCTGGAAAATCAAGGCCCCCACGTTGCGCCTCCGGAAAAGTGCCAACTTCACTTCTGGGTAAAATTCCTTTAGCACTTATGGATTTCAAGTTCCGAAGCGTAGTGAAATGCACAAAGTATTTAATTCCACGGTCTTTTAGCAGAAAATCTCTCACGCCTTGCCTAGCGTGCCTATCGACGGTCGAGACATTTTCCTCGTTCCCTGAATTAAGACGAATCGTAGAACAGACCGGTAGCTCCGCAATCGAACCATTCCTGCTGCGACGTTCACCCGCTGTCCGATCTGCCAAATTCGAAGGACCCTCGGGCACTCCGCTATGCACACCTAGATCCATAGAAGACGCACCAAAGGCGAGATCCTCCCCAGAGACCTTATATACCTCGCTGTATTGCCGTCCTACAATTTCCGACATTCGGTCCGAAACTTGTCTTACCAAGCGCATCCCCCCACCCATGCATTGCAAATGCTGCGGCAACGCCGATCTTTCAATTTTCGGTTCTTTAGGATCTAGGGCAGCCTCACTAGTGTTTTCAGAAGTGTCAAGCGTTTCGACGACGGTGTGGTGTGCGATTAAGGTACAAACCAATACGTCAAAAACTGCAGCTCCGGCAGAAGCCTGGAAGATTAACAGGTCATAGTTCTCAAACGGATCCTCCAACCTTGTTAAAAATTCTTCGAGGCTCCCAAAATCCACTCTTCCGCAATTGTTTGGCGTGGCAGGGTTGGAAAAATACGTTGCATTTTCCGCAGCTATAAATCGCTGATTGTTGTCGTTAGGGTGCGTTGCACCAACGGGGTCGTCCGGGGAGATAAAATTTCGGTCTGAGCCCAACCATTCGTGATCACGAAGTCGATTAGAAGTGGCGTACCGCGTTCCATCCGAACCGAGAAGGGATGTAACTACCGCTACTTTGAGGCCCCTCGCTCTAGCGAAATTCACCAATTGGAGATTGACTACTTCTCGATCAATCTTCGAACCGAAAGAAGCAAGCGTCAGAGGCAGAGACAACGCATCCGCCCACAAATCCAGGAGGCTGCGGGACAATCGTTGATTAGGAAATCTTGCACCGAAAAATTCTGACATCGACTTACGGTAATGTTCCACGTGGGGCTCCGAAGTCCTGAAGAATTCCAGACAATCGATGTTCAGACCATCCGAGGAAAGATAGCCATCAACGAGACCAACGGTGTCGTCAGCAAACCGAGAATAAGCGCGATCCTGGACCGCGCTGTTACTGGTTTGCAGTTCACTAGATCCAAGCAGTCGTGCAACTAAGGAGTCGCGCAAGGGTTCTGAAAAATCGACCATCGACCTGCTCCAGAGGGCCAATAGGGGAAGTGCTCGGTTTCCGAATATACACGACTCATTCTGCCCGGATCTGAAGAGGCTTTTTGCTGTCGAAGTTTCTGTCGCGCCCTCCATGCCTCCAGACGATCACATAAGGTACAGGTGGCAAGCTTTTCCAGGCTTTCACGTGCGACTCGATGCTCGAGATCGATTTCCAAAATAGTTGACCACGCCCTCAACGCGCCAATCTCTCAGCCCGGCTCTTCTAGGCCGCAAACGCGAAAATGCCCCCGGCTCCAAGCCGGGGGCATCGTCGTCAAGCGATCAAGCAAGCGCTTATGCGCGCTTCATCTTGCCGTCCTTGTCGGCGAACGGGAAGCCGAGGTGCGTCAGCAGCGCGCGACCCTCGTCGTCGTTCGTCGCGGTGGTGACGACGGTGATGTCCATGCCGCGGACGCGATCGATCTTGTCAATGTCGATCTCGTAGAACATGGTCTGCTCGGTCAGGCCGAAGGTGTAGTTACCTGCACCGTCGAACTGCTTGTCGTTCAGGCCACGGAAGTCGCGGATACGCGGGAGAGCGACCGTCAGGAGACGGTCCAGGAACTCCCACATGCGGTCGCCGCGGAGGGTGACCTTCGCGCCGATCGGCATGCCTTCACGGAGCTTGAAGTTAGCGATGGACTTCTTCGCGCGACGAATCTGCGGCTTCTGGCCGGTGATCGCGGTGAGGTCCTCGAGTGCGCCGTTGATGACCTTGGAGTCTCGTGCGGCGTCGCCAACACCCATGTTGACAACAATCTTGGTCAGGCCCGGGATCTGCATGACATTGTCGTAGCTGAACTTCTCGTTCAACTGGTTGCGGATCTCGTCCTGGTAGCGGGTCTTCAGACGCGGGGTGTAGTTCTCGCTCATGCTAGATGTCCTTCCCGTTCGACTTGGCTACGCGGACCTTGTTGCCGTCCTCGTCAAAACGGTAGCCGACGCGAGTCGGGTTGCCGTCGGAATCCAGAACCATCACGTTGGACACGTGGATCGGTGCTTCCTGGGTGACGATGCCGCCGGACTCGGCGCCGCGCTCGTTGTACGAGTTTGCAACGTGCTTCTTCACACGGTTCACGCCCTCGACGAGGACCTTGTCACGCTTCGGGTAGGCCTCGATGACCTTGCCCTGCGCGCCCTTGTCCTTGCCAGAGATGACCTGGACCATATCGCCCTTCTTGATCTTCATAAGTTAGATCACCTCCGGTGCGAGAGAAACAATCTTCATGAACTTCTTGTCGCGCAGCTCGCGAGCAACGGGGCCGAAGATACGGGTACCGCGCGGCTCGGTGTCGTTCTTGATCAGAACGGCAGCGTTCTCGTCGAAGGAGATGTAGGAGCCGTCCGGACGACGGGTCTCCTTGGTGGCGCGGACGATGACGGCCTTGACAACCTCACCCTCCTTGACGTTGCCACCCGGGGTAGCTTCCTTCACAGAGGCGACGATCGTGTCGCCGATACCGGCGAAGCGTCGAACAGAACCGCCAAGAACGCGGATGCACAGCAGCTCGCGTGCACCAGTGTTGTCGGCGACCTTCAGACGCGATTCTTGCTGAATCACAGTTGGTCTCCTGACCTGGATCGATGTGCGTCAGATTTCCGTCCTGTACGCACGTGGTCATGTGCTTACTTGCATGCCTTCGCTTATCGACGAACACCGCCCCGGCCCTTCAGCCGCAAGCTGGTGTCGAAGGGTCTCGGATTTTCAGCTCGGAAACGCGCTTACAACCCGACCAGCGAGAGACAACTGCAGTATTAAAGCACGATATGCGCCCGAAACCCAAATCCGATACCATTGTCGCGGCGCCGATCGTCCCGGTTCGTGGCAATGCCCACAACGGGGGCAATAACGGGGGCATGGTGGCGAGGATCACCTGCGCAGAATTAGCATTGCGCAGCTTAAACCACGTATGGTGTTACCTATGAACTTCGACAGCACGTTGGCCGAATCAATCGGCTTTAAGGCGTACCTTTTCACCCACGAACTCCCCAAGTTCGCCGTACGTTCCATGCTCGCTGGCATGTTCCTCACTATCATCACCGCGTTCGCCGCTGTCGCAGCGACCTCGGTCGAGGCCCAGCTCCCCGGCTTCGGTAAGTACGTCTTCGCCCCAATCTTCGCAACCGCCCTCTACATCATCATCGTCCTCGGTGCCGAGCTGGCCACCGGCAACATGATGTACGCCACCTACGGCACCATCACCGGTCGCGTCCCCGGGTTCAAAGCGTTCTTCGCCGTCGTCGTGTGCACGCTGTTCAACCTGCTCGGCGTCCTGATAACCGCGTACTTCATCACCAAGACGACCGCGTTCGACACCGTCACCGCAGAGAACTTCCTCTACGGCGCCACCGCGGGCAAGCTGGCCAAGGACCCGGCGCACCTCTTCCTGGAGGGCATCTTCGCGAACGCCGTGGTGAACATCGGCATCCTCATGGCAGTCCAGGCCGGAAAGGACTTTAGCGCGAAGCTCATCGCCATCGTGCTGGTCATCCCGTCCTTCGCGGCGATGGGCTACGAGCACTCCATCGCGTCCTTCGTCATCTTCTCCCTCTCCGGCTACGGCATCGGCCCGGAGCACTTCGAGGGCTTCACCCTGGCCAACGGCCTGTCCAACTGGCTGTTCGTCTGGCTGGGCAACTACGTCGGCGGCGGCCTCATCATGGGCGGCGTCTACGCCTGGCTGAACCGCGGCGTCTCCCCGCTGCGCAGCTTCCCAATCGGCCACAAGACGGTCTAAGTACTCTCCCCCGGGGCGCGGATGCGTCCCTTTTCCCAAGCGCCTACACAAACTGCCGCACAAGCGCCACCAACGCCACCACGACGATGATGCCGCGCAGTACGGAGTTTGGAAGGCGCTTTGCTATTTGCGATCCGCCCACGCCGCCAATCAGGCCGCCCGCGGCAACGATGAGCACCCCGAGCCACACAATCTCCGCCCCGAAGAACGCCCACGCAACGAGGTACACCAGCGCCGCGGTGATGTTGACAAACAGGGACAAGAAGTTCTTCACCGGGTTGACATCCTTGAGCGAACGCCCCGTCGCCACGGACATAATGGCCATGTACAAGATCCCCTGCGCGGCGGTGAAGTAGCCCCCGTAGACCGCGGCGGCCCCCATCGGCGCGATCAGCTGGGGGCGCTTCCACGCCTGGCCAACAGCACCGCCCGGCTCCCCCGGCGCCCCCGCCGCAGCTCGCTGCCCGAGCCACGCGGTGAGCTTCGGCTGGAAAATCACCATGAGCAGCGCCACCACGATGAGCACCGGCACGACAAAGTCCAGCGTGCTCGACGGCGACGACAACAACAGCAACGAGCCCGTGCCGGACGCCAAAATGGTCACCACGATCATCGGCCCCAGGTACGGGAGTTCCCCTTTGATTTCCTTCCGGTACCCCAGCACCGAGCCGAACGACGCGAACACCATGCCCGTCGTATTCGTGCGCACCGCCACCCCGGGCGGCAACCCCAGCGCCATGAGCACCGGAAGCGTGAGCAGCGAGCCGGAGCCCACCGCGGAATTAATCGCTCCCGCCATCATCGCCATCACAAATAACAGCAGCGCGCTCAGCGGCTCCATTTCGTCCTCCTCTGTTGATCTACATCGCTGATTCTCCGGCCCGGAAGCCGGCCCACTCGTTCGCGTCAGGTGCGAACACAGCCGAGGAGAACGCTACCTCCCCGCCACCGCCGGTGACCTCAAGCGCCGCCCCGTCCGCGGTGCACACCAGCTCACCTGCGGCGCAGTCCGCCCAGCGCATGAAACCGTCGACGGTGACGGACAGCGTGCCGCGGACCGCACCAGTGGTCGCGGCCGGGTGCGGCGCCCAGGCGATGGTCGCGCCGACGTTGTCGTCCACGTCGACGAGCTCGGCCGCGCGCGGCTCGGCGCCGAGCTCGCTGCGCCACACGACCATCTCGTCTTCGTTGTGGGGGAGGCGGAGGGTGGTGTGGACGGTGGCGTCGATAAGCGAAAGCTCCCGGGGAAGCGTGAGCTGGTGCACCCACCCCTCCGCGGCGAGCGTGGGCGTGTCGTCGCGGGCGGGCAGGCCCATCCAGCCCAGCATGAGTGCGCCGGGGCCGAAGTTGATGAGCTGCGGGGCGTAAAACTGGTGGCCGTAGTCCAGCGGGGTAAAGCCCGTGATGACCTCGAAGCGCAGGCCTTCGAGACGGCCCACGACG
Source organism: Corynebacterium gottingense (assembly GCF_002285125.1). Lineage (NCBI taxonomy): Bacteria > Bacillati > Actinomycetota > Actinomycetes > Mycobacteriales > Corynebacteriaceae > Corynebacterium > Corynebacterium gottingense. The sequence continues at coordinate 7,566 of NZ_NSGN01000006.1, forward strand.
TAGCCGCACTCGTCAGAGTCCGCGAACTGCGGGCAGAAGACGAGCACATCGAGCTCCTCGCCGGTGGACTGATCCGTCATGCGCACCAGGTTCGGGCACTCCCACATGTGTGCGGACGCGGTGTTGTAGTCCAAGCCAACGAACTCGATGGGGCCGGCGTACTCCCACGACTCCAAATCGTCGGAGGTGTACACCACGACCGCGCCCGTGTTGGACTCGCTGCGCGCGCCGATAAGCATCCGCCACGAGCCGTCCGGGGCCTGGGTCACGTGGGGGTCACGGAAGTCCGAGGTGAATCCCTCCGGGAAGCCGTTGATGATCGGATTGTCGGCGCGCCGCCGGTAGGTCCCGCCCAGCGGCCCCTGGATGTCCTCCACCTCCACGACGTTCTGGCTCGTGCGGTGCTCGTGCTCGGCGTCGGCGTCCAGGTTTCCGGTATAGAACAGGCGCATGCGCCCGTCGTGCACCATCGAAGACCCCGAAAAGCAGCCGTCCGCGTCGTACGGAAAATCCGGGTAGAGCGCGTCGGGCAGGTGGTAGAACTCGCCGCTGCCAAGCCTGGTCACCGCGTGGCCCCAACCAGTGCGGCGCCGCCCGTGCGGGAAGGCCGGGTCGTGCTGGTAAAACACGTGGAGCTCGTCGCCGATCAGCGTGAGCCCGTTCGGGTCGTTGAGGCGGCCCTGGGGCGGGGTGAGGTGAAACTTCGGGCGGTACGTCATGGTGCATAGTTTAGGGTGAGGGGCATGATTACCGTGTGTGGCGGAGCCCGCGTTGACCTCGTGCCCACCGCCACCGACGCGCTCGGGCCGCTCCAGCCTGCGCTTGGTGGCGGCCCGTTCAACGTCGCCCGCGCGCTCGGCCGTGAGGGCCTCCTCGCGCTCCGGGAGGACGAGTGGGCGGACATCTTGTCCTTCGCCGCCCACGCGGCTGAGCTCACTGTCTCGCGCACGGGAGCAGAAACGCCCGCCCTGGAAGACTTTCTTGCCTTCCAGGGCGGGCGTGCGCTGCGCTAGCTTCGGCTGCTACTCCACAGTCACAGACTTGGCCAGGTTGCGCGGCTGATCCACGTTCAGGCCGCGGGCCTCCGCAACGGCGCAGGCGAAGATCTGCAGCGGCACCGTGGACAGGATCGGCTGCATGAGGCCGGCGGACGCCGGAATGCGGATGACCTCGTTGGCGTACTGGTTGACGTCCTCGTCGCCTTCCTCCGCGATCACGATGGTCACGGCGCCGCGGGCGCGGACCTCCTGGATGTTGGAGACGACCTTGGCATGGAGGTTATTGCGCGAGTGCTTGGAGGGCACGATGATGAACACCGGCTGCCCCTCCTCCACGAGCGCGATCGGGCCGTGCTTGAGCTCGCCGGCGGCGAAGCCCTCCGAGTGCAGGTACGCGACCTCCTTGAGCTTCAGCGCGCCCTCGAGCGCGACCGGGAAGCCCACGTGGCGACCCAGGAACAGCACCGACTTGGCGCTTGCCAGGTCCTTGCCCAGCTGCTTGACCTGGTCCTCGTTGTCCAGGACCTTCTGCAGCTTGTCCGGCATGGCCTGCAGCTCATCCACCACGCCGCGGATCTCGTCCGCGTACTTGTCGCCGCGCACCTGGGACAGGTACAGGGCGAGCAGGTAGGACGCCACGATCTGGGAGATGAACGCCTTGGTGGACGCCACGGCGATCTCCGGGCCGGCGTAGGTGTACAGGACCGCGTCGGACTCGCGCGGGATGGAGGAACCGACGGTGTTGCAGATCGCGATGACCTTCGCGCCCTGCTCACGGGCGTGGCGCACGGCCATCAGGGTGTCCATGGTCTCGCCGGACTGGGACACGGCGACCACAAGGGTCTGCTCGTTGACGATCGGGTCGCGGTAGCGGAACTCGTGCGCGAGTTCCACCTCCGTGGGGATGCGGCACCAGTGCTCGATGGCGTAGCGCGCGACCTGGCCCGCGTAGGAGGCGGTGCCGCAGGCGACGATGATGATCTTGTTGATGGAGCGGAGCAGCGATTCGTCGATACGCAGCTCGTCCAGCGTCAGGGCACCCTCCTCGTTGAAACGACCGTAGAGCGTGTCGCGGACTGCCGACGGCTGGTCGTGGATCTCCTTCTCCATGAAGGAGTTGTAGCCGCCCTTTTCCGCTGCGGTGACGTCCCACTCAACGCGGAACGGCTTGCCCTCGGCCTGCTCGCCGTCGAAGGAGGTGATCTCGTAATCGTGCGCCGTCAGGGTGACAATCTGGCCGTTGTCCATCTCCACCGCGTCGCGGGTGAACTCGATGAAGCCGGAAACATCGGAACCGAGGAAGTTGCGGTCCTCGCCCAGGCCGATGACCAGCGGGGAGTTCAGGCGCGCAGCGACGATGCGGTCCGGGTGATCCGCGTGGATGGCCAGCAGGGTGAAGGCACCCTCGAGGCGGTTCGCGGTGATCTGCATCGCCTTGGTCAGGTCGCCGTCAGCCTCGTTGTCGTAGACATCGAGCAGGACGGTCGCGGCGACCTCAGTATCGGTCTCGGAAATAAAGGTGTGGCCCTTCTCCTCCAGCTCGTGGCGCAGGGAGGCGAAGTTCTCAATGATGCCGTTGTGCACCACCGCGAGGCGGCCGTTGCCCACTACGTGCGGGTGCGCGTTCGCGTCGGTCGGGCCGCCGTGCGTGGCCCAGCGGGTGTGGCCAATGCCCAAGTTGGAGCCCGGGAGCGGGGCCTTTTCAATCTCCGCCTCCAGGTCTGCGACCTTGCCCGCCTTCTTGCGGTGCTCGATAGCGTTGCCGCTCATCACGGCGACGCCAGCTGAGTCGTACCCTCGGTACTCCAGCCTGCGCAAACCTTCAATAATCACGCCCAGGGCGTCGTGCTCGCCCGACGCGGGGTCACCAATATATCCAACGATTCCACACATAGCGACCAGAATACACGGGGTACACCATTGCTCCGAGTTCGCGCGCGCTTAATTGGATACGACAACCTTTGCGTTGTCGCCCTCGCCGTCCACCCGGACCGCGTACGTGGTGATGGTGTGGTTGTCTCCCTGCAACGATGCACCGTCGTCAAGATAGAACCTCTGCTTGAGCAACGGCGAAGCAATCGTGGGGCGCCCATCGACCTCCCCCACGATACCGCGCGAGAGCACGCCGGCGCCGGTGTACGGATCGATATTGTCCACCGCGTACAGCTGCTCGCCATCGGCGGCGTGGAGGCGGAAGACCGCCACCTGCACCTCACCGGGCAGCAGCGCCGCAGCGCCCACGCCCACCGAAAGGTCCTTCAGTGCACAAATCACTGTGTCTGCCATTGGTTTTCTCCCTCTCTCAGGTGATACGCGCGGGCTAGTTCGCCGCGCCGATGGTCGGGGTCATCAGCGGGACCTTGCGGCCACCTTGCGGGTGCTCCTCGAACTGCACCGTCGGGTCCGGCATATCCGGCGCGTTGATAAAGGACACGAAGCGCTTGAGTTTCTCCGGGTCGTTGAGCACGTCCTGCCACTCGTCGGAGTAGTTGGCCACGTGGTGGTCCATGAACGCCTCCAGGTCATCGGCGATACCCAGCGAGTCATCCACCACCACATCGCGGATGTGGTCCAATCCGCCCTCAACCTCGGCCTGCCAGGCGGCGGTGCGCTGCAGACGGTCGGCATTGCGGATGTAGAAGGCCAGGTAGCGGTCGATGTAGCGGATCAGGGTTTCTTCGGTGAGGTCCTTGGCCAGCAGCTCGGCCTGGCGCGGCGTCGCGCCGCCATTACCACCCACGTACAGGTTCCAACCCTGCTCGGTAGCAATCACGCCGATATCCTTGCCGCGTGCCTCCGCGCACTCGCGGGCGCAGCCCGAAACGCCCATCTTCAGCTTGTGCGGCGAACGCAAACCGCGGTAGCGCAGCTCCAGGTTAATCGCCATGGCCACCGAATCCTGCTGGCCGTAGCGGCACCAGTCCGTACCCACGCACGATTTCACCGCGCGCAGCGACTTGCCGTAAGCCTGGCCAGACTCCATGCCCACGTTGATCAGGCGGCGCCAGATCTCCGGAAGGTCCTCGGTGCGTGCACCGAACATCGCGATACGCTGCGCGCCAGTGATCTTCAGGTACAAACCGAAGTCCTCGGCGATGCTGCCCATCTCCTGCAGCTGCTCCGGGGTGACGTTGCCCGCCGGCTGACGCGGGATCACGGAGTAGGTACCGTTCTTCTGCATGTTGCCCAGCATGCGGTCGTTCGTGTCCTGCAGGCCTGCGGTCGCGCCGTCGAGCACGTGGTCCTCGGTATGCATGGAGGCCACGATGTTGGCAAAGGTTGGCTTGCACACTTCGCAGCCACCGCCGGTGCCGAAGCGCTCGATGAAGGTGGGGAAATCCGTAATACCGGTGGAGCGGGCAATCTCGAACAGCTCGGCGCGCGATTGCTGGAAGTGGGGGCACACGGCCTTCGATTGCTCAATGCCTTCGGCTTCCAAAATGCCCTTGAGCAGCGGGATACAGGACCCGCACGAAGTACCGGCGCGGGTTGCACTCATGAGCGTTTCTACAGAATGGCACCCCTGGCCAATTGCCGCGCGTACGTCGCCTTTGGATACGTTGTTACAGGAGCAGATTTGCGCTGCGTCCGGGAGGTCGCCTGCACCAATGGCGGTGGTCCCCGCCCCAGACTCGGGGGCAATCAGGCTGACAGGGTCGCCCGGCAGCTCGGAGCCAACCATCGGGCGCAGCATCGAGTAGTTCGAGGCCTCGCCGACCAAAATTCCGCCGATGAGGCGCTTGCCTTCCGCATCCAGGATGAGCTTCTTGTACACGCCCGAGACCGGGTCCTGGATATGCAGCTCCTTGTGGCCCTCGTCGGCATTGAACGCGTCGCCGAAGGAGGCGACGTCCACGCCCATGAGCTTGAGCTTGGTGGACATATCCGGGTCCTCGAAATCAGGACCTTCTTCCCCCGCCAGGCGTGCGGCCACAATCTCCGCCATGGTGTTGCCGGGCGCGACCAGTCCGTACGTCTTGCCATCCACCGCTGCGCACTCGCCGATGGCGGAGATGTGCTCGATGGAGGTTCGGCACTGGCGGTCGGTGAGGAAGCCGCCGCGCGGCCCCAGTTCCAGGCCAGCGTCCGGGCCCATCGTGTCGCGCGGGCGGATGCCGGCGGAGAAGATCACCAGGTCGGTCTCGATCTGCCCGTCGTCACCCAGGTCCAACACGACGGCCCCCTCGCGCTGCGTCGACGGCTCGATGGCGCGACTGGTCACCCCGACGTGGACGTCCACGCCCATCTGGCGGATCGCCTGCGAGAGCATCTCGCCGCCTGCGTCATCCACCTGCAACGGCATGAGCCGCGGGGCCATTTCTACAACGTGTGTTTTCGCGCCCATGTGCTGAGCAGCGCCTGCCGCCTCAAGCCCAAGGAGGCCACCGCCAATCACCACGGCGGTCGCTTCGCCGTGCGTGCCCACCACGCCCTCGATCGCCGCGCGGATACCGTCCATGTCGTCGAGCGTGCGGTAGACGTGCACCTGTGGCAGCTCATTGCCCGGGAGGCGCGGCACGAAAGCGCGCGAGCCGGTGGCAAGGACGAGTTCTTCGTAGGTGAACACGCGACCGTCGTCAAGCACGAGCTCCTTGGCTTCTGGCTTAATCGACACCGCGCGCCCCGTCACCACCGTGACATTTTCCGGGAGACGGTCGAGGTAGAGCGCCTCGCGATCCCAGTTGCCCACGTAGCTGGACAGCTGCACGCGGTCGTAGGCGTAATCCTCGGTCTCACGGTTGATCACCGTGATCTGCGCGTCCGGACGCCGCGCCGAAAGCTCTTGGGCAAAACGGTGCCCAACCATGCCGAAGCCCACGACCAGAATCTCGGCATGGGTGGTCTGCGTACTCATAAAACCGTCCTTTGCAGTAGGGGCGGCGCGGCTGCGCCAATTACCCCCGATCGTACCGGCTAAAAAGCGGTGCGCGGTGGCTTCACCCCCACCAGCCCGTTCGCCGATATCCCCGCGCCCCTACCCCATCACGCCAGTCAATTTCCCGTGGAACGCGCTCGAACGTTCGCCCATCCCCACGAAGGTCACCGTCTTCCCGTACTGGGCGTAGCGCTGCTCGATGGAATCCAGCGCAGCGATCGTGGACGCATCCCACAGGGTGGCCTCGCTGAGGTCCACCACCACCCGTTCCGGGTCGGCGGAGTACCGAAACAGCGTGGTCAAGTCGTTCGAAGACGCGAACAGGAGCTGGCCGCGCACCGCGTAGCGCGCCTCACCGTCGACCTCCTCGCGGGTGACCTCCACCAGGTGCGCCACGTTACGCACGAACACCACGGACGCCGCGAGCACGCCGACCACCACGCCGATGGCCAGGTTGCCCGTCAGGATCACCACGACCACGGTAAGCGCCATGATGACCGTCTCAGACAGCGGGAGCTTGCGCAGCGTGGACGGGCGCACCGAGTGCCAGTCAAAACTGCCGATGGCCACCATGATCATCACGGCCACGAGCGCTGCCATGGGGATCTGGCCGACCAGCTCATTGAGCAGCAGCATCAGCCCAAGCAGGAACGTGCCGGCAAGGAAGGTGGACACGCGGGTGCGCGCGCCCGACGCCTTGACGTTGATCATGGACTGCCCAATCACCGCGCAGCCGCCCATGCCGCCGAAGAGGCTGGAGACCATGTTCGCGGCCCCCTGCCCGATCCCCTCGCGGGTCTTGTTGGAGTGGGTATCCGTGATCTCATCGATGAGTTTCGCCGTCAGCAGCGACTCCATGAGCCCCACCAGCGCCACCGCCAGCGCATACGGGGCCACCACCTTGAGCGTGTCCAGCTCCCACGGGATCTGCGGCACCACCATGTGCGGCAGGGAGCGCGGCAGTTCGCCGCGATCCCCCACGGTTGGCACGTCGATGCCAAACCCGATCACTACCGCGCTGACCACCACGATGGCCACGAGCGGCGGCGGCACCGCTTCCGTGATGCGCGGCATGGCAATCACAATGACCAGGCCGAGTGCGACGAGCGGGTAGACGGCGGCGGGGACGCCAAACAGCTCGGGCAGCTGCGCCGAAAAGACCATGATGGCCAGTGAGTTCACAAAGCCCACCATGACGCTGCGCGGGATGAACCGCATCAGTTTGGCCACCCCGAGCAGCGCCAGCACAATCTGGAACACGCCGGCGAGCATGATCGTGGCCAGCAAGTAGTCGTAGCCGTGCGCGCGCACGAGCGGCGCGACCACGAGTGCGACCGCGCCGGTCGACGCCGAGATCATGGCCGGCCTCCCGCCAACTATCGCCGTGACCGTCGCCATGATGAACGACGAGTACAGCCCCACCTTGGGGTCCACGCCCGCGATCACGGAGAAGCTGATCGCCTCCGGAATCAGCGCCAGGCCCACGACGAGCCCGGCCAGCACCTCCTTGCTCAGGATCCGCGGCGTTCGCAGCGCCTCCCACACTGTTGGCCGGGGCGCGTAGCGCTCGCCGGTCTGGGCGGTCAGCGTTTCCACAGGCATCAGGTCCTCCGGGTCTCGGGGTCAGCGACGTTCACACTGTAGTACCGCGCCCGGGCAGATGCCTATCGACGCCTACTTGCCCGCCACGGTGGCGTCGATAAGCATGCAAAAACCGCACCCCCTTGGAGAGGGTGCGGCTGGTGCGGGGTCCGCTAGGGACTAGCGAGCCTTCTCGACGATCTCGACGAGACGGAAGTGCTTGTCCTTGGACAGCGGGCGGGTCTCCTCGATGAGGACCAGGTCGCCGACGCCGGCGGTGTTGTCCTCGTCGTGAGCCTTGACGCGGTTGGTCGTGCGGACAATCTTGCTGTACAGGCCGTGGGACTTGCGGTCCTCGACCTCAACAACGATGGTCTTGTCCATCTTGTCGGACACGACGTAGCCGCGGCGGCGCTTCTGCACTGCCTTCTGGGTGTTCTGTTCAGTCACGTTTGCCTCACTCATGATTAAGCCTCAGCTCCCGGGACGACGGACAGGCCGAGCTCTCGCTCGCGCAGCACGGTGTAGATGCGTGCGATGTCGCGCTTCACGGTGGAGATGCGGCGGTTGTTGGTCAGCTGGCCGGTCGCGAGCTGGAAGCGCAGGTTGAACAGCTCTTCCTTCGCGTCGGACAGGCGGCTCTTCAGCTCTTCATCGGTGAGTTCGCGGAACTCAGATGCGGGGGTACCGTTCGCCATTAGTACTGGTCCTCCTTCTTGATGATGCGAGTCTTGCACGGAAGCTTCGCAGCCGCACGGCGCAGAGCCTCGATGGCAACCTCGTCATTCGGGTAGGACATCTCGAAAAGGATGCGACCCGGCTTCACGTTGGCAACCCACTTCTCCACCGGGCCCTTACCGGAACCCATACGCACGCCGAGCGGCTTCTGGGTCAGCGGGCGGTCCGGGAAGATGTTGATCCAGACCTTGCCGCCACGCTTGACGTGGCGGTTGATGGCAATACGGGATGCCTCAATCTGACGGTTGGTGATGTAGGCCGGCTCGAGTGCCTGCAGGCCCCAGTCACCGAAGTTAATGGTGTTCCCGCCCTTGGACACGCCACGACGGTTCGGGCGGTGCTGGCGGCGGTACTTCACGCGCTTAGGGATAAGCATGTGTTTAGCCCTCCTGCTTCTTCTCGGCGCGCTGGCGGCGCTGGCCGCCGCGACGCGGGCGACGGTCGCCGCGGCCACGGCGCTCGTTGGACGGAGCGTTGAGCTCGGACTCGCGGACACCGCCAACAACGTCGCCCTTGTAGATCCAGACCTTGACGCCGATGACGCCGAAGGTGGTGTGGGCTTCTGCGGTGCCGTAGTCGATCTCCGCACGCAGGGTGTGCAGCGGCACACGGCCTTCGTGGTAGCGCTCGACGCGGGACATTTCAGCGCCACCCAGACGGCCAGAGGTCATCACCTTGATGCCCTTGACCTGCGGGTTGCGCATTGCGGACTGGATAGCCTTGCGCATTGCGCGACGGAACGCAACGCGGTTGACCAGCTGCTCAGCGATGGACTGTGCAACGAGGGTCGCGTTGGCGTCAACGTTCTTGACCTCGAGGATGTTGAGGGCGACCATCTTGCCGGTGAGCTTCTCCAGCTCGCGGCGGATGCGGTCAGCCTCAGCACCGCGGCGGCCAATCACGATGCCCGGGCGGGCGGTGTGAATGTCGACGCGGACGCGGTCACGGGTGCGCTCGATGTTGACGTCGGCGATGCCGGCGCGCTCGAGACCCTTGGACAGGAATTCGCGGATCTTGATGTCCTCGTGGACGTAGTCTGCGTAGTTCTTGTCGGCGTACCAGTGGGACTTGTAGTCAGCGGTGATACCCAGGCGCAGGCCGTGTGGGTGAATTTTCTGGCCCATTACTTAGCCCCTTCCTTGGACTCGACAACGACGGTGATGTGGGACGTGCGCTTCCGGATCTGGAAGGCGCGGCCCTGGGCGCGCGGCTGGTAGCGACGCATGGTGGGGCCTTCGTTGGCCCAGCACTCGGACACGACGAGCGTGCGCGGGTCCAGACCGAAGTTGTTCTCGGCGTTGGCGGCTGCGGAAGCAACAACCTTCGCAACATCCTTGGACGCTGCCTGCGGCGCGTACTTCAGGATGGCGAGTGCCTCAGATACGGACTTACCGCGGACGAGGGCCAGCACGCGGCGGGCCTTCATCGGGGAAGTGCGGACGAACTTGGCCGTCGCGGATGCAGTGGTGATTGTGTCAGCCATTGCTTATCGACGTCCCTTCTCTACCTTGACGTGACCCTTGAAGGTCTTGGTTGGTGCAAACTCGCCGAGCTTGTGACCGACCATGGACTCGTCGACGAACACCGGGACGTGCTTACGGCCGTCGTGGACGGCGAAAGTGTGTCCGATGAAATCGGGGAGAATGGTCGAGCGGCGGGACCAGGTCTTGATGACCTGCTTGGTGCCGGCCTCGTTCTGAGCATCCACCTTGTTGAGGAGGTGCTCATCGACGAACGGGCCCTTCTTCAGGCTGCGTGGCATGTCTGTTTACCTCCTCTTAGCGCTTCTTGTTCTTCGAGCGACGACGACGCACGATCATGTTGTTGGAGTAACGGTTCGGGTTGCGGGTACGGCCTTCCTTCTGGCCCCACGGGGAAACCGGGTGACGGCCACCGGAAGTCTTACCCTCACCACCACCGTGCGGGTGGTCGACCGGGTTCATGACAACACCGCGGACAGTGGGCCTCCAGCCCTTCCAGCGCATACGGCCGGCCTTGCCCCAACGGATGTTGATCTGGTCAGCGTTGCCAACCTCGCCCACCGTTGCGCGGCAGCGGATGTCCACGCGACGGATCTCGGAGGACGGCATGCGCAGCACGGCGTAGGAGCCTTCCTTACCCAGCAGCTGGATCGAAGAACCAGCGGAACGGGCAAGCTTGGCGCCAGCACCGGGCTTGAGCTCCACAGCGTGGATGGTGGTACCGGTCGGGATGTTGCGCAGCGGAAGGTTGTTGCCAACCTTGATGTCCGCGTTAGCGCCCGACTCGATCACGGTGCCCTGCTTCAGGCCCTTCGGCGCAATGATGTAGCGCTTCTCACCGTCGTAGTAGTGGAGCAGTGCAATGTTTGCGGTGCGGTTCGGGTCGTACTCGATGTGAGCGACCTTTGCCAGCACGCCGTCCTTGTCGGAACGGCGGAAGTCGATGACGCGGTAGCGACGCTTGTGGCCGCCGCCGCGGTGACGAGTGGTGATGTGGCCGTGGGTGTTACGGCCACCCTTCTTCGGGAGCGGGCGCAGCAGCGACTTTTCCGGGGTCGAGCGAGTGATCTCGTCGAACTCGGAAACGGAGCTGGCACGGCGACCCGGAGTTGTCGGCTTGTATTTACGAATAGCCATAGTGTGTCCTTTTCTATCGGTGTCTTCTGCAGCAGCCGCTGTTAGGCGGTTGCACCGCCGAAGATGTCGATGGAGTCGCTGCCCTCGCGGAGAGTGACGTAGGCGCGCTTGGTGTCCTTGCGCTTGCCGTAGCCGGTGCGGGTGCGCTTGCGCTTGCCCTCACGGTTGGCGGTGTTCACCGAAGCGACGTCGACGCCGAAGATCTCTTCCACGGCGATCTTGATCTGGGTCTTGTTAGCAGACGGGCTGACATAGAACGTGTAGGTGTTCTGCTCCATCAGCGCGTAGGTCTTCTCGGAGAGGACCGGGGCGATGATGATGTCGCGCGGGTTAACAGTCTTAGCCATTTACTTCTCCTCCTCCGCAGCGGTGGCGGTAGCCTGTGCCGCGTCGCGGTTGATGAAGGTGTGCAGTGCCTCGACCGAGAAGACCACGTCGTCTGCGTTGAGCACGTCGTAGGTGTTCAGCTGACCCGGCTCGATGATGTGGACGCCCGGCAGGTTCCTTGCGGAAAGACGGGAGTTGTTGTCATCGCGGCCGATCACCAGCAGAACGGACTTACGGTCGGTCAGGCGCTCCAGGAAGGTGCGTGCAGACTTGGTCGAGGGCTTCTGGCCCGGGACCAGGTCCTCAACGACGTGGATGCGTGCGTTACGCGCGCGGTCGGTGAGGGCACCTACGAGAGCTGCCTTAATCATTTTCTTGGGGGTGCGCTGCGCGTAGGAACGCGGCTGCGGACCGTGAACGGTGCCGCCGCCGGTGAACTGCGGAGCGCGGATGGAACCCTGGCGGGCACGGCCGGTGCCCTTCTGGCGGAACGGCTTCTTACCACCGCCGCGCACGTCGGCGCGGGTCTTGGTGGCGTGGGTTCCCTGACGAGCTGCTGCGAGCTGTGCGGTGACAACCTGGTGCAGCAGCGGGATGGAAGCTTCGCGGTCAAAAAGTTCTGCCGGAAGCTCTACGGAACCGTTGGTCTTTCCGTCAGCGGTGTGGACGTCAAGCGTCAGGTTCGTCATGCGTGAGCACCGCCCTTCACTGCGGTCTTGACGGTAACAACGCTGCCCTTGGCGCCCGGGATTGCACCCTTGACCAGGATCAGATTGTTGTCGCCGTCGATGCGTTGGATCTTCAGGTTCTGGGTGGTAACGCGGTTACCGCCCATGCGGCCAGCCATGCGCTTGCCCTTGAAGACACGGCCCGGGGTAGCACAGCCACCGATGCCGCCGACGCGGCGGTGGGAGGCCTGGTTACCGTGTGCGGCACCCTGGCCGGCAAAGCCGTGGCGCTTCATCGCGCCGGCAAAGCCCTTGCCCTTGGTGGTGCCGACGACGTCGACGAACACGTCGCCGTCGAAGATGGTGGCGTTGTATTCCTGGCCGACCTCGTACTCGGAGGTATCGTCCATGCGGATCTCCGCAACAACGCGACGCGGCGTCACGCCAGCCTTCTTGAAGTGGCCAGCCTGCGGCTTCTTGGACTTACGGGGGTCAATGTCGCCGTAAGCAATCTGGATGGCGTCGTAGCCATCGGTCTCTTTGGTACGGATCTGGGTGACCACACACGGCCCAGCCTCGACGACGGTCACCGGGATTACGCGGTTCTCATCGTCGAAGACCTGGGTCATGCCGAGCTTCTTACCCAGAATGCCCTTGATCTGGTTCTCAGACATGTATTAGTTCTCCACTACTGAACGTTTTGGGGATCTCTTGCTTACTGGATGTTCACGTCGACGCTTGCCGGAAGGTCGATGCGCATGAGCGCGTCAACGGTCTTCGGCGTCGGATCGAGAATGTCGATGAGGCGCTTGTGAGTGCGCATCTCGAAGTGCTCGCGAGAGTCCTTGTACTTGTGGGGAGAACGAATAACGGCGTACACGTTCTTTTCGGTGGGCAACGGCACCGGTCCAACGACGCGGGCACCCGTGCGGGTGACCGTAGCAACGATCTTCTTCGCAGATGCGTCGATCGCCTCGTGGTCGTAGGCCTTGAGCCTGATGCGGATCTTCTGTCCCGCCACGCTTACCTCTTCCTCGCATCCCCACTTTCAATTCCCGCCTCGCTCGTAGTTGAACGAGGCAAAGACGAAGCGGTGGGGTTTGTAGCTTCTAGTTTCTCTATAACGTTGTCCGGGCTGGGCCCATGGCTCAACGCCAGTGTCGTTTCATTGACTTCTTGACACTTCCGGAAGGTGACAAGGCGCTAGCAAATAACTGCGCGCTGCAAGTCAGTGCTTCCGCCTCGGCGCGTGCCGGGGTGCAAGACTCGGAAGGGTGCGTGACCCTTGCGTACTGCCGCTGTTTATTTGCCATGGCGCCTTCTCCGGTCCTGCCCGTGTCTCATGGCAGGCCCTTCAACCGAAGGTGTCATGTTTACCGGACCATCGCGCTTGCGCGCCATGTTTCGGCAACCCGAGTATTAAAGCACGTCCTCCTCATTTACGCAAGCCCGAGCTTTTTCGCTTCTCGACGCCACCACCTTCCCCTCATCCCGCCACCCCAAAGATTGCAACTTGATACCAATTCGTGCCGGGTCTCCTCAACGCCCGGAGCCTCGGCGCGGAAAATGTGTACCCTTGTTTGCTGAGCCCGCTCATCCATCAGTTCATCGCTTGTACGCAGGTGGAACGGGCCGATTTTTCTACAGCTACAAAACGCAGTGAAGGAAGGACCAGTCATGGCCGATCACACTCTGAACGAGAACACCCCTGCCCCCACCGACTCCACCTCGACCGCCGTGGACGCCGAGCAGACCCGTCCGCGCAACGAGAACCTGGAGTCCGACTCCGGCTCCACCGTCATCGATGACAACGTCGTGGGCAAGATCGCCGGCATCGCTGCACGCGAGGTCTCCGGCGTGTACAACCTGGGCGGCGGCGCTGCCCGTATGTGGGGCGCGGTCCGCGAATCTCTGACCTCCTCCACCAACGTCCAGCAGGGCGTCAACGTCGCTGTCGAGGACGGCCACACCTCCGTCGCCGTGGCGATCATCGCTGAGTACGGCGTGGCTATCCACGAGCTGGCGAACGCGATCCGCGAGAACGTTACCGTCGCGCTGACCCGCATGACCGGCCTGATCGTTGACCGCGTCGACGTCACCGTGCACGACGTGCACCTGCCGGAGCAGGAGGACGAGTCCGACAACGAGGACGCTGCATTCCAGTCCAATAACCAGGCGCTGGGTCAGTAGTTATGGCGCGGACCCCCATCACCCTTGAGGTCGGGGAAGCCGTCCGCGACAGTGCGCTCGGTGTTCCCGGTGTCGCTGCCCTGGACAATGGCCGCGTCGGCGAGGTAGCGCTCCTGCTGCCAAAGGCCCGCATCGACGGCTTGCGCCAGGTCGCCCGCAACGACGACCGCGGCATCGAAGTGCACATCGTCTTCGACACGGCGTCGGGGCGCGACATTCAGTCAGTAGCCGAGGATGTCCGCTCCGCCGTACTCGGCGCGACGGACCTCCCGTTCGTTGACGTCGTCGTGGCCGACGCACGGTAGGCACCCGGATCTCGTCTCATGCGGCTGAGCGCCGCCCCGCCACCCGCGGGGGCGCACGGCCACCAATCCCCGAAAAGTGGTATTGATATGAATCTTTCTTCCAATAAAACGCTGGCCGGCGTGATCATCGGCGTGGTCATCGCATTCTTCGTCATGTTCGGCGGATGGCTGGGCCTGCTTTGGCTGCTGCTATTCACCATCGTCGGTGGCGTCATCGGCGCGCAGCTCGACGGCCGCCTCGACATCGCCGAGATCCTGAGCACGAGCTCCGGTAAAGGCCGCAGCTAATGGGTACGACGTTCTACCACATCAGCGAGCGCTCAGTTGAGCGCATCGCCGAGGTGGCGGCTTCGTCGGTGCCCGGCACCCTCGCGGTGGATGCGAAGCTCGCCGGACTGGCCGGCCGCAGCTTCCCCAGAATTGATGTCCACCTCGACCGACAATCGGGTGTCGCGGCAATCGAAGCCGAGATCGCTACCGCCTACCCCGCGCCGATCGCCGCCATCACGGACGCCGTGCGCGCCACCGTGATCTCCCACGTGCGCACCCTCACCGGTCTGGACGTCTCGCGCGTCAACGTGTCCGTTTCCAGCGTGGAGGCGCAGGACCTGAACTCGCGCGTGACGTGGGACGACGTGGCAAGCCACTCCGCGTTTGCCATCCCGACGCCGATCAAAGTCAACCAGCTCAAGGTGACCTCTCCTGTGACGCGGGAGCGCCAGCCGCTGAAGGCCATCCACGCGCGTTCCCTCGTGGACGACATGTGGGAGTTCAACACGCCGCACCCGACGAAGGTCGCGTCGGTGCACGCGCCAGCCGCACCCACCGCGAGGTCCATCCGCGCGCCGAAACCGATGAGCGTACAAACGAAGGGCTTTGTGGCCGCAGGGCCGAGGCTCAGGGTCGTCGATAAGCCTGCTCCTGCGCAGCCGTGGTCCCCGCGCACCCCGGAGCCGCGCGTGCCAGCGCCGTTCACCGTGAACTCCACGCAGCTCAAGCGCGTGCGGGTGCCGGAGCCCGCGCCGGTGCGCCGCACCGAGGTGCCGCCTCGCCGCAGGCTCACCGAAGTCACCGCCGCCCCGCTGCGCCTGCGGAAGGTGGAGACGCGGCCGGCGCGCCCGCTGCGCAAGGTCACGGTCAACGCCACGCCGCTGCGCGAGCCTCAGGTCCCGACGCCGCAGCGCGTCGTCCGCCCGCGAGCGCCGCGCCCGCAACCGCTGAAACAGATCTCTATTACACCGGTGGTGAATAAGTATGACCGCACCCGATAGCACCTCCGCGCCGGCATACGACGCCACAGCACCGGTCGACCAGCCGCACACCCAGACCGTGCAGCCCACCGCACACCCGGCGGGCCCGCACCCGGGCGACGAGCCGCGGGCAAACCCCGCTGTCCGCTGGCTCACCCTGCTGATCGGTTTGATCCTGCTTGCGCTCGCCGCGGTGGTCGGCCGCGACCTGTGGTACTTCTTCCAAAACAGCAATTCCGACGATTCGTGGCTGCGCCCGGTCTTCGAGTTTGTCGGCCGCGCCACCATGGACGTCACCGCCGTGACGGTGGGCATCATCATCGCCATCATCGGTCTCGTGCTCATCGTCTACGCCTTCGTGCCCAGGGGACGCACGCACGTGCGTGTTGATTCGCCGGCGTCCATCTGGACCCGCCCGGTGGACATCGCGCGCAAGGCGACCCACACCACGCGCGCCGAGGTCGGCAACGCGCGCATCCAGTCCCGCGCGGACCGCAAGAAGCTGCGCGTGCAGGTCGAGGACGACGGCTCCGGTTCCGCGCTCCAGGAGCGCCTGACCTCGGTGCTGTCCGGCGAATTCCAGCGGCTCACCACCCCGCCCGCCATCAGCGTCAAGGTCACGCCGAAGCAGCAGAGCGCCTCGACCAGCACGGCGAGTGCGGGCAACCAGACCGGCAGCGCTGCCGACGCGTACGCCACGCCGGAATCAGCCGCAGAGATTTCCCAGCAGACCCAGGGGGTTCAGCGATGAGCAAGACACTGTCCTTCTTCGACCGACTCGTTGTGTTCCTCGTCGGCCTGCTCCTGCTGGTCGCGGGGCTCATCCCCGTGGCCTACTACTGGGAAATCCCCTACGTGAGCGAGTACCTCAACCGCTTCGACCGCGAATCGCTGGGCACAACGCCCGACGAGTCCTGGTACCGCACGGCGCTGATCATCGCGTTCGTCGCTCTGCTGATTCTTGGCGCATGGTTCGTCCTGGCCAACATCCGCAGCCGCGCGTTCAGCACCCGCGAGATCATGTCCGCGGACTCGCAGCACGGCGACAGCACAATCAACGTTGCCCGTGTCGCCGACGCCGCCTGCGCGTTCCTGGAAAAGTCCGAGATGGTTACCGAGGCCCGCAGCAAGGTCTCCGTTGTGGGCAACCGCCCCACGGCGCGCTTCACCGTCACTGCGTCCCCGAGCTATTCGCTTGACGACGTCACGCGGTTCCTCGAAGCCGCCGACGAGGACTTCCGTCTGGCCAACCACACCATGGAGATTGACACGGTGTGGCAGCTGCACCTGGATAGGATCGTCGCGTAGCGCCCCGTGCCGCTGGACCGGCTCCTACACCTCCAGCAGCACGATCTGCGTCACTCGCCCCAGCGAGGCCGGCCCCGCGCCGCCTCCTGGGGCGATTTGCATGTCCTCCCCCACGGCGCACTGCAGGATCCGCGACCACCGCAGCTCCTCGCGAGCCGTCGCGCGGCGCCCCTCGGGCCGCCACACACGCAGACGCTGACCCAGCACGGCACGTGCGCCGTCCTCGAGCGCAACAAGCCACCGGGTACCGCCAATGTCCCCGCGCTCCAGCCCCGCAAGTTCCGGCGCGTCCTGCGCGTCCAGTACCGTCACGAGCCTCACCACGCCAAGACGGTGCTGGAACCCTTCCGTGTCCTCGACGACGAGCGGCCTGCCCGGCCCCACGGGCCGAAACGCCGCGTACTTCCACACGCTGGGCATCTGATCCGGGTTCGCGCTTGAGCGCACCACCACGGTGCTGCCGTCCATGCTCACTTCGTGTGCGGGTCCCTCGGTGGTGATCAGCACGGGTTGTTCCGGGAGCTCGCGCAGCAGCGCGGGGTGTTCGGCTTCGAGTTCGCGGAGCAGCCCCAGGAGTTCCTCGTCCGTGGTGCCGTAGGAGGCTCCTCGGTTTTGCAGCACGCCGATCAGGGCGGAGAGCGACAAGTCGGGTTGGCCCTCCCACGTGTCTCGGAGCGCGTCGAGGAGGGTGGGGATGCGGGTTGGGTCGTTGTGCACAGTTGCAGAGTCTAATCAGGCGCTGAATTCGGGCGCGCGAAAAGGGCCACCTCCCCTCGCGGGGTGGTGGCCCTTTGCTTATGCTCTGATGTTTACCAGATCAGCGACTGAATTAGTCGAGGATCTTGGTAACGCGGCCAGCGCCGACGGTGCGAGAGCCCTCGCGGATAGCGAAGCGCAGGCCCTCGTCCATAGCGACCGGCTGGATGAGCTCGACGGACATGTCGACGTTGTCGCCCGGCATGACCATCTCGGTGCCCTCCGGCAGCTTCACAACACCGGTGACGTCGGTGGTGCGGAAGTAGAACTGCGGACGGTAGTTGTCGAAGAACGGGGTGTGGCGGCCGCCCTCGTCCTTGGACAGGACGTAGACGGAACCCTCGAACTTGGAGTGCGGGGTGTAAGCGCCCGGTGCGATGACAACCTGGCCACGCTCAACGTCCTCGCGCTTCAGGCCACGGAGCAGCAGTGCTGCGTTGTCGCCAGCCTCAGCGGTGTCGAGGAGCTTGTTGAACATCTCGATGGAGGTGACGGTGGTCTTGGTGGCCTTGTCACGGATGCCGATGATCTCGACCTCGTCGTTGATGTTCAGGACGCCACGCTCAACACGGCCGGTCACAACGGTACCGCGGCCGGAGATGGTGAAGATGTCCTCAACCGGCATCAGGAACGGCTTGTCGGTCTCGCGCTCCGGATCCGGGATGGAGCTGTCGCAGGCTTCCATCAGGTCGATGACGGACTGGACCCACTTCTCGTCGCCCTCGAGAGCCTTCAGAGCGGAGATCTGGACGATCGGAGCTTCCTCGTCGAACTCCTGCTCGGCCAGCAGCTCGCGGACCTCCATCTCGACGAGCTCGATGATCTCTTCGTCGTCAACCATGTCGCACTTGTTCAGTGCAACGAGGATGTACGGGACGCCAACCTGGCGAGCGAGCAGCACGTGCTCACGGGTCTGCGGCATCGGGCCGTCGGTAGCAGCGACGACGAGGATAGCGCCATCCATCTGAGCAGCGCCGGTAATCATGTTCTTGATGTAGTCGGCGTGGCCCGGAGCGTCAACGTGTGCGTAGTGACGCTTCGGGGTGTTGTACTCCACGTGGGAGATGTTGATGGTGATGCCGCGCTCGCGCTCCTCCGGAGCCTTGTCAATCGCGTCGAACGCGAAGGCCTTGTTCTCCTCCGGGTAAGCGTCAGCGAGCACCTTGGTGATTGCGGCGGTGGTGGTGGTCTTGCCGTGGTCGACGTGACCGATGGTGCCGATGTTCACGTGCGGCTTGCTGCGCTCGAACTTTTCCTTTGCCACTGTATGTCCTCCTGGACTTCATGGTGGCTACGACCTTCGCAGCCACGTAGTTTACATTTGCCCTGCCCCGGCCCCGTTCACACGATGCCGAGGGCAATGACCATTTCACAATGTGCCAGTTACATGATCCTAGATATTTGGTGACCGTTTTTCAAACCGGTCGACCCGAAAAACCCGGATCTACCAAGTGAGTAACGGCCGGCTCAGACACCCACAGTCTGCGGACGACCCTCGACGGATCCTTCCGAGCTGTGCGGTGACTCAGCCCAGCCGTTACCCCTTTGGCGGGAGCGCCTCCCCCATCAGCCGGTACCTCCGCTGGCACGCGGAGCTACCGTCCGAGGAAGGTGCCGGGGCGATCGACTAGTTGCCGTTGCGCTCGTCGATGATCTCCTGTGCGACGGACTGCGGAACCTCAGCGTAGGAGTCGAACACCATGGTGAAGTTCGCGCGGCCGGCGGTGGAGGAGCGCAGGTCGCCGATGTAGCCGAACATCTCGGACAGCGGCACCTTTGCCTTGACGACCTTCGCGCCGGAGCGGTCCTCCATTGCGTAGACCTGGCCACGACGGGAGCTGATGTCACCGTTGACGGTGCCCATGAACTCCTCCGGGGTCACGACCTCGACGGCCATGAGCGGCTCGAGCAGCACCGGCTTTGCCTTCGCAACTGCTTCCTTCAGCACCTGGGAGCCGGCCATCTTGAAGGCCATCTCGGAGGAGTCGACCTCGTGGTAGGCACCGTCTTCCAGGGTGGCCTTGATGTTCACCAGCGGGAAGCCAGCCAGGTAGCCGTACTGCATCGCGTCCTGGATACCAGCGTCGACGGACGGGATGTACTCCTTCGGAACGCGGCCACCGGTGACGGCGTTCTCGAACTTGTAGGTCGCGGACTCGCCCTCCTCCAGGGTCTCCGGATCCGGATCGTACGGCTCGATGGTGACGATGACCTTTGCAAACTGGCCGGAACCACCGGTCTGCTTCTTGTGGGTGTAGTCCAGGGACTCGACCTTCTTGCGGATGGTCTCGCGGTAGGCAACCTGCGGGTTACCAATGTTTGCCTCGACCTTGAACTCGCGCTTCATGCGGTCAACCAGGACGTCGAGGTGCAGCTCGCCCATGCCGCCGATGACGGTCTGGCCGGTCTCCTCGTCGAGCTTGACGGTGAAGGTCGGGTCCTCTTCCGCCAGCTTCTGGATAGCGGTACCCAGCTTCTCCTGGTCGGCCTTGGTCTTCGGCTCAATTGCCACCTGGATAACCGGATCCGGGAAGTCCATGGACTCCAGGATGATCGGGTGGTCCGGGTTGCAGAGGGTGTCACCCGTGGTGGTCTGCTTCAGGCCGATGAACGCGTAGATGTTACCGGCGTCGGCGTGCTCGACCGGGTTCTCCTTGTTCGCGTGCATCTGGAAGAGCTTGCCCACGCGCTCCTTGTTCTGCTTGGTGGAGTTGAGCATGTTCTCGCCCGGGATAGCCTGGCCGGAGTACACGCGCACGTAGGTGAGCTTGCCAAAGAACGGGTGGACGGCGACCTTGAAGGCCAGTGCGGAGAACGGCTCCTCCACGGACGGCTTACGGGTCATCGGGGTCTCGCCGTCGAGGGCAGTGCCGTGCACCTCGCCCACGTCGAGCGGGCTCGGCAGGTAGTCGACGACAGCGTCGAGCAGCGGCTGGACACCCTTGTTGCGGTAAGCGGTGCCGCACAGGACCGGGTAGATCTCGGAGTTGACCGTCATCTTGCGGATGGCAGCCTTGATCTCGGCCTTGGTCAGCTCCTCGCCGCCGAAGTACTTCTCCATGAGCGCCTCGTCGGACTCAGCAACTGCCTCGAGCAGCTTCTCGCGGTACTCCTCAGCCTTGTCCTTGAGGTCGGCCGGGATCTCCTCGATGGTCGGCTCTGCACCGGTCTCGACCTTGCCGCGCCAGGTGATGGCCTGCATGTCAATCAGGTCGACGATGCCGTCGAAATCGTCCTCAGCGCCGATCGGCAGCTGCATGACCAACGGCTTCGCGCCGAGTCGGTCGATGATGGTCTGCACGGTGAAGTAGAAGTCAGCGCCCAGCTTGTCCATCTTGTTGACGAAGCAGATACGCGGCACGTCGTACTTAGCAGCCTGGCGCCAGACCTGCTCGGACTGCGGCTCAACGCCCTCCTTGCCGTCGAACACGGCAACAGCGCCGTCGAGCACGCGCAGGGAGCGCTCCACCTCAACGGTGAAGTCCACGTGGCCCGGGGTGTCGATGATGTTGATCTGGTTGGAGTCCCAGAAACAGGTCACGGCAGCGGACGTAATGGTGATGCCGCGCTCCTTCTCCTGCTCCATCCAGTCGGTGGTGGAAGCACCGTCGTGGGTCTCGCCGACCTTACGGTTGATGCCGGTGTAGAAGAGGATGCGCTCGGTCGTGGTGGTCTTACCAGCATCGATGTGAGCCATGATGCCGATGTTGCGAACCTTGTGCAGGTCCTTAAGCACTTCTTGTGCCACGTTATTACCCCAACTTAAAAGTCGTCGACGCTCTGCAGACTCGAGGGAATCTCCAGCGTGCGCCTATGGCGAATAATTTCCTTTGTCAATTCTGCCACCTTTTTCATCAAATGGCAGGGTGAGTCGCGTCGGTCATTCCAAAAAACACCCGGACGCAACTGCACAACAACGATGCACGAAGCAGATATTCAATTTGCTTCTACGCAGTTGCGGCAGCTGACATCCGGGTGTCATAGAAAACCGTGCGCGCCGGTCATTACCAGCGGTAGTGGGCGAAGGCGCGGTTGGCCTCGGCCATCTTGTGCATGTCCTCGCGACGCTTCACCGAAGCACCGAGACCGTTGGATGCATCCAGGATCTCGTTAGCAAGGCGCTCGACCATCGTGTTCTCACGACGCTGGCGGGTGAAGGTCACCATCCAGCGCAGTGCGAGGGTGTTGGAACGGCCGGGCTTGACCTCAACCGGGACCTGGTAGGTCGCGCCACCAACAC
Organism: Corynebacterium gottingense; assembly: GCF_002285125.1. Lineage (NCBI taxonomy): Bacteria > Bacillati > Actinomycetota > Actinomycetes > Mycobacteriales > Corynebacteriaceae > Corynebacterium > Corynebacterium gottingense. Next base: position 29,421 of record NZ_NSGN01000006.1, read on the forward strand.
GGCGGGAACGAACCTCGAGGTCCGGGCGGATGTTGCCCAGGGCCTTCTCCAGGGTGCCAACCGGGTCGGTGCCGGTCTTCTCGCGGCACGCCTCGAGTGCGCCGTAGACGATGCGCTCGGCGGTGGACTTCTTGCCGTCCTGCAGCACCTTGTTCACCAGCTGGGTAACAAGTTCGGACTGGTAAACCGGGTCCTTGACTACGGGACGCTTCGGAGCTTGCTGTTTACGCATTTCTGATTACTGTCCCTTCTTTGCGCCGTAACGGGAACGAGCCTGCTTACGGTCCTTGACGCCCTGGGTATCCAGTGCGCCGCGGATGATCTTGTAGCGGACGCCCGGGAGGTCCTTCACACGACCACCGCGCACGAGCACCATGGAGTGCTCCTGCAGGTTGTGGCCCTCACCCGGGATGTATGCGGAAACCTCGATGCCGGAGGTCAGGCGCACACGGGCGACCTTACGCAGTGCCGAGTTCGGCTTCTTCGGAGTGGTGGTGTACACGCGGGTGCACACGCCGCGACGCTGGGGCGAGCCCTTCAGCGCAGCGGTAGCCACCTTCTTGCTCTTATCGTGGCGGCCCTTGCGGACCAGCTGCTGAATAGTAGGCATTCACGCTCTTTCTGTTAAGCGGTGCGCGCTAAGGTGGCCGTACATGCAAAAATGGGGGCTCTTTTCGGGGCCCTGCCGTGTGCATGAACTACCTGACCGCGAGTGCGCAGCCGCATGGAGTTCGTATCTTTCCGCCACGCGAATTATCGCGAGCGAAACCTCATACAAGCTACATCACCCCGCGTCACAAGAGCAAATCGCTTATCGACGAGCCACCCGACGCCTCCTCATTTACACTGCAAGCATGTCGACCACGACCTCACCGCCGGGTGAGTTCTCCCAGTCTGCGCGCGAGATCGCAGCCGAGTCCGTCATCATTCCCGTACGCGCCGCCGGTCTCCTCCTCCGGCACCTCCCGCAGCTCATCACGTGTGTCTGCCTGGGCCTGACGGGACGCCAAGCCGTGATCTGGCTCGCGGTGTGGATTTCCAACTTCAGCAAGGTCGGGGCCAGCCTGGTGATGCCGCTTGCTCCGCTCTCCGTCATGGTCGCACTGATCTACGCCCTTTGGTACCTCCGCCCGTCGCTCCCCTTCCTCTCCCGGGCGATTCCGGGGCGGGAGGAGACGTCGTCACGCACGCGCCTGTTTTCGGCGGGCGGGATGCTGATTTCGTTTCTCACTGTGTACGCCACGCACGGCATGCTTAAGGAGGACCTCGCCGCGTTCCGCCGCGCCGCCACGAACGACGAATTCATGAACCAGGGCTTTGCCGCGGACTTTAGCCGGGTGTTCGTCGACGGCACCGCATCCCTGCTCGCCCTTATTATGGTGACGATCGTGCTGCGCAAGATTATTGGTTACTTCGCGCTGGCAGAGCGCGGTCTCGGCCTCACCTATCTTGCCGCCTACCTCGACGTGCTGTGGATGTCCACCGTATCGATATTTGTGACCAACAAGCTCGCAGACGTACAGGATTGGGCGCTGAGCAGGCGGGGAATTGCGCCCGCGTACGACCGCTACGTGGACCTGAGGGACGGCATTGCCGGGCACACAGGCATCCTCGCCAGCGCCTGGGATTGGCTGGCGGAGGCGTTACCGGTGATCAACCAGCTGGTGACCATTCCGGTCGCGTGGCTCACCCTCGGCGCAGTGGTCTTCGGCACGTCGCTGGTTGCCAGCCGGGAGAAGGAAGCGGCGCCGGACGCCGAAGCTGCGGACAGCTCGCAGCGCTTCAGGAGGCGGGCGCGCCACGTGGTTGAAAAGGAGGCCAAGTACGTTGCTAACCAGGCGATGCAGCCTATCGCCGGGCCGCTGAAGACCACGTGGAGCGGCCTTCGCACGCTGGCCAAGGCAGGCATCGTGCCAATGGTGATGTTTTGCATCGTGTTCATGCTCGCCGCCGGAGTCGAGTTGGGCGTGGTCGAGGTGGGTCGCGCCATCGTGGGACCACAGGACGCGCTTGTCAGCGAAGTCATCGCTGCGTACATCCTCATCGTCGCGCGCGCCGCGTACCTGCTGCTCGTGGTGTGCCTGATCGCCTCGGGGCTCGACTTCTTCCTGCGCCGCTCCTACTCGCCCGCCGCAGATCCCGATGCGTCTCTCGCCTTGGACTCCGGGTCGTCCACGTAGTTTTTCGGCTCCGGCAGGTCGAGGGTGACGTAGTCGGGCTCGTTCCACCCGAAGTGGAGCTGCTCCGGCTGCACGCCCTCCGGCATCGCGATGGGGATGAGTTTGCGCCACTCCTCCGGGCGCGGGTCACCCTGGACAACGCGGACCGTAGCGGTGCGGAGGTCCACCGACTCCGTCGCCGGCCCGCCCTCGCCCGGCGGGGTGCAGCTGTGCAGGGCGCTCATGTCACTCACCACTTCGCCGAAGATTTGATCCGTGCGCTGGTAGTCACGCCCGTCCGAGCCTGTCGCCCACATGCGGCAGTGGGACAGCACCGAGTCTTCCGGTGCGCGCCACTGGGTGAGTAGCGCCCAGATGGCAAACCCGTCGGGCGCATCGAGCCCGATCTCTTCCTCGTGTTCGACCCGTTGGAACCCGATCACCTCCACCTCAGCGGTGCGGCGCGGCGGCGCGCTCCCCTCCCCCTCCACGAGGCCATCGATGGGCAGGTCAAACGAGCCCGGGGTGCCGGCCGCGATGCGTTGCTCCTGGGTCCAGGACCACGGCCGATAGATCCCGAAGTACGGCTGCGACGATGCCGCCAGCATGCACCCGATCGCCACCGGGGCGGCAGCCCACCAGGCAAGTTTCATAGCGTGAGCCCCTCCCTGCTGATGTTTCCGGCTTCGACTGGTGCGCCGAGCTCCAGCACCACCCGCGGCGCCATCTGCGTGGCGGACGGGTGCAAGAACAGCCTCGCCCCCGCAATCTGCTCTGCCGGCATTTCGAAGACGAGGGTGCACTGCGTAGGAAGTTGCGGGTACAGGGTGCCACACGACGACGCGAGGTGGTTCGCGGGTCCGTAGAGCGTGCCGTCGGTAGCCTTGATCTGCCCTTCGAGTACCTGGCCAGTATCGGGTGTGTGGGTAAAATCCACGACCAGCCAGCGGGCGTGCGTTGGCACGCCGTTGATCGCATCGGCGGTAATGGTGTGGACTCCATCAACCCGCCCGATCTTCGGTGCCTCGGCGCCGTAGTCAAACGGCGCGAATGCCCGGTCCTGCGCGTCGGGAAGCTGCTCGCGGATGAGGCCGCCCAGGCTGAGCAGGGCCAGCGCCGCCGCGGTCGCCACTATTCGGCGCGGTACCGTCGTCACCGCAGGCTCACCTCCGCAGCACGGTCCTTGGTCAGCCAGGCCTTCACCCCGTCCAGGAAGGAGGTACGGTACTCCAGCGACGTGATCACCAGCGTGTCCGCCTCCGCGGCATTCGTGCCGCTCGGGCCTTGGAAAATGAGCGCGACATCCAGCGGCACGCCAGGGTTGGGCGAGATCGCCTCGGATGGCGCAACCTCGGTGAGCGCCTCCGCGCTGTGCTTGCGTACGACCGCGGCTCTCATGTCCGGTTGCTCCTCTGGGCCAAGATGCGAGTCCTCTAGGGCGAACGCCATGAGGAACTGCGGCGCAGGGACAGGCCGCGAGGCGGTGTTGGTGAGTCGCATTTCCACCACGCGTGCGTCGCCAAGCGTATAGGTGCGCCGCACCGAGATCTCGAACGGTGCGGCCGTGAACTCGGCAGGCTGCGCGAGCGCACCGGTGCCCCTCGGCGCCGCGGCCACGGTGAGGCCCTCGGGCGGGGCCGCTTCCAGTCCGCCGCTGACACCGGTGATACCCACAACCGCGAGCAACGCCGCGAGGGTCGCGTTGGTCCGGGTGCCAAGGTCGGCCGCGACCGATTTGGCCAATCCAGCAAATGGCCGGGGGCCTTTCGCCGCTGGTGTCGACGATACTTCGCTCACACCTGGAATCTAAGCAGAGTTTCCGCAGGCGCGCTCGGCACGCGTGCTTATCGACGCCAACGGCCCGGCCCCTACCGCACAGTTGCGGAGGAGCCGGGCCGGTTGGTGAGCAGACCTAGCTAACAGCCAGAAGGCTAGATCTGGTCGATGCCGTACTCGTCGAGCGGGACGGAGGCGCCGGTGTACTCGCCGTAGCCCTCGTCGCCGTAGATGCCCTCGCCGAAGCTCGGGATGGAGTACGCCGCGGAGCGCGCGGCCTCGGTCGGCTTGACCTGGATGTTGCGGTAGCGGGAAATGCCCGTACCGGCCGGGATCAGCTTACCGATGATCACGTTCTCCTTCAGACCGATGAGCTGATCGGAGCGCTTGTTGATCGCGGCGTCCGTGAGCACGCGGGTCGTCTCCTGGAAGGAGGCAGCCGACAGCCAGGACTCGGTAGCCAGGGAGGCCTTGGTGATACCCATGATCTCGGAGCGCATCTCCGCCGGCTGGCCCTCGTCCGCCACGGTGGCGGCGTTGACCTGGCGTGCCTCGGAGAGGTCGATCAGCGTGCCCGGCAGGAACTCGGTCGAGCCGGAGTCGATGACCGTGCCGCGGCGCAGCATCTGGCGGATGATGATCTCGATGTGCTTGTCGTGGATGGACACACCCTGGGTGCGGTACACGGCCTGCACCTCGTCGATGAGGTGCTTCTCCACGCCGCGACGGCCGAGGACCTCGAGCACGTCGTGCGGGTCTGCGGCACCGCGGAGCAGGCGCTCGCCCACCTCGACGTGGTCGCCCTCGCGCAGGGAGCGCTCGATCATGGCGTCCGGGTTGGACTCCATCGGGCGGCGCACCTGGGCCAGGCCCTGGCGCTTGGACAGCTTCTCGTACACCACGTCGTCGGAGTCATCGTCCGGGTGGATGGTGAGGGTCCAGAAGTTGCCCTCGTCCTCCAGGGAGACCGTACCGGCGACCGACGCGATCGGCGCGCAGTTCTTGGGCACGCGGGCCTCGAACAGCTCCTGGACACGCGGCAGACCACCGGTAATGTCGCCGCCGACACCACCCTGGTGGAAGGTACGCATGGTCAGCTGGGTACCCGGCTCACCAATGGACTGTGCAGCGACGATGCCGACGGCCTCGCCGATGTCCACCAGCTGGCCGGACGCCATGGACTTGCCGTAGCACTTGGCGCAGACGCCAGTCGGGGTCTGGCAGGTCAGCACGGAGCGGACCTTGACCTCGGCGACGCCCTTCTGCACGAGCACGTCGATACGCTCCTCGGACAGCTCGGTGCCGGCCTCGAAGACGACGTTGCCCTCGGAGTCCTTCGCGTCGGAGGCCAGGACTCGGCCGGACACGGAGGTCTCCACCAGGTCATGGCGGACGAAGGCGTCACCAGCGGCCTCTGCCACCGGGACCTTGACGCCCTGGTGGGTGCCACAGTCCAGCTCGCGGACAATGACGTCCTGCGCCACGTCCACCAGACGACGGGTGAGGTAGCCGGAGTCCGCGGTACGCAGTGCGGTATCGGCCAGGCCCTTACGGGAACCGTGGGAGTTGTTGAAGTACTCCATCACGGACAGGCCCTCGCGGAAGGAGGTCTTGATCGGGCGGGTGATGTACTCACCGCGCGAGTTCACGACCATGCCCTTCATGCCGGCCAGGGTCCAGATCTGGCGCATGTTACCGGCAGCACCGGACTTCACGATCATCGGAATCGGGTTGTCGTCCGGGTAGAGGTCCTCCACGGCCTGGCCGACCTTGTTGGTGGCGTCCTGCCACAGCTCAACCAGTCGGTCGTAGCGGTTCTCCTCGGTGAGCGCACCCTTCTCCCAGAACTTGCGCTCGATCTCCTCGGCTTCCTTCTCGTAGCGCTCGAGGAACTGCGTCTTGTTCGGGAGCACCAGCACGTCAGACATGGTGATGGTCACGCCGGAACGGGTTGCCCAGTAGAAGCCGGCGTCCTTCATCTTGTCCAGCGTCTGCGCGACGGTGATCATGGGGTACTTCTCCACCATGTCCTGGATGATGTCACCCAGCAGCACCTTGCCGGCGCCGCCGCCCTTGCGCACCATGGCGCCTTCCTGGAAGGGGAAGTTGAACGGCAGAAGCTCGTTGAACATGATGCGGCCGAGCGTCGTCTCGGTCATCCATGCCTGGCCCTTGGTCCAGCCGTCCGGGAACTGCTCCTCCTCGACCTCAACGGTCGGGCGCAGGTGGTCGATGCGGACCTTGATCGGGGCCTGCAGGCCGAGCACGCCGCGGTCGTACGCCATGATCGCCTCGCGGTAGGAGGAGTAGACGCCTTGTGCCGGGCCGTTCTCGTCGGCAGGCGCGTAGGCGCCCTCGCCGCCGATCTCATCGGTGGACTTCAGCATGGTGAGGAAGTACAGGCCGGTCACCATGTCCAGGCGCGGCATTGCCAGCGGCTTGCCGGACGCCGGGGACAGGATGTTGTTGGAGGACAGCATCAGCACGCGGGCCTCCGCCTGCGCCTCTGCGGACAGCGGCAGGTGGACTGCCATCTGGTCGCCGTCGAAGTCAGCGTTGAACGCCTCGCACGCCAGCGGGTGCAGCTGGATGGCCTTGCCCTCGACCAGCTTCGGCTCGAAGGCCTGGATGCCCAGGCGGTGCAGGGTCGGTGCGCGGTTGAGCAGCACCGGGTGCTCGGAGATGGCCTCTTCGAGCACGTCCCACACCTCGGGGCGCTGGCGCTCCACCATGCGCTTCGCGCTCTTGATGTTCTGCGCGTACTGGTTGTCCACCAGGCGCTTCATCACGAACGGCTTGAACAGCTCGAGCGCCATCAGCTTGGGCAGACCGCACTCGTGCAGCTTGAGCTGCGGGCCGACGATAATCACGGAACGACCGGAGTAGTCGACGCGCTTACCCAGCAGGTTCTGGCGGAAGCGGCCCTGCTTGCCCTTGAGCAGGTCGGACAGGGACTTCAGCGGGCGGGAGCCCGGTCCGGTGACCGGACGGCCGCGGCGGCCGTTGTCAAACAGCGCGTCCACGGACTCCTGCAGCATGCGCTTCTCGTTGTTCACGATGATCTCGGGCGCGCCGAGGTCAATCATGCGCTTGAGGCGGTTGTTGCGGTTGATCACGCGACGGTACAGGTCGTTCAGGTCAGAGGTGGCGAAGCGGCCACCGTCCAGCTGCACCATCGGGCGCAGCTCCGGCGGGATCACCGGGATCGCGTCCAGGATCATGCCGGCCGGGTCGTTGCCGGAGCGCTGGAACGCAGCGACAACCTTCAGGCGCTTGAGCGCGCGGACTTTCTTCTGGCCCTTGCCCTCAGCGATGATGGTGCGCAGCTCCTCGGCCTCGGACTCGAGGTCGAAGTTGCGGATCAGCGTCTGGATTGCCTCAGCGCCCATGCCGCCGGTGAAGTAGTCCTCGTAGCGGTCGACGAGCTCCTCGTAGAGCACCTCGTCGATAATCATCTGCTTCGGGGCGAGCTTCTGGAAGGTCTGCCAGATGTCGTCGAGGCGCTCGACCTCGCGCTCGCCGGCCTCGCGGATGTGCGTCATTTCCTTGTCGGCTGCCTGCTGCACCTTCTTGCGGGCAGCGGCGGTCGCGCCGGAAGCCTCGAGCTCGGCGAGGTCTTCCTCCAGCTTGTGTGCGCGCTCGGCGATCTCGGAGTTGGCGTCCTCCTCGACTTCCTTCTTCTCCAGCAGCATCTCCGCCTCAAGGGTGGACATGTCGTTGTGACGTGCTTCCTCGTCGACGCTGGTGATGATGTTGGCGGCGAAGTAGATGATGCGCTCCAGGTCCTTCGGAGCGAGGTCAAGCAGGTAGCCCAGGCGAGACGGGACGCCCTTGAAGTACCAAATGTGGGTCACGGGAGCGGCGAGCTCGATGTGGCCCATGCGCTCGCGGCGCACCTTGGACTTGGTCACCTCGACGCCGCAGCGCTCGCAGATGATGCCCTTGTAACGGACGCGCTTGTACTTACCGCAGGCGCACTCCCAGTCGCGGGTGGGGCCGAAGATGCGCTCGCAGAACAGGCCGTCCTTCTCGGGCTTGAGGGTGCGGTAGTTGATGGTCTCCGGCTTCTTCACTTCGCCGTGGGACCACTTACGAATGTCTTCTGCAGTGGCCAGGCCGATGCGAAGCTCGTTGAAGAGGTTTACGTCAAACACGTAAATTCCCTTTCACCTCCCCCAGCTGGGGAGGATTGCGTGTGGATAGTTTCTTCTCGTTTCATTCAGGGCGCCGCAAGCACAAGTGCTTATCGACGCCCACCTGGCGCCTAGACGGTATCCGCCGCTGACCCCTCGTCGCGCGAGAGGTTGATGCCCAGCGAGGAACCGGCCTGGTCAAACTCATCGTCGTCGCCGTCGAGCTCCATGGCGCTGCCGTCCGTGGAGAGAACCTCAACGTTGAGGCACAGGGACTGCAGCTCCTTGAGCAACACCTTGAAGGACTCCGGGATACCCGGATCCGGGATGTTGTCGCCCTTCACAATCGCCTCGTAGACCTTCACGCGGCCGACCACGTCGTCCGACTTGATGGTCAACAGCTCCTGCAGGGTGTAGGCAGCGCCGTACGCCTGCATTGCCCACACCTCCATCTCGCCGAAGCGCTGGCCACCGAACTGGGCCTTACCGCCCAGCGGCTGCTGCGTAATCATGGAGTACGGACCGGTGGAACGGGCGTGGATCTTCTCGTCCACAAGGTGGTGCAGCTTGAGCATGTACATGTAGCCGACGGAGATCGGGTACTTGTACGGCTCACCGGAGCGACCGTCGTAGAGGCGGGTCTTGCCCTGGCCGTCGACCATCACGTCACCGTCGCGGTTCGGCTTGGTGTTTGCCAGCAGGCCTGCGATCTCCTCGTTGGACGCGCCGTCGAACACCGGCGTTGCGGTCAGCGACTCCGGCGGGACGTCGTAAAGGTGCTCCGGCAGGGTCTCCAGCAGCGCGGCGTTCTTCGGGTCGTCCGGGTTCACGGTCCAGCCGGCCTTGGCCAGCCAGCCCAGGTGCACCTCGAGGACCTGACCGATGTTCATACGACGCGGCACGCCGTGCGTGTTCAGGATGATGTCCACCGGGGTGCCGTCCTCCATGAACGGCATGTCCTCCGTCGGCAGGATCTTGCCCACAACGCCCTTGTTGCCGTGGCGGCCTGCCATCTTGTCGCCGTCCTGGATCTTGCGCTTCTGCGCGACGTAGACGCGGATCATCTCGTTCACGCCTGCGGACAGATCGTCGTCGTCCTCGCGGGAGAAGCGGCGGACCGCGATGACCTTGCCGGTCTCACCGTGCGGCACCTTCAGGGAAGTGTCGCGGACCTCGCGGGCCTTCTCGCCGAAGATGGCGCGCAGCAGGCGCTCCTCCGGGGTCAGCTCGGTCTCGCCCTTCGGGGTGACCTTACCCACGAGGATGTCGCCGTCGCGCACGTCAGCACCGATGCGGATCACGCCGCGCTCGTCGAGGTCCTTGAGCACGTCCTCGGACACGTTCGGGATCTCGCGGGTGATTTCCTCGGCACCGAGCTTGGTGTCGCGGGCGTCAATCTCGTGCTCCTCGATGTGCACGGAGGTGAGGATGTCCTCCTCCACCACGCGCTGGTTGAGGATGATTGCGTCCTCGTAGTTGTGGCCTTCCCACGGCATGAAGGCGACGAGCAGGTTGCGGCCGAGCGCCATCTCGCCGTTCTTCGTGCCCGGGCCGTCCGCGATCACCTGGCCAGCCTCGACGCGCTGACCAGCAGACACGATCGGGGTCTGGTTGTAGCAGGTGCCCTGGTTGGTGCGGTGGAAGGTACGCAGCTGCTGGGTGTCGCGAGTGCCGTCGTCGCCCAGCACGGTGATGTAGTCACCGGTCACGGTCTCGATGACACCGGAGAGCGGGGAGATGACGGTATCGCCAGCGTCGTAAGCAGCGCGCTGCTCCATGCCGGTGGCCACGTACGCAGCCTCGGAGCGCAGCAGCGGCACAGCCTGCTTCTGCATGTTCGCACCCATGAGGGCGCGGTTCGCGTCGTCGTGCTCGAGGAACGGAATCATCGCCGTTGCCACGGAGACCATCTGGCGCGGCGAGATGTCGAGGTAGTCAACGCCCTGCGGGCCGACGACGCCGATGTCGCCGTCCTTGAGGCGGACCTCGATGCGCTCGCCGGTCAGCTCGCCGTCCTTGGTCATCGGGGTGGCCGCCTGCGCAATCGCGTAGCGGTCCTCCTCGTCGGCCGTGAGGTAGTCGATCTGGTCCGTGAGCTTGCCGTCGTTGACCTTGCGGTACGGGGTCTCGATGAAGCCGAACGGGTTGACGCGCGCGTAGGACGCGAGCGCGCCGATCAGGCCAATGTTCGGGCCCTCAGGGGTCTCAATCGGGCACATGCGGCCGTAGTGGGACGGGTGTACGTCTCGGACCTCGATGCCGGCGCGCTCACGCGACAGGCCGCCCGGACCCAGCGCGGACAGACGACGCTTGTGCGTCAGGCCGGACAGGGAGTTGTTCTGGTCCATGAACTGCGAGAGCTGCGAGGTACCGAAGAACTCGCGGATCGCGGCGGAGACCGGACGCACGTTAATCAGTGAGGTCGGCGTGATGGACTCCGCGTCCTGTGTGGTCATGCGCTCGCGCACGACGCGCTCCATGCGGGAGAGACCGACGCGGACCTGGTTCTGGATCAGCTCGCCAACGGTGCGCAGGCGACGGTTACCAAAGTGGTCGATGTCGTCGGTGTTGATCGGGATGAGCTCGCCGGACGGGGAGGTCATCTCGGTCTCGCCAGCGTGCAGGCGCACGAGGTACTCGAGCGTGGTGGCGATGTCTTCCTCGGTCAGCGTCATCAGGCCGTCGTGATCGCCGCCGAGACCCAGCTTGCGGTTGACCTTGTAGCGGCCAACGCGGGCCAGGTCGTAGCGCTTGGGGCGGAAGAAGGAGTTCTCCAGCAGGGACTGCGCGAGGTCGCGGGTCGGCTGCTCGCCCGGGCGCTGCTTGCGGTAGATCTCCAGTAAGGCCTCGTCCATGTTGGCCACGCCGTCGTTCTCCAGCGTGGACATCATGAGCTCGGAGAAGCCGAAGCGCTCCTTGATCTGCTCCTCGGTCCAGCCGAGCGCCTTCAGCAGGACGGTCACCGGCTGACGACGCTTACGGTCAATGCGCACACCGACGGTGTCGCGCTTGTCCACGTCGAACTCCAGCCACGCACCACGGGAAGGGATCACCTTCACGGCGTGCAGCGGACGCTCGGTGGACTTATCAATCGTCTCGTCAAAGTAGACGCCCGGGGAGCGCACGAGCTGGGAGACAACGACACGCTCGGTGCCGTTGACAATAAAGGTGCCCTTGTCCGTCATCAGCGGGAAGTCGCCAATAAAGACGGTCTGGGACTTAATCTCCTGCGTATCGTTATTAATAAACTCCGCCGTCACGTAGAGCGGCGCGGAGTAGTTAATGTCCTTCTCTTTTGCTTCCTCGATGGTGTACTTCGCATCTTCGAAGCGCGGCTCGGACAGCGTCAGGCTCATGTTGCCGGAGTAGTCCTGGATCGGAGAAATCTCCTCCAGGATGTCCTCCAGGCCGCTGGCCACGCGGGCGTCCTCGCCGCGCAGCTCCTGCTCGCGGGTGCGCCACTCAGGCGTACCGACAAGCCACGCAAAAGATTCAAGCTGTACATCAAGAAGACCCGGGACGGTGATCGGCTCAGCGATCTTGGCGAACGAGTAACGTTCGGGGGCCCCGGGAATATCAGCCATTGACATGGTCTGGTTTGAGACTGCCAAGTTGGGTCCTTCCAGCACCTAGGGCGGACGCCACGCTATTTACTCTGGCTCTGTAAACAACCGGCATTTCCGCTGGGTAAGTTAGCATTTCGGTCTGCTTCGGAAGACCCGCCCCCAGAGATGACAAAATCACCTTGTCAAATCAGCACCCTTCGACATACCCCCTGCTCACACAGGCTTTCCGACGGGCGCCTCATGCAAGGCTCGCGCACTTCACTGGAGACGGCTTCCAGCGCAACGACTTAGCCTATAGCACAGTGCACGCTTTGTAAAGAGCAGACACACCCCCGTGTCGCCTGCGCGCCGTCGGAGCGAAAGCGGTGCCGTCGATAAGCTTGCTCCTGCACCGGAAACCTCACCGGTGACGTCGCTGCGGGGAAGCCTACCACCAGAGGTTGCTAACTCGGCAACCCCGCGACACCCGGCTAGCGGGCGCGGCCGGGACGGAACGCGCCGACCAGGCCAAACAGGGCGACGAGCGCGCCGAGCGCGATGGTACCCCACGTAACCTTTTGCGATACGGATTGCGGCACCACGCGGGAGAGCTGGGCCACCATCGCCTCGGTATCCTCCGGCGACATCGCGGCGTCGTAGGTAATGACGTTGGTGGGGTGCTCGCCGTTGTCGTCGACGTAGAAGATGTCGACCTTTTCTCTCATGCCAACCACAAGACCGGTGACCTGGTCGACGTGAATTTCGCGGTCCGCAGCGTAATTGCGGAAGGTGCGCACGCTGTCAGCATCCTCGCCTTCGCCGACCTCGGCGGTGCTGGTATTCAAGGCGTCGGCGTAGCGCAGCGCTAAGTTCGTCGGCTCGATGCGCTGGGTAAAGGTATACACAGTGCGGCCGCCGATCTCTTCCTCGCCGGCAAACTGCGCGGGCACACTCCCCCGCAGCTGCGGGTCGAACACGTTGTAGTCCTGCTGCTGCACGTCGGACGGCAGCTTCAGCCAGGGCCCGTCCACGGGCACCTCCGTCGCAGGCATCGCCATCTGACTGGACACCTGCGCAGGCAAGGCCACCTGGCCGGTGGCACGGTCCAGCACCATCGACCAGGTGGACGCGGTAACGAGGTTGTCAAAGTCCGAACCGGCCGTGCCGGCACGCAAGGTATCGCCGATGCGCACGCTCGCCACGTCGTCATTCGAGGGGTCCTGTACCTCCATATGGAGCTGGCGGGTCACCGGGGCAGGCTCGCCTTCGCGTGTGCCGTCGTCGTCGCGAAGCGTCCAGGTGGTGTGCGCGAGGTCGAGGGGCAGGCGGGCGTCGCCAAGCAGGAAGCGCGGCGCGAGCAGGCCGGCAACCACGAGCGCGATGCCGAGACCCACGAGGAGCGCGGAGAGAATCCTGGATTTAGGCAGCATGGGCCAAAGTGTAGTGGACACAGCTCGGGCTCCCCTGCGGGCGGGCATGACCACGTAACATCCTCAGCAAACGAGGCGTTGCGCCCCCGGTATCTCAGAATGCAAGATTTTTGCACACAGCTTCGGCTCAGCATATGTAAGGACATTCGCGCGTTTCGCACCCGCTTTGCAACGCTTCACGCCCACCCCCCTTCTGCACGGATACAAACACGTACCTCTATACCTTTTGCGGCAGGTAAACTACCCTTTCCGGCCTACCAGTTAGTGTTCGAAAACTATTGAAACTGCCCCAATCACCCCCGCACTACCCGCGGACCGGATATAAGCTTGGACGCATACATAGTGAGTAGGGACACATTTATGCCGCCTTTTCGCGTACTGGCGTCGCCGAATCACCCCCAGGCACCCCAAAGCCATTTCCAGATTCCTGAGACTCACTTAGAATATCGTGCCAAACCGTCAGAAAACGCTAAGGAGAATATGATGGCTTACCCACCTGCCCAACCCCATAAGAGAGGCCGTCGCCGCGGCATGACAATGCTTGCAGCCTCGATGGCCATCGCCGTCGGATCGCAAGCGCTTCCAGTAGTTGGCCCTCACGCAGCAATTGCCAACGTGGCTCACGCCGCCGAGGCACCGAGCGCGAGCGACTGGGACCCCGCCAACATCGTCGAAGCGGATGCCATCACGCCGACTGACCGCGTGAACAAGGGCGTCCTCGACGGAAAACGCAACGTGGTGTGGGGCTACCTCTCCTACGCTGACCGTGGCACCATGGAGGTCGACGATATGCGCAACCCATGGAGCGACACCCCGGTTCCGGAGGGCGCGGACATGTACATGCGCTACGACACCGGTGGCGGGAAGATGTCTCGCATCCACAAGGCGACGACACACACGGATGACTTTGGCAACACGGTCTACGCCTTCGAGTTCAAGGACGGCTCCCCGAAGCTGGCTGCAGGCACCTGGAAGGATGGCTCCGCTGACGTCCAGCTGCTGATCGGCGAGAACAACTCGGCGATCAACCCGCACATCAACGAGCCGTTCTCCGTCGTACGCGCGACCCCGGGTGGCGCATGGTACAGCGGCAGCGTCGAAGATTCCCGCAACCTCAACTGGTCCATCCACCCAGTGGCAGTCAACGACCGTCGCGGCCCCACGTGGGGTGAGACGGTGGTCAAGGTCTACCAGGTCTCCCCCGCGTCGAATACCCTGAAGAGCCAGCTCTCCGAAACCCCGGATAAGGCCGTCAAGCGTACGTACTCCGGCCGGGTATGGAACGACTCTATGAAGGGCACCAACACGGAGAACGTGTGGGCCAAGGACCAGTACAACATCAACGTGGACAATGGTGTGCTTTTCGACGGCACGGACACTCCGGCCGAGGGACACACTGTCTACCAGGCCGTGCCGAACGACGAGGCGTACCAGGCGCTTGATGCGATCCGTCGCGATACAAACACCACCGGTAACCGCACGAGAGCCGACATCCAGGGCCGTATCAAGCGAACGGCTGACTACGTCCGTGCGCATCCCGAGAACTTCACCGTCTACTCCGCACCGGTGAAGGCGGATGGCACCTACATGCTGCGCTCTTCCTTCGACCAGGCCCGTCACGCGGACTACGTCTACATGTGGGTCGAGGACGCAGACCACAACATCAAGACCAACCTGTCGTCCTGGAACACCTCTGAGTTCCGCGCACCGGTGGGCAATGACGTCTACACCGAGTCGGGCCACGCACAGCGCTCCCTTGCCGACACCGACTGGGCGCATAACGGCCACGTGCCTGGCCAGAAGCACCTGGGCAACAATGCGAACGTTGCCACTGCCCCGCACCGCGACGGTGGCGGCAACTGGACCAACGTGAACTTCGCGTTGGCTACAAACGCTGACGGCTCCAGCCACACGGTCACCCCGGGCCAGCCCGATCGCGAGGCTGATAACGACGCGAACGATCCGACCTATGGCGGCCGCGTCGAAACGCCGCGCGGGACCGACACCGTCATCGACGGCCCGAAGAACACGGACGGCTCCGACCTTCCTGGCGACACCACCTTCGAGCAGCACCCGACTAAGCCGGTCACCGGCCCGAACGGTGAGCAGCTCCCGGGCTTCCCGGGCAAGGTAACGGTCGACCCGGGTACCGGCAAGGTCACGGTCAACCCGGACAACGGCGCTCGCGAGGGCGACTACGACATTCCGGTCAAGGTCACCTACCCGGACGGCACCACCGATACGGTCGACGTTGAGGTCACTGTCCCGGCGCGCGACAACGCGACCGAGGATCCGGACAAGTCCGATGCGGAGAACTTCGACCCGTACTACCAGCCCGCACAGGGCAAGCCGGGCGTGGGCACGAAGGTTAACCAAACCCAGGACCTGCCGAAGGGCAGCACCTTTACCCCGACCCTGCCGAACGGCTGGACCGCGTCCGAGCCGGATGAAAACGGCGACTTCACCGTCACCCCGGCGAAGAACGCTCGCCCGGGCAAGGTCGACATCCCCGTCCTGGTGACCTACCCGGACGGCTCACAGGACACCGTCACCGCGCCGTTCACCGTCCTGCCGCTGGATAAGGACACGAACGACCCGCGTTATGAAGACACGGAGACCCCGAAGGGCGAGCCCACCGAGATCGATTCGCCGAAGAACCCGGACGGCTCCGAGCTTCCGGAGGACACCACGTTCAAGCCGGGCGAGAACGACTTCCCGGGCAAGGTCGAGGTCGACCCGGGCACCGGTAAGGTCACCGTCACGCCTGACGACGATGCCACCCCGGGCGACTACGAGATCCCGGTCGAGGTCACCTACCCGGATGACTCCGAGGAGACCACCACCGTCACCGTCACCGTCCCCGAAGACCCCAAGGACAACGGCGACGGCGGCGATACCGGCTCCTCCGACCAGGCTGCTGACAACGACCCGAGCTACGGCACCACCGAGGGCGCGGCTGGCAAGGAGACCAAGGTTTCCCAGAACGGCGACCGCGAGCTGCCTAAGGGCACCAAGATCACGGTCGCGGATGCTCCTGAGGGCTGGACCTTCGGAGAGCCCAACGAGGCTGGCGACTTCACCGTCGCCCCGGACCCCGACGCGCTCGATGGCACCCGCGTGACCATCCCGGTCCGCTTCACCTACCCGGACGGCACCATCGACGACACCGAGGCTGTCTTCGTGGTGACCAACGACGCAAGCGGCAACGACCCCTCCTACGAGGACACCGAGGCTCCGCGAGGCGAGGAGACGCTTGTCGACGCCCCCACGAACCCGGACGGCTCCTCGCTGCCGGAGGACACGACCTTCGAGCAGGGCGACTCTGACGATTCGGACTTCCCGGGCAAGGTCACCGTCGACCCGGGCACCGGTGAGGTCACGCTCACGCCTGACGAGGACGCCACCCCGGGCGACTACACCATCCCGGTTGACATCACCTACCCGGACGGCACCGAGGAAACCATCGACCTTCCGGTCCGCATCCCGGATGACACCACCATCACCCCGCCGGACAACGGCGGCAGCGACAACGGTTCCGGTGACGGTTCGGACGATGGCTCCGGCGACGGTTCGGATGACGGTTCCGATGATGGCTCCGGCGACGGTTCGGATGACGGTTCCGATGATGGCTCCGGCGACGGTTCGGATGACGGTTCCGATGATGGCTCTGGCGACGGTTCGGATGATGGTAAGGACAACGGCTCTACCGACGCTGTAGACAACGATCCGGCGTACTCCCCCGGGTCCGGTCCGGCGGGCACCGCGACCGAGCTGAAGCAGGATGGCGACCCTGAGCTCCCAGAGGGCACCAAGTTCGTCCTGCCGAAGGCACCGGCTGGCTGGACCTTCGGTGAGCCGAACGAGAACGGCGACTTCACGGTCACCCCGCCCGAGTCCGCTCTGCCGGGTACGGCAGTGTCTATTCCGGTCAGCGTGGTCTACCCGGATGGCTCCCGCGAGACCGTCAACGCACCGTTCGAGGTTGTTGGCACTTCCGATGACGCAACGGACAACGAGCCGGTGTACGACGGCGACACCAAGGTCGAACCCGGTGACACCGAGACCGTCGACGCACCGCGTAACCCGGACGGTTCTGCGCTTCCGGATGACACCAAGTTCGAGCACAAGGACGACGATTTCCCTGGCAAGGTCGAGGTCGATCCGGGCACCGGCGAGATCACTGTCACTCCGGACGAGGACGCAAAACCCGGCAAGCACGCTGTCGTCGTGGAGGTGACCTACCCGGACGGCACCACCGACACCGTTGAAGTCCCCGTCGAGGTCATCCCGGCTGACAGCGGAGACGAGGACAAGGACGACGGTAAGGGCGGCGACAACGGTAAGGGCAGCGAGGACTCGACTTCCCAGGCTGACAACAACAACCCTGGCTACGAGAACCAGCGCGGTCCGGCCGAAACCCCGGTCAAGTTCGAGCAGAACGGCGACCGCGAGCTGCCGGAAGGCACGACGTTCGTCTTCCCGAAGTTCCCGTCCGGCTGGACCCTGGATGGTGACGCTGACACCGGTGACTTCACCATTAAGGCGCCTGCGAACACTCCGAACGGCACCGAGGTGACCATCCCGGTCATCGTTTCCTACCCGGATGGTTCCAGTGAGACGCTGTCTCCGATCTTCACCGTCGGTACCACCTCGGGCGGTTCCGATAAGCCCGGCGACGGCGGCAATACCGGCACGACCCCCGGCGGAAACACCGGCGGCAACGACACCGATGGCAAGGACCCGCAGGATAGCGACGCGCACGATCCCACTTACGGTGGCGACCGCACCACGACGCCTCGCGAACAGGACACTGTTATTGAGGGCCCGAAGAACGAGGACGGCTCCGATCTTCCGAAGGACACCACCTTCGCACCCGGTAAGCACACCTTCCCGGGCAAGGTGACCGTCCACCCGGGCACCGGCAAGGTGACGGTAAACCCGGACAAGGACGCCAAGGGCGGAAGCTACGACATCCCCGTCGTGGTGACCTACCCGGATGGTTCGAACGAAACGATCACCGTCCCTGTGCAGGTTCCGCCGCAGGTGTCCAACGGTGCGACCGTTGAGGTCAAGCCGGGCGATACCGTCACCGTTGGTGGCGACATCGATCCGAAGGATCTGCAGATCCGCTACCCGGATGGCACCATCAAGGACATCTCCGAGCTCAACCCGGGCAAGGACGCTGATGGCAACATCACCATCACTGTCCCGAAGGACTGGGCCGAAGGCACCTACGTCGTCGAGACCAAGGATGGCGACCGCGTCGTGGTCATCAAGGTTTCCTCGGAGTCGCAGGGCACGACCACTGGTTCCTCGGAACTGAGCGATCGCTGCATCGCCGGTCTCGCGGGCGTCGGCATCCCGCTCCTGCTCCTGATCCCGCTGGGTGTGGCTACCCAGGTGGCTATCCCGGGTCTCGAGGAGTTCCGCGCCGAGGCTGGCAAGGCTATCGAGCAGGTGAACACGCAGATCCAGCAGCAGCTGGGTATCTTCGACGAACAGTTTGCCCAGGCGGCACAGTCCGTGCTTGGACCGAACTTCCCGGCCCGCGAGCTCGGCACCGCAGCCGCGGCTCTGGCGCTCACCGCACTCGGTCTGCTCATCGCTGACCAGATTGCCCAGGCCTGCGCGCCTGAGTACGACGGCCTGAGCTCCAAGATTGGCGGCGGCGAAGGCGCCAAGGGGTCTTCCAGCAAGGAAAACGCGAAGAAGAACGAGGCTGATGAAAACTAGTTCCACCTAGTCGGCCGCGGCCGCCAGCATCAAACCCCCTGCACGATCGTCTAGATAGGCTTCTAGAGGATCAGGCAGGGGTTTGTCATGCAGCGCAAACGTCGGCGATCACGCTTCAAGCGCCTCCGCTGCACTGCTTTTGCGCTGCGTCACTTTTCTTTACCGGCGTTTGAGGTCATCGATGGAGGCCTGCAGCCACATATCACTCATCATTTGCGCATGATGGTGTCGTTCGAGCTGCTCGGCAAGCTGATTCTGCGCGCGACGGGCTTCGGCCAACTGCCTGTTGTGCTTTTCATCCTGCTCGTACAGATTAGCTGCCTGGCTAAAATTCTGAGCCCGGCCTGCTGCAACGTACTCCCCTATTCTGCGAAGTACCGCGGAGGAAAAGTAGACATCAGGAAATCCAAGGCTGTTATAGCGCTGACGCAGTTCTCCCAGCTGTTGGGCGTACTGTTGCATCTGCGCTTCAGTCGCCCGATTCTTCGCGCGGCGTGAAGCATTCTCTCTTCCAAAAAGCGCGCGGTTCAATGTGTTGAGATTTTTGTTGTAGAGGTACAACGCACCGAAGATGAGGCCGAAAATGAAGATCCCGCCAATAACTATAAAGAACAGCATTTCTAACACTGATTCGGGAAAATAGAATGGCGGATCCCCAGGCCGAGTGCTGTAGTTGTCGACGATTTCTCGCGCTTCCTCTTCGGAGATGTCATTGAGCGTTGCAACGAAACTGGCTTCAGACTCGGCGTATTCTTCCCACTCTGCCATGGTGCGCTTATAGGTCCGCAGCCTTGCCCAACTTTTATACGCGTGGACGGCCCACAACAACAGTGATACAACAAATGCCCATTTCAGCACGTCGGATGTGATTTGAGGCAGGCTCCTGGGGCGCCTCAACTGGGATTTCAAGGCAGCCCAGCGAGAAAGGTACTGCTCATGTTCTTGCGCTATATTGCTTGCTTCGCGGACCTGCATTGCAAGTTGTCGATTAATCATTGCCTCACTCCCTACCTCCGCGACGCGGCTGCCACTCGCTAGGCACAATACAAGGCAAAGTGTTGCTGCACTGGTTTAAAGCTAATCGCCCCTGTTGCGAATACTTGCGTGAAAGAACCCAGCCCCTCTCTCCCCCCAAAACACGCGAAACCCCCGCTCCCCGGTGTCAATACCGGTGGAGGGGGTGTCGTCGAGAAGCGAAAGGCTCTTACTTGAGGGTGACCTTTGCGCCAGCCTCCTCGAGCTTGGCCTTTGCAGCCTCAGCGTCGTCCTTGGAAGCGCCCTCGAGGATGGCCTTCGGAGCACCCTCGACCATTTCCTTAGCGTCCTTCAGACCCAGGCCGGAGACGATCTCGCGGACAGCCTTAATGACACCGATCTTCTTGGCGCCCGCGTCCTCGAGCACGACGTCGAACTCGTCCTTCTCTTCCTCAGCAGCAGCGTCGCCAGCAGCGCCCGGAGCGGCAGCAACAGCAGCAACCGGTGCAGCAGCGGTGACGTCGAAGACCTCCTCGAATTCCTTCAGGAACTCGGAAAGCTCGATGAGGGTCATTTCCTTGAACTGCTCAATGAGCTCGTCCTTAGACAGCTTAGCCATAATGGCATCCTTTCTGTTTGTGGGCGCTTTGGCCCGAATGTTTGGTGTGTGTAGTTAGTTCGCGTTACGCAGCGTCGTCCTGCTTGTCCTGCAGTGCAGCGACAAGGCGGGCCGTCTTGGACGCCGGAGCCTGGAACAGGCCGGCGGCCTTTGCCAAGGAGCCCTCGAAGGCACCAGCGAGCTTTGCAAGAGTGGTCTCGCGGTTGTCCATCTCGGCGATGGCGTCAACCTGAGCGGCATCGATGGCGTTGCCATCCATGTAGCCGCCCTTGATCACGAATGCGTCGTGATCCTTGTTGAACTTCTTCATGACCTTCGCAGCGTCGACAGCCTCGCCCTTGATAAAGGCGATAGCGGTCGGGCCGACAAGAAGATCGTCGAGACCCTCAATGCCCTGCTCGTTAGCAACGATCTTGATGAGGGTGTTCTTGGCGACGTGGTAATCGACGTCGAAGCCGAGCTCACCGCGCAGTTCCTGCAGCTGACCAACGGTCAGGCCACGGTACTCAGTCAGCACGATCGAGCTAGCCGCCTCGAACTTCTCCTTCAGAACCTTGAGCTCCTGCTCGTTCTTCGGGTTAGCCATGTACACACGCCTCCTTCCAATTCTTCATGTCCTTCAATCCGCCCGGAGCATTTCGCTTCTCGACGCTCACACGTCTCAAAGAAAAATGCCCCGTGCAGAAGCACGAGGCACCCTGAAAGGCAAGCCACGTTTCTCCTGCGTGGGCCGATCCCTGGAGTGGGATTCCTTCGACTCTGCGGTAGCAGAGTGACCGACGGTCTTCGGTGAAACTTGAGCACGGGTTTTCACCCGTTCAAACTTCGCGTCGTACCTTAGTCGGTCCCCTGCCAAAACACCAAATCGCGCCTACACTCCCGACGATTCCGCCGCGTCCTTGCTGGAGCTCCCCGGTTTCGGCGCGTGCCGCAGCATCTTCGCCGCCGCCGTGAAGAGCACGATGCCGCCGAGCAGCGCCATCAGGCCCACGCCGAGAATGAGTCCTCCCCAGAAGCCGCTGGCGGTCATGCCCTGCGAGGTCGCGACCTGCGCCTGCGCTGCATCCTCACCGTTGTCACCACCGCTGTCGCTTCCGCGCTTCGGTTTCGTGCCATCGAAGGAGGACACGATCCCACCGGTACCGCTGCCGGCCTTTTCGCTGGAGCCGTGGTCCGACTTCGCGGTCGTCGTTGTCTGCTTCTTCGTTGTCTGCTTCCTCGTTGCCTGCTTCTTCGGCACAGACTTACCCTGGGCACTGCTCGTCTTCGCCGGTGTGTGCGTCCGGGCACCTCCCCGGCTACCCGGAGCACTGCCCGGTCTCTCCGAGCCGCTGCCGCCGGCGGAGGCGCTGACCCGATGCTCGCGTGTCGGGGCGGCCGCGCCACTTCCCCGCCTGCTGGGAGCACTCTGAGCCGGTGCCGGCGGCTTCGGCGACGTCAGCTGTGACGCCGGCGGCTTCGGCGACGTCGTCGCGACGGCATCCTTGCCCCCACCACGCAGGTGCGCGAAGAACGGCCCCGCTTTCTCCCCGAAGGCGCCAAATTCCTTGTCCACGGAGCGGATCCCCTTGGCCAGGGCCCCCACCCACGTGTCCGAGCTGCCGGCACCAGAATCGGCGCCGGGCTCGTCGCTGGTATTGGCACAGTCGGTGCCGTCAAGCGATGCGTACCCGCTCGACGAGTACTCCTTCGCCTGCGCCACTGCGGAGTCACCCACGGCAAACGCCGCCGTCAGCTCCTTCGAGAACGCCTCGCCCGAGCTGGCGGTGCCCTCGAAGCGGAACGTCGCGGAGTAGAGGCCGTCCTTGGTAAAGCCGAACGCCTGGTGGTCGTGGTCGTTGACCCCGTACTCCAGCGCGGTCGCAGCGTCACCGGAATCGAGCTCCAGTGTCGTGCCACCGAGCGACTCGTGCCAGGAGAAGATCCGCCCGGGGCCTTCCACATCCTTCATGGTCACCTTCACGTTGCTGCCTGGTGCCAAGCTGTCCTGCGTCAGCCGCGTCGTGGAAAACCCGAGCCACGGCAGGCCCTTCACCTGCGCCTGTGGCAGCACCCACATGGATTCGGGTTCGCCGGGGAAGCTTGCGCGGAAGTTCGCCGGGATCTGAGTTCTCGCCGCGTCGGGCACCTCGAACAGGAACGTGCCGGAGTCGCGCGGGGTCGGCGAGCGCGGATCGCTGTCATCGATGAGCTTCGCCTCAATGCCGCCGTCATCCACCAGTCCCATATCCATGTGGCCAGCGCTGATCAGCGCCTCCGGCTTGGTGCGCAGTGCGCGCGCCGCCTCGCAGCGCCCCTCGTCCGGTCGCGTCGCGCTGGGCTGCTCGCTTGTCGACGCCACCGCGCCCCCGCCCGGCGCGGAGCCATCATCAGGTTCTCTGCTGGGTTCTTGGCTGGGTTCGCCTTCCTGCGGAAGCAGCTGCACTGTGGTCAGCGGCGCGCTCTCGCCGGTGCCACCGGTGCCAGCACCCGCGCCAGCACCGCCGTCCTCAATGCCCGGCCCCGGGTCGCCACCGACATAGTTGGTCACCTTGCGCAGTTCGGTGGTGGTGCCGTCGGCCAGGCCCACATCGCCGTCATCGCCGACGAGCCAGTATTGGGTGATGGGTTCGGTGTGCTGCGACGTGCCGTCGATAAGCGAGGCCCTGCCCTGCCACGTCAAGGCGTAGATGCCGGGCTTGGAAAAGGCCCAGTTGAAGTGGCCGTGCGCGCCAACTTCGTAGTCGACCGTGCGGGCCTGCGGGTCAGCACTATTGAAGACGATTTCCGCGGGCGAGATGGCATTTTTGAAGAAGATGTGCACGTCGCCGGGGCCCTCGATGTCTGTGAGGTCGAAGTGCATGAGGTCGTCCTCGAAGTTGCTGGGGATGGCGGACGGGTCGCCCTCGTGGGCGGGATCGAAGGCGCCGAGACCCGACCAGATGGGGCGCCAGTTGTCGGCCCAGTCCACGGACTGCGGTGCGAGCCACACGGTATCGCCGGGCTGACCAAGGAAGTCGAGCGAGCCGTCGTCCGGGATCTGGATGCGGGAGACCTCGTTGCCGTCCGGATCGGCGTCTCGCGGCAGGCGGAAGCAGACATCGTCCTGGTCTACGACCTGCTGCCCGTCCACTGCCATGACGGTGAGGTCCCCGCCGACGCGGGTGCCGTAGAGCGCGTCGTTGTGGGAGTGATAGAGCAGCTTGCGGCCTGCGCAGGGGTGCGTCGTGCCGTCGCGGCCTGCCCACGGGGTATCGGCCGGCAGGTCGACGCCGAAGCCGGCATCGCCGGGCACGTGCCCGGTGTCGGTCAGCTCGGCGGCGGCAGCCACCGGAAAGCTGGCAACAACGAGCGCCGTCGCGGCGACGAGTCTGAGCAGTCGCATCTAGACGGTCTCCTTCCGCGGCGTCCGGCCCGGCGCGCGCAGCACCCCGCGGCGCGGCGCGAACAGCCAGCTCAACCCGAAGATCGCGGTGACGCACAGGACGATGGTCGCACCGGTCGGCGAGTCGAAGGACCAGGCCAGCCACACGCCGAGGACGCTGCCGACGATGCCGATCAGCGCGGCCAGCAACATCATCGTCTCCAGGTTGTCCGTGAACAGGCGCGCGGCGGACGCGGGCGTGACCAGCAGCGCGATGACCAGAATGTTGCCAATGGTCTGCACCGAAATCACCACGGCAGCGGTCACGCACAGGTAGAGCACCAGGTCGAGCACGGCCACGGGCAGGTTCATCGCGCGTGCGGTCTCGCGGTCCAGCGCCACCGCGGTAAGCCACGGCCGCAGCGCCGCAACCAGCGCAATGATCACCGCGCCGGTCACGCCGCTCACCCACAGGTCGCGCACGCTTACGCCAGTCAGGGAGCCAAAAAGAAATGCGCTTAACGACGCCGTGTAGCCCTCGACCCGCGAAATAATCACCAACCCAAACGCGAACGCCGCGGCGAACACGATGCCGATGATCGCGTCCTCCTTGATCGTCCTGCGCTGCGACAGCACGGCGATCACGACGGCGACGACCGCCCCGGCCACAGCCCCGCCGAGCAGCACCGAGGCGTGGAGCGCGAACGCGATGGCCACCCCCGGAAAGACCGCGTGGGCGACGGCGTCGCCGATGAACGCCATCCCGCGCAGTACCACGAAGCAGCCCACCACGGCGCACAGCACCGAGGCCAGCACCGCCGCCACGAGCGCGCGGGGCAGGAACGCGAGCTGCGGGTTGGCCACGTCAGCGAGGAACTGCAGGAAACCGATCTCAAGCATGCGTGGCCTCCTCGGCGCGGTGTGGTTGAGCTCGTTGCACGTGGGTCTGCAGGGCGGCCAGCCAGGGCGATTCCGGCCCAACCCCAAACGTGTCCATCCACGGTTGGGTGTCGCACAGCTGCCCGGGGGGCGCGTCAGCCACGACCCCGCCGCGGAAGAGGATGAGGCGGTCGCAGGAATCGACGGCCTCGACGATGTTGTGCGTGGACATGACGATGGCGATGCCGTGGCCCGCCAACTCGCGGAACAGGGCGAGCAGCTGCTCGGTGGACGGGATGTCCAGGCCGGTGAACGGCTCGTCGAGGAAGAGGGCCCGGGGTTTGCGCACGAGCGCGCGGGCGACCAGAACGCGCTGGCGCTGCCCGCCCGAGAGGTCCGCGATGGGGCGCGCGGACAGCTCGGTGAGGTTGACGCTGTCCAGGGCGTCCGCGACGGCGTCGCGCTCCGCGGCGCCCGCGCGCTTGTACCAGGGCCGCAGATCCAGCGTGGCGTTGAGCACCGCGGACGCGACGTCGATGGGAAAATCCCAGGCCACGTCGTGACGCTGCGGGACATACCCCACTGCCTTGCGCACCTGCGCGCCGGTGCGCCCGGCGACGCGCACCGTGCCGCGCGCGCCAGGGATCAGGCCGAGCATGGCGCGCAGCAGCGTCGTTTTGCCCGCCCCGTTCGGCCCGAGCAGTCCGACAAACTGTCCGCCCAGAATGTCCAGGTCAACGCCGTCGAATACTGCGCGCCCCGGGTACCCGGCGCTAAGTCCCGAGACCCGAATCAGCGCATCTTGACTGCTCGCGGCCATTACGCGCGCCCCTTCCGCGAACGCACGACCAACAGGGCCACCAGCGCGACGACGAGCACGCCAATCCCCAGGGCGACGAGGAGCCCGGCGTTGCTGCCAGCAGATGAGCCCGCGGCAGCATCCGCAGCGCCGTCCGTGGCCTCGTTCTCGGCGCCATTTTCGGCCCCGCGCCACGGGCCAGAGAACTCGGCCGCCTGCGCCTCGGCGGGGTCGGTATCGCTGCCCACAGCGATGCGCACGACTTCCTCGTCGGTGTGGGTGTTGCCCTCGTTGTCCTTCACCACGGCGCGAACGCCCACCAGCTGCACGCCCGGCTGGGTAAACACCCAGTTGGCGTGGGTGTGCGTGTTCGGCTCCACCCACATCGGCTGCGTGCCGTCCTCGCGCGAAGACCACAGCAGCTGCGGCTCGTGGAACCCGCCCGGCTGCAGGAAGAGCGAGAAGTCGCCGTCACCCTCGTGCCCGCCGAACTCCAGGCTCACGCCGTTTGAGGAGCGCTCCAGCAGCGACGGCGACTGCGTATTCCACCCCAGCCAGGGCACGCCCTGCACCTCGGTCTGCGGGATCACCCACACGTCATCGCCCGCGCCCGCGCCGGTGAAGTCGAAGGCCCCAGTGTCGGGCAGGGTCTGCTTGGCGTCGTCGGAGACCTGAAAGACGACGTCGTTAAGCCTGCGCCACACGGGCGGGTCCTGCGAATCGTCGCGCGCGAGGAAGATGAGCTCGTCGCCGTCGAAGGTCGCGCCGAGGTCGACGTGGCCCGCGGAGATCACGGCCTGCTCGCCGGCGGGCGCAATCGTCTCGTCGCTGCGCACCGTCTGCTGCAGTGCGGGGTCATTGTCCAATCCCTGCGCGCCAGCAACGGGCGCGAGCGCGGTCGCCGCGGCGAGGGTGAGGGCTGCAAGTTGAAGTTTCATGTCAGGGTTCCTTTCTTATGGCGCAAGGCAAGTGCTTATCGACGCCGCGTTTTCCTCCACAAAGTGCACATACGTATCCGCGGGCCCCTCCCCCGGCGGGTCGAGGGTGTCGCCCCAGATCGGGCAAACCTGGATTCCCAGGTGCGCCGCCGTCTCCGTGAGCACGCTGCTGCTGCCTTCCAGCTGTGGTTCCAGAAAGACCGCGGGGACGTGCAGGTTTTCCAGCGTGCGGGTAAAGGCGATGACGTCGCGGGGGCTCGGCTCGATACTGGGGTTCGGCGTGACAAACCCGGCGATGCGCAGCCCGTAGGCCGCGCCCAGGTAGGAGTAGCCGTGGTGGGTGGTCACCAGGTTGCGGTTCGCCTCCGGGATGCGCTCCACCGCCTGCCGCATCGTCTGGTCCGCAGTGTCCAGCTGCGCGAGGTACGCGGTGGCATTGCGGGCGTAGTCCTCCGCGTTGGCGGGGTCGGCGGTGCTGAGCTCGTCGCGCACCACCTTGACCACGGCTTTCACCGCGGCAACGTCGTGCCAGAAGTGCGGGTCCAGCTCGCCGTGGACGTGGTTGCCCAGCACCGCCTGCGGCAGCAGGTAGGTCTCCTCCCCGGGGTTGCCCAGGAAACGGAAGGCACGCTCCGGCGGGACGGGCTGCAGCGTGGTCGTCGGCACCGCGATCACGGCGTCGGCCGGGTCGAGGTCGCCCAGGTCGTCATCACGCAGGGTGAGGCGGGTCTCGCCGTCGCGGAGCGTGGTGGTGATGTCCACGTGCCCCTGGTCCAGCACCGTTTTTCCGGGCGTCACTTGGGCCGGGTCCTGGCCGACGACCACCGTGAACGTGTCCTCGGCCTCGCCGCGGGTTGCCGCATCTTCCACGGAGTCACGGACCTCACCGCGCATGGTCAGCTCGTACACTCCTGGCTCGGAGAACGCCCAGCTGACGTGGGTGTGCGCGTCGACAGGCAGCACCGTCGAGTCGTTGGTGTCAATGCCGTCGTGGGAATCGAACACCACCTCGGGGGTGCCGAAGGTGCCGAGGATGAAGGCGTACGCATTGCCGGGGCCGTGGGCGTCGATAAGCGAAAGCTCCGTCACCCCGGTTGGTGGCAGGGAGTTGCCGGTGTCCACACGGAGGCCGAGCCACACGGTGTCCAGGCTGGCATCTTCGACGAGCGGGATTGGCGAGAACCCGTAGCGCTGCGCCTGCTCCGCGACCGGCACGACGGGCACCGTCTCGCGGACGGTGGAGTCGATGGTGTGGGACAGCGATTGCGGCTCGAGGAGCAGGCCGTTGGTGAATACGGCGTCGGCGTAGGCGATGTCGCGGGTGGCGTGCAGGCTCGGTTCGTAGGTGTGCGGGTCGACCCCGCGGCCCATCAGCGAGGTCACGGTCGCATCGTCGCCCGCGACGTTGCTCACCACGTCCGCGAGGATCGAGGTGGACGCGACGACGTTGAGGGTGCCGTCGTCGCCCTGGTCGCCACTCGCGCTGCCGCAGCCGCCCAGCGACGCGGCCAACGCAACGACGGCGCACGCGCCGACGGCACGGATGGTCGCGCGCCTCACTTGGTGGCCCCAAGCGCGGCGAGCAGGCGGCGCCGCAGCGCCGTGTCCAGGCAGAGCATGCCGCCGCCGAAGACGAGCACGCCAATCCCCAGCACGGCGATGGGCAGCGTCATCACGGTTGGGCCGGTCTCGGCGAGTCCGCCGCTGCGGGACCCGGACGCCGAACTCCCCGTCACCCCGGCGGCCGCGCTTTCGCTGCCGGAATCTACGGAGTCTGCGGGGCCCGCGGAGCCTGCGGGGCCTGCGGAGCCGGTGCCGGCTGCGCCCGCGCCACCGCAGTCCCCCTCCGCGTCGTAGACGGAGCCGAAGTCGAAGTGGCCGTCATCGGCGTTGCCGGAACCGCCCACCTCGAAGGTGAGCGTCGCGGTACCGCTGAGTTCAGTGCCGTCCTTCGCAGTGGCGGTGTGGCGCACGGTCACGTGGTAGGTGCCTGGGGCGCTAAAGACCCAGTTGGGGTGCACGTGCGAGTTCGCCGGAATGGTGTGGGCGCCCTGCGCGGTGCCGTGCTCGGCGCGGAACCACTCCTCGCCCACGATCTTGCCCAAGCCACCTTGGGTGAACACGAACATGTTGCCGGGCCCGTCGAAGTCGGTGACCTCCCACGTCACCTCGCCGGTGGTGTGCTCCAGCAGGGACTCGTGCTGGGTGTTCGCGCCCAGCCACGGCACACCGGCCTGCTGGGTCGCGCCGATCATCCAGGCCTCTCCGGCCGGGATCGGTCCGACATCCTCGGGCAGGGTGGTCGCTGCGGCGTCGCCCAGCCCGAAGACCATCGTGGCGGGGTCGTTCCACGTCGCGGGCACCTGCCGGTCGTCCTTCACCTGCGGGCTCAAGGCCGGCTTGCAGGACTCGCTGGACGCGGCGGGCCCGCCCTCGGCGGGCTCGGCAGGCTCGCCGGCGTAGGTCTCCACCCGGTGCGACGCCTCCGGCTCGTCCGTGCCAGCCAAGCCGCCGAGCACCGAAGCGTCATCACTCTGCGTCGCAGAGTCCGCCGGGGTCGGTGTTGTTTCGGCCGAGTCAGCCTCCCCCACCATCCAGGTGTAGGTCGCCTCGTTCGACGTCGCGCCGCCCGCGTGCGCCACGACCCGCATCGTGTAAGTGCCGGGCTCGGTGAACAACCAGTTTGCGTGCGCGTGCGCAGGCGTGTCCTGGTGGATGGTCGCGCCTGCGTTGAGGGCGAGGGTGGCGTCGTCAAGCACTGGCCCAACGCCGCCGAGCCCCTGCGCCTGGAAAAGGTACACCTCGCCTGGGCCGGAGATCTCGAGGAATTCGATGTCAATGTCGCTGATCCCCGCGCCGGCGAGCGCCTGCGTGTCCCAGCCCGGCCAGATGAGGTCCGACTGCTGCGTCTGCGGGAGCAGGTAGCCTGGCGCGCCAATCCCTTCGACACTCTCGGTGTCCTCGGTATATGCCTGCTCGCCGACAACAAGGGTGACGTCCTCGGGGGCGTGCTGCACATGCGACCCCGTCACGTCCTCCTGCAGGCTCAGCGCAATCCCGTCGCCGTCGGGGTGCACCGCGAACGCGTCGATGTGCCCGGTATCCAGGCTGAGCTCCGCCGCGTGCGCGATCGGCGCGAGGAGCACCAGCAACAGCGCAGAGATTATCGACGCCACCTTGCGCCGCCCACAAGTCACTCCGAAGATTTTCACTTAATGAACATTATTTTCATTAATCGCGCATGGCAAGTCGCCCAGGTGAGCAAACAAAAAACGCCCCGGGCCAGACTTGAAAAAGTCCGGCGCCGGGGCGCTCAGTGTGCGCGAGGCTTAAGCCTTGGTGGCGTAATCCTTCTGCACGGAGGCGTCAACCGGGACGCCCGGGCCCTGGGTCGCGGAAACCACGATCTTCTTCAGGTAGATGCCCTTGGCGGATGCCGGCTTCAGGCGCAGCACCTCGTCGAGGAGCGCGCCGTAGTTCTCGGCGAGCTGCTCAGCGGTGAAGGATGCCTTACCAATCAGCGCGTGCAGGTTCGCTGCCTTGTCCACGCGGAAGGCAATCTTGCCACCCTTGGACTCCTGGACAGCCTTTGCGACGTCCGGGGTAACCGTGCCGGTCTTCGGGTTCGGCATGAGACCACGCGGGCCGAGGACACGAGCGACGCGGCCGACCTTGGCCATCTGGTCCGGCGTTGCGATGGCAACGTCGAAGTCGAGCTGGCCGTTGTTGATCTGCTCGATGAGCTCGTCGGTGCCAACGATGTCGGCGCCAGCTTCCTGTGCCTTGGTGGCGTTCTCGCCCTCAGCGAAGACTGCGACGCGGACGGTCTTACCGGTGCCGTGCGGCAGGTTGACGGTGCCGCGGACCAGCTGGTCAGCCTTGCGCGGGTCGACGGACAGGCGCATGGCGACGTCGATGGTGGCGTCGTAGTTCTTGGAGGAGGTCTCCTGCGCCAGCTTCACCGCGTCGAGCGGGTGGTACAGGGCGTCGCGGTCGACCTGTGCGAGGGTCTCGTTGTAACGCTTGGACTTCTTAGCCATGTTGCGTTCCTTTCTTCGTATGTGATGTCAGGAGTGGTGGTACGGGCCTGGCCGGCCCTCCCACCTGCGTCGAGCGGGTTTACTTCTCGACGGTGATGCCCATGGAACGGGCGGTACCAGCGATAATCGCGGCGCCAGCCTCGATGTCGCGGGCGTTGAGGTCCTTCTTCTTGGTCTCAGCGATCTCCTTGCACTGATCCCAGGTCACGGAACCGACCTTCTGGGTGTGCGGGACGCCGGAGCCCTTCTTGATGCCCGCAGCCTTGAGCAGCAGGGAAGCTGCCGGCGGGGACTTCAGGATGAAGTCGAAGGAGCGGTCCTCGTAGACGGTGATTTCCACCGGGATGATGTTGCCGCGCATGGACTCGGTGGCGGCGTTGTAGGCCTTGGTGAACTCGACGATGTTCACGCCGTGCGCACCGAGCGCCGGGCCAACCGGCGGTGCCGGGTTCGCCATGCCTGCCTCGATGTGCAGCTTGATCAGGCCAGTGACCTTCTTCTTAGCCATCGTTAAACCTCAATTCCTTGGTACGGCGCACCACCCACGATGACGGCAGTGCACCTCCGGATGCCCTGATATTCGCAGAGCCACCGGGGAGACGAATAGAAAACGTCGCGCAGCCCTTGTGCGGGCACGCGCGACGTTTTACCTTACGGCAGGTGGGGCGCAAGAAGCAAAACGCTTCTCGACGCCACGCCTACATAATCCGCTCGATCTGGTCAGCCGTGAGCTCGACCGGAGTTTCGCGGCCGAAGATGGACACCAGCGCCTGGATCTTGCCTGTCTCCTCGTCGATCTCGGAGATCGTACCCGCAACGGACGCGAACGCGCCCGACAGGATGGTGACGGCCTCGCCCACCTTGTAGTCGTGGGTGACCTTCGGCTTCTCTTCCTCCTCCGGCATCGCGATGACGGTCTCGCCCTCCGCATTCGCGACGCTCTTTCCCTCAACCGGCTCCGCCTTCGGCATGAGGAACTTCGCCACATCGCGGTGCTTCACCGGCGTCGCGTTGCCCTCGTTGCCCACGAAGCTGGTCACGCCCGGGGTCTCGCGAACAACGGACCAGGCAGCGTCGTTCATCTCCATGCGCACCAGGACGTAGCCCGGCAGCAGCTTGCGCTTCACCAGCTTGCGCTTGTCGTCCTTCTTCTCCAGCACCTGCTCGATCGGCACGACCACGTCGTAGATGGAGTCCTCCACCTCGAGCGTCTGGATACGCATCTCCAGGTTGGTCTTCACCTTGTTCTCGTAGCCCGAGTAGGACTGGATGATGTACCACTCGCCCGGCAGCTTCTTCAGCTCGCGGACGTAAGCGCGCAGGCGGGCGCGGTACTCGCTGTCCGCTTCGGCCGCGGAATCGTCGCCAAGCGCCGCGGCGGCAGCTGCCTCGGCATCTCCCTCGGTGGTCTCCGCATCCTCGGTGCTTTCCGTCTCCGGGTCAGTTTCCTCGGTGACCGGGGCACCCTCGTCGACCATCTCGAGCTCCTCCTCTTGCTCGGAGGGCGCTTCCGGCTCGGCAGAGTCGGCCTGCTGCTCAGCCAGCTCCTCCTCAGGGTCGGTCTGATCGGTGACGGGCGCGCCCTCGTCGATCATTTCCAGCTCGTTTTCCTCGACCGTGTTCAGGGCGTCGTTGTTTTCCACTGCCATGGTCCGTCTCCTTTATCTCCGTAAATTCCCCGCCCTAGCGTACTCACGTTGGTGGTTCGCGCGCGGTGGGACAAAAACTTATCCCGCCCCTCGGAGTCCGAGGAAGCGGGATATTAAGTAACCGTTCGCATTATAGCTAACGAATGAAGATCCATTCAACCAGCAGGCTAGCCAGGCTGTCGGTGCCCCACACCATGACGGTCAGCACGATCAGGAAGGCAAACACGATGAGTGTGTAGTTGAGCATCTCCTTGCCGGTCGGCCAGATAACCTTGCGCATTTCGGAGACAACCTCGCCCGGGAATGCTGCGGCGCCGTTCTTCTTCTCGGCGTCATCGCCATCGCGCTTCGCGGGGGTGCGCTTCTCTTCGTAGGAGTCGGTGGAGATCGGAGACGCCCCGCCCAGCTGACGCTTACCGGTTGGCCGTGCCGGGTTCTGACCGTTGGGGTTAGTCAAGAAAACTCCTCCACATTCATGCTTTGGCAGGGGCGACAGGACTCGAACCTGCAACCTACGGTTTTGGAGACCGTTGCGCTACCAATTGCGCCACGCCCCTAGGTCCCTGCGTTGTAAACAATTACAGGGGCCTAACCCTACCACGAACGCCGGAGCATCCGCTTGAGGTGAGTAGCGATGGAGAGAATTGAACTCTCGACACAACGATTATGAGTCGTTTGCTCTACCACTGAGCTACACCGCCATGTGTTTGCCTTACGCAAACAACAGAGCCCCCTGACAGAATCGAACTGTCGACCTTTTCCTTACCATGGAAACGCTCTGCCGACTGAGCTAAGGGGGCACAGCCTCTTTGTTGTGAGTCTCACCTTTCGGTGTGACCCGCTCCGTTGAAGCCTTAAGAAGATTAACCCGATAGCATTAAAGAACACAAATCGCCACTACAGGGCGGGTTTTTAGGCCGTTTTTCACGCACTTATGAACGCCATCTGGGCCCTGCGCATTGGAGGCGCGACCGTGCGCCCCTCCACGCGGCGGCGGTACCGTGCCTCCGGCGCTGCAGGCGCCAATGTCGCTGCCGCGGGTCGCTGTGGCGAGGGATAGTTCAGGCTGCCGCCTACTAGACGAGAACCCCGTGACGAGGATGCGACAAAATCCCCGCACCCTCGTCATCCTGATCTCGTCAAACAGGCCATTCTCGTCATCCAGGCAAGCCCGCCCAAGCCCCGCCCCCACGCACGAGAAAACCCACCGCCTCGTACTCGCGTACGTGGTGGTGGGTGAGTGTGCCAGGTAGAAGATTCGAACTTCTGAAGGCAATGCCGGCGGATTTACAGTCCGCTCCCTTTGGCCGCTCGGGCAACCTGGCGTGCACCTTAAGTGCGTTGAATACTTTACAACACTACCGCCAGCCCTTTGCAAATCGGCTGGTCATCAGGGTGAAAGGCGCTATCCTACGCGGTCGACGGTGTAGCGGGACAGCTGGCGCAGCGCGTCGCTGGCGGGCCCGGCCGGGAGCGTCTCGAGTTCGCGGTTGACGGCGGCGAGGTAGGCGTTGACGTCGTCAAGCGCTCGCTCCCGCCCGTTGGTCTGGCCGATCAACTGGAGCGCCCGCTGCACCTCCTCATCCGTCTGCAGCGGGCCCGTGAGCATCGCGCGCAGCTCGCGGCCCGCCTCCGAGTCCTCCTGCATGGCGTAGAGGACCGGGAGGGTGAACACGCCCTCGCGAAGGTCCGTGCCGGGGGTCTTGCCGGACTGCGCGGGGTCGGAGAAGATGTCGATGATGTCGTCCACGATCTGGAAGACCATGCCGACGGCGGCGCCGAGGCGCTGGCAGCTCGCCACCACCTCCTGGCTCGCGCCGGCGTGGGTGGCGCCCAGGTACGCGGCGGACGCGATAAGCACGCCCGTCTTGCCCTCGATCACCTTCATGTAATGCTCGACAGGGTCGCCGCCGCGCGCGCCGAGTGACTCCAGCATCTGCCCCGTGACCAGTTCCTGGAAGGTGTCGGCGAAGTGCGCGACCGTGGCGGTGTCGATCTCGCTCATGATGCGCGACGCGTGGGCGAACAGTACGTCGCCGGCCAGGATGGCCACGGTGTTGTCCCAGCGCGAGTTGGCCGAGTCGACGCCGCGGCGCCGCTCCGCCTCATCCATCACGTCGTCGTGGTAGAGGGTGGCCAGGTGGACCATCTCTGTAATGACGGCGGACTTCACCACGTTCTCCGACGCGGTGTCGGGCCCGAACTCGCTGCACAACAGCGCCATCAGCGGGCGGAAGCGCTTGCCCCCGGCCACGGCCAGGTGCGTGACCTTGTCCGTGATGAACTCCTCGCCCTGCGAGAGCCGCTCGAGCAGCACGCGTTCAACCTCGCCCATCCCCTGCGCAATGCGGGTGTTCAGGGCGTCGTCGCCGAGGCCCATGTCGTATCCATGGCGCGGCGACGGGTGGTTGATGTTGGCCATCGGTACCATCCTTGCAGGTTGGGCGAGACGGCCGCGGCGCCACCCGGTTCCCGGACAGCGCTTTGCGGCGCACAATTATCGCACTCAACCGTAGTGCAAGCTGGCCACCGGGTGTACCAGCGGGGGCTGTCAACGCCTCTGGCACAATGTTGTCCGTGATGGATGTTGTTGATTGCGTTGTTGTTGGCGCTGGCCCCTCCGGCTCGATCGCGGCGATCGCCGCCCAGCGCGCGGGCCTGAGCACCCTGCTTCTCGACGCCCAACCGCACCGCCGCGACAAAACCTGCGGCGACGGCCTCACCCCGCGCGCCGTCCACACGCTGCGCACGCTCGGCCTCGAATCAGAACTCCCCGCCTACCGCAACCGCGGCCTTAAGCTCCACGGCTACGGCGGCAGCGTCACCGCGCCTTGGCCCGCCGGCCGCTACGGCACGCAAGGCTCCGCGAGCCCCCGCTCGCTTTTCGACGCCACCCTCGCCGACCAGGCCGCCGCCTCCGGAGCCACCGTCTGGCACGGCTGCGCGGCGACCGGGGCGGACTTCGGCGCCCACGGCGCCATCACCGCCGTCCACACGGACCGCGGCCCGGTGCGCACCCGCTGGGTGATCGTTGCCGACGGGGTGCGCTCCCCCTTTGGCAAGTCGCTCGGGCGGACCTGGCACAAGGACCAGGTGTACGGGATTGCAGCGAGGTCCTACTGCGCGACGTCGTTAAGCGCCGAGCCCTGGATGCACTCGCACGTAGAGCTGCGCGACGACGCGGGCGAGATCCCGCCCGGCTACGGCTGGATCTTCCCGCTTGGCGACGGCACCGTGAACCTCGGCTGCGGCGCCCTGTCCACCCAGGCGCGCCCTGCGAAGGTGAACACGAAGAAGCTGCTCGCGCACTACGCTCGCCAACAGCGCGACGCCTGGGACCTGGGCGAGCCGCAACACGTGACCTCGGCGCTGCTGCCGATGGGCGGCGCGGTGTCCAACGTGGCGGGCCCGAACTGGGCGCTGATTGGCGACGCCGCCGCCTGCGTCAACCCCCTCAACGGCGAGGGCATCGACTACGGCATGGAAACGGCCGTAATGGCCGTGGAACTCCTCGGCGAGGGCAAGGACCTCACGCTCGCCTGGCCCTACGCGCTGCGCCGCGCCTACGGCGACGCGTTCGCGCTCGCGCGCACCGCGGCGCGCCTGCTCACCTACCCGCAGTTCCTCCCCGCGGCGGGCCCGCTCGCGCTGCGAGGTGTCGGCGGGCGCTACCTCATGCCGGCGGCGGCACGACTGATGGGCAACCTGGTCACCGAGGAAGACACGGACCTCATCGCACGCGCGTGGCGCGCCGCCGGGCACCTCGCCCCGCGTGGTGAGGCGCTGTGGGACCCACGCTAACGCGTGCGCGGGGCTAAGCAGGCTTCGTCGCGCTGTGCAGCGCCACAATGCCCGCGCTTAAATCCTGCCAGCCTGCGTCCTGCCAGCCATTACGGTTGATCGCTGCGGCAAGTGCCTCCTGATCCGGCCAGGCGCGGATGGACTCTGCCAGGTACTCGTAGGCCTCCGCATTGGAGGAAAAGACCTTGGCCAAAAGCGGCAGCGCGACCGGCAGGTACTCCTTGTAGAAGGTACGGAAACCGGGCACGACAGGGGTGGAAAATTCGTTGACTACAAGGCGCCCGCCTGGCTTGGTCACGCGCGCCATCTCGCGCAAGCCTGCTTCGAAGTCGTAGACGTTGCGCAGGCCGTAGGAGATGGTGACGGCGTCGAAGGTGGCGTCGGCAAAAGGCAGGTGCATCGCATCGCCCACCGCCTTGGGCACGTCGCGATCGCGGCCCGCGGCGAGCATGCCTTGGGAGAAGTCACAGGCCACCACCCAGGCACCCGACTTGGCCAGCTCAACGGTAGAAACCGCAGTGCCGGCGGCGAGGTCGAGGACCTTCTCCCCCGGCTGCAGGTGGAGGCG
This sequence comes from Corynebacterium gottingense, assembly GCF_002285125.1. Taxonomy (NCBI): domain Bacteria; kingdom Bacillati; phylum Actinomycetota; class Actinomycetes; order Mycobacteriales; family Corynebacteriaceae; genus Corynebacterium; species Corynebacterium gottingense. Next base: position 65,808 of record NZ_NSGN01000006.1, read on the forward strand.
CTTGCGCGTACGACGCCGCCAGTACTTATCCAGCCCAAAAGACAGGATGGTGTTGGTGAGGTCGTATTTTTCGCCCACGCCGTCAAACATGCCGGCGACGTCGAAGGGCTTTTTCTCCAGATCTGCCTTGGCCATAGGAATGCATTGTACGGCTCCACCCCTCTTCAGTGGGCATTCGCCGGAGCCCCTCTTGTAACTTCGCTCCATCGAAGTTTAAACTTCTCTTCGCCAAGACACATCGAAAGAGAAAGGCACACCATGATCCGACGGGCACTCGGCGTCTGCGCCACCCTCCTCCTCGCCTGCAGCACGACAAGCTGCGCAAACACCCCCTCCTCCGGCGATGAACCGGTCGTTTTGACCACTTTCACCGTCATCCAAGACATCGCCGCCAACGTCGCCGGCGAACACCTGCGGGTGGAATCCATCACCAAACCTGGTGCCGAGATCCACGGGTACGAGCCCACCCCGGGTGACATCGCCAAGGCCTCAGAGGCGGATCTCATCCTGGATAACGGTCTCAACCTGGAAAACTGGTTCGCCCAGTTCGTGGAAGAGACCGATGTGCCGCACACGGTCGTTTCCGAAGGCATCGACCCGATCGACATCACCGAGGACGCCTACGCCGGCAAACCCAACCCGCACGCCTGGATGAGCCCGAAAAATGTGCAGACCTACGTGGACAACATCGTCGACGCCTTCAGTGAGCTCGACCCGGAGCACGCCGAGCAGTACGCGGAAAACGGGGCGAGCTACAAGGCGCAGCTGCAGGAAATCCAGGACGAGATGACGCGCGAACTTTCGGCGCTCCCCGAGCAGCAGCGCGCGCTGGTGACCTGCGAGGGCGCGTTTTCCTACCTCGCCCGCGACGCCGGGCTGCAGGAGCAGTACATCTGGCCGGTCAACGCAGAAAACGAGGCGACCCCGCAGCAGATCGCCCGCACCATCGAGTTTGTCAAGCACAACGAGGTACCCGCCGTCTTCTGCGAGTCGACTGTCTCCAACGCGGCCATGCAGCAGGTTGTCGACGCCACGGGTTCCCAGCTCGGCGACACCCTCTACGTCGACTCCCTTTCACCCGAGGACGGCCCCGTGCCCACCTACCTGGACCTGATCAAGCACGACTCTTCCGCCATCATCGAGGGCCTTACGGGGCAGGCATCATGACGCCCGCGATCAGCGTCGAAGGCGTGACCGTACGCTACGGCGACGTCGAGGCCCTGCGCGAGGCCAGCGTCGCCATCGCCCCGGGCCGAGCCTGCGGGCTCGTCGGCATGAATGGCTCTGGCAAATCCACCCTGTTCAAGGCGATCATGGGGCTGGTCAAACCTGCCACGGGCACGGTGACCATTAACGGCACGCACCTCGCCGCCGCACGCAAGGCCCAGGTAGTCGCTTACGTCCCGCAAAGCGAAGAGGTGGATTGGCAGTTCCCGATCACCGTGCGCGAGGTCGTCATGACCGGACGCTACGGCCACATGAGGTTGACGCGTCGCCCGCGCCGCCGCGACGAGGCGGCCGTCGATGAGGCCCTCGAGCGCACGCACCTGACCCGCTTCGCCGACCGCCAGATCGGCCAGCTTTCAGGAGGACAGAAGAAACGCGCCTTCGTCGCCCGCGGCATTGCGCAGGGCGCGAGCATTATGCTTCTCGACGAGCCGTTCGCGGGCGTCGACAAGCAATCCGAAGCGACGATCACCGCACTGCTGCGCGAACTCGTCGCCGACGGTGCCACGCTGTTCGTCTCCACGCACGACTTCGCCGCGCTACCCGCGCTCGCGGACGAATCCGTCCTGCTGCAAAAGCGCGTGCTCATGCACGCCCCAACCGAGGATGTGCTGCGGCCGGAGAACCTCGCACGCGCCTTCGGCATGACCCCTACCAAGACGGGGGAGAGCGCATGATTTCGCTGCTACTAGACCCACTCACCTACGGCTTCATGAGCCGGGCGCTGGCCACCGCGCTGACTGCTTCCATCGTCTGCGCGATGCTTTCCTGCTGGCTCGTGCTGGTGGGCTGGTCGCTGATGGGCGATGCGGTCTCCCACGCGGTCCTGCCAGGCGTGGTGCTCTCCTACATCATCGGCGCGCCTTTCGCCGTGGGCGCCGTACTCTTCGGCTTCCTCGCGGTCGCCTTGATCGGCCTGGTGCGCAATACCTCGCGGGTCAAAGAGGACGCCGCGATCGGCATCGTGTTTACTTCGCTCTTCTCCTTCGGGCTGGTGCTCATCTCGGTCACACCCTCGCACACGGATCTAAACCACATCATCTTTGGCAACCTTTTGGGCGTGTCCCGCGCGGAGATGCTGCAAGTAATCGGTCTTGCCGTGCTCGTGTTTGGCGCGCTGCTCATCAAGCGGCGGGATCTGACGCTCTACGCCTTCGACCCCATCCACGCGCACGCGATCGGGCTCAGCCCGCGCGCGATCGGTGCCGGGTTGCTCGCCCTGCTCGCACTGACGACTGTGGTAGCGCTGCAGGTCGTGGGGGTGATCCTGGTTGTTGCCATGCTGATCATTCCCGGCGCGACGGCGTACCTGCTCACCGATTCCTTTGGGAAGATGCTGCTTATCGCACCTGCCATGGCCGCGGCCTGCGCGGTCATTGGCCTGTACTGTAGCTACTACCTGGACACCGCCACGGGAGCGATGATGGTGCTCGCGCAGGCGTGCGTGTTTACGCTCGTGTACCTTTTTGGCCCCCGGGGACTTGTGTATCCCGGGGCGCGCTCACGTACACCGCGTCAGTCGCAGCACGCCCCAGCGGGATAGTCACGCCGTCGGCCGCGTTTTGCACTTCCACTGCCCCGGAAAAGGGCGCGCCCTCGGCCACGTGGAGGTGCGAGCCGACGTTCAGTCCGTGGGCGTGCAGGAAGCGCAGCAGCTCCGGGTCTTCGTCGGAAATTCGCTCGATGACTACGTCGCTGCCCGGTTCCACCGTGCTCAGGGTGACTGCGTCGGGGGCGTGTATCGAGCCATCGGCGGCGGGGATCGGGTCGCCGTGGGGGTCACGCGTCGGGTGGTGCAGCAGCGCCGCCACCCGCTCCACTAAAAGGTCGGAGACGGCGTGCTCGAGCTGTTCGGCTTCATCGTGAACCTCGTCCCAGGAATAGTCGAGTACTTGCACCAGGAAAGTCTCGATCAGCCGGTGGCGGCGCACCATCTGCACTGCGTATGCCCTCCCCTGCTCCGTCAGCTGCACGGAGCCGTAACGCTTGTGCGAGACCAGCTCTTGGTCAGCCAGCTTGCGCACGGTGTCAGACACCGTCGACTGCTTCACACCCAGCGCCTTCGCGATCATCGAGGTGGTAGCGGGCTGGTCCGACCACTCTTCAAGCTCCCAGATCGCCTTGAGGTAATCCTGGGTGCTTGCAGACAGGTCCGAGACTGACATAGTGCGCCAGTCTACCCGGCCCTAAGCCCCGCGCGATTTCCGACGCCTCCCCGCCCACTTCGGCAGGGTGATATCGCGCCCGAAGAGATTGACCACGTTGCTTCGGTAGCCCGCGCGTGCCTCCTCGTAGTAGCCGAGGAGCTGCTCGCACAGCGCGACCCAGGTCTTATCCGCTACGGATTCGCGCGCGTTGTGCTTGAGTTCGTCCAGCCGGGCGTCGTCGAGCAGATAGCGCGCCGCGTCAGGAAGCTCCTCGCTGAAGGTCTCTACCTCCAGCAGCAGGCCGTTCTCACCGTCCTGGATCAGGTCGATCGGGCCGCCGGCCTTCGGGCCGATGGTGGGCACACCGGAGGCCTGCGCCTCCTGGATGGCCTGGCAGAAGGTCTCGAACTCGCCGGTGTGCACGAACAGGTCCAGCGACGCGTAGGCGCGGGCCAGCTGCTCGCCGGACAGCGCGCCGGTAAACACGGCGGAGGTCATGAGCTCCTGGAGCGCGTCGCGCTCCGGGCCGTCGCCCACGATCACGAGCTGGATGTCCGGGTCCTGCTCGAGCACGGCCAGGCGGCACACGCTCTTCTCGCTGGCCAGTCGGCCGACAAAGCCGACGACCTTCTTCGTGCCGGTAGGATCCCACTGGTAGCGCAGCATGTCGGAGCGCTTCGACGGGTTAAACAGCTCCGCGTTCACGCCGCGCCCCCAGCGCTTCACGTTCTTGATGCCGTGCGACTCCAACTCCCGGATCGCCTCCGACGACGGGGCGAGGTTGAGCTGGCAGCGGTTGTGGATGTTGCGGGTCCAGTCCCAGGCCAGCGCGGCCACGGCGGAGAGCTGGTATTTGGTGGCAAAGCCGGCCACGTCGGTCTGGTACAGGCCCACGGCCGGTACGCCGAGCTGCATCGCGGAGAACACGCCCGCGCCGCCGAGCACGAACGGGCTGGCCAGATGAATGATGTCCGGCTCGAACTCCGCCAGCGCCGCGGTCACGGTGGTGGTGGGCACGCCGATGGGCAGCGAATCCACCAGCGGCACGCGCATCGTGGGTACGCGCACGATGGGAAAACCCAGGTAGTCCGCGACCTCTTCCTGGAAGTCGCGAGCACCCGGCGCGACGACGAGCGCCTCGTGGCCTTCCGCCTTCAGGTACTCCAAGACGCGGAGCACCGAGTTGGTGACTCCGTTGATGTTCGGGAGGAATGATTCCGCGACAATTCCGACTCGCATACTTTCGAACCTTCCCATGTGCATGCAAACGAGACTCTACGAGTGATCAAACTTTGTTCTAACTCAACGTGAACGTTTAGGCGCTGATCGACGCACCCACGTCCACGCCAGCGCGAACACACCGGTGGCCACGAGCACCACCGAGCCCGCGGGGATGAGCGAGAGCACCCACCCGCGCCCCTCAACCTTCACCAGGTCCGGGTCGCTCTTGGCGTAGGTCACCCAGACCTGCTGCCCTTCCCCCAGCCCGGAGGGGTAAAGCAGCCCGCTCGGCGGCGAGAAGTGCCGCCCCTCCTCGTCTTGGTATTCCACGGAGGTGCGCACCGCGCTCACCCCGGTCACCGTGGCCATGCCGCGTCCGGGGTCGGCCATGATGCGGGCGTCGTTCATCGCTGCTCCCCCGACCATCGCCACCGCCCCCAGCAGCGCGGCCAGGTAGAGCGCCAGCAGCGCCTGCTGCCCGCGCCGCCACCAATTGATCACCGGGCGAGCCTCTGCGCCAGTGCCCGCCGGGTCGCCCGCGTCGTGTCGACCTCGATCACGGTGATCGGGTTTGGCTCCGCCTCGAGCCGGATCAGGGTCTGCAGGAGTTCCTGCAGGCTGCCGGCGTGCTCGTAGTCGGCGCCATATGCCTGGGCAAGCTTCTCGACGCCCACGTGATGCCCCGTCCCGAACGCCCGCTCAAAGTCGCGCTCCACGCTCTCCGCCCCGGCCTCGAGCGTGTGGAAGATCCCGCCGCCGTCGTCGTTGGCCACCACGATGGTGAGGTTCCCGGGGCGCGGCTCGTCGGGGCCGATGAGCAGGCCGTTTACGTCGTGCAGGAAGGTCAGGTCGCCCATGAGGGCGACGGTGCGCGGGGCCCGGATCTCGTCGGGGTGCAGGGCCTGCGTCGCCAGGGCCACGCCGACGGCCTGGGAGACGGTGCCGTCGATACCCGCGGCCCCGCGCGCGGAGATGGTGGTCACGCCGTCGAAAGGCATGCCCACCATGCTCACGTCGCGCACCGGGTTGGAGGAGCCGACGACGAGCGTGTCGCCGACGCCGAGGGTGTCGCACACGGCGGCGGCGACGTGCATGCCGGTCAGCCCGAACTCGTCCTCAGTGAGTGCGTCGCGCACGGTCTGGGCGCCGACCTCGCCCGCGGCCTCGCAGATCTTGATCCAGGCGTCCGTGGACTGTCCGGTGGCGTTGACGCGGGAGCCGCGCCGGTCCGGGTGGCCGGTGAACGTGTCGGTGCGCGAGATGCCGATGACCTCGATGTCCGGGTCCGCCATGAGCGCCATGACGTCGCGGTGCAGGGTGGGGTGCCCCACCACGATGAGCTGGTCCGGCTTGGTTTCCGCGGAGAAGTCGCCGCCGTCGTGGGAGATGGCGACCTCGCTCTTGGCAAAGAAGCGCGCCGCCAGCGGGTGCACCTGGTGGAAGGGGGCGGGCGCGGTCGGCTCCGCGATGGTGGGCACGTGCTCGAGGCCGGGGACGTCCCAGGCCTCGTCGCCCGCGATGACGAGGGTGTTGCGGGTCAGGTCCACGTCCACGGCGCCGTGGTCCACCCAGGTCGGCGGCGTGCTCAGGCGGCCCGGGCCGACCCGGCGCGGCTCGCCCTCCGGCGCCGGGAGCGTGTCGGGCACGAGCGGGGTGTCCAGGGCGACATTGATGTGGACCTGGTCCGCCGCGAAGGACACGGCGGCGGCGTCCGCCTCCGTGGCCACCTGCTGGGTGGCGGCGTAGCGGCCGAAGATGCCGTCTTGCCAAATTGTTTGCGATGCCCCCGTGCCCACCAGCCGGGCCGGGCGGTCCGCACTCACGACGGCCAGCGGGGTGTGCGACATGTGCGCCTCCACCATCGCGGGCAGCGCGTTCGCCACCGCGGTGCCCGAGGTCATGACGACGCCCACGTGCCGGCGTTGAACGCGCGCGAGGCCGAGCGCGGTGAAGGCGGCCGAGCGCTCGTCAATACGCATGTGCACGCGGAGGTCCCTGCGGGCCATGAGCGCGTAGGCCAGGGGCGAATTGCGCGAACCCGGGCTCATGACCACGTCGGTGACGTTGTCAGCCAGGCGCTGGGCAATCACGCGGGCAACGGCAAGCGATTCAGGGAGCGTTTCCATGAGTGCCCAGTCTAGCGGTGGCTACTGGTTCTGAAGAATGTCGTCCGCGCCGCGGCGCAGCTCGTCCAGGAGGTCCTCTGCACCGGTGCGCACCTCGTCGGGGACCTGCACGTCGGGCGCCTCCGGGAGGTCGGGCAGCTCGGACTCCGTCGGCGCTGTCTGCGCTGTCGGCTCCGGCTCACGGGAATCCCTGTCGCGGTCGCCGAACAGCGACGGGCGCTTCGTGGTCGTCTCCGTCGACGTGACGGTCTCGGTCTGGGTGTTGGTCACGGTCACCGGCGGCTTCGAGGCCTCGGCGGACGCGCCGCGCCAAAGGAAGAAGAACACCACGCCCGCCGCCAGCGCGATGGCGAGCAGCACGCCCAGCACCATGGCGAGTGTGTTGGAGCGCTCCTCTGGCTCCTCGTAGTAGCGCGGCTCGGGCTCCGGCGGCGCCGGCTGGGTGTACTGCTGCTGCTCGTAACGGGGTTGCTCGTAGCGCGGGGGCTCCTGGTAGCGCGGGCGTTCCTGTTCAGCAGGGTCGGGGAAGTACTGCTTGGGGCGGGGACGGTGCGGTGGTTCCTCCGGAACGCCAAACTGGCGCGTCTGGTTATCCATGCGGATAGCCTAACGCGCCAGTGACAGCAGGGCGGTATCTAGAGCACTAACCCGAACACGGGGACGGCGAGGAAGTAGGTGGCCAGGGCGATAAGGACCAGCGCGATCGCGTTGAGCCAGATGCCGCCCTTGATCATCTCGCCCATGGTGACGTAGCCCGAGGAGTACGCGATGGCGTTCGGCGGGGTGGCCACCGGGAGCATGAACGCGCAGGTGGCGGACAGCGCCACGGGGATGGCGAGGATGAGGACGTTCATCTCGCTGGCGTCGGTAAGCCCGATGCCCACTGCCACACCACCCATGATGGGCAGGAACGTCGCTGCTGTTGCGGTGTTGGAGGTCAGCTCCGTCAGACCGAGCACGAGGGCGGCGATGGCGAAGATGAGCAGGAAGACCGGCAGGACGGCCAGGCCCTTGGCGGCCTCGCCGATCCAGAGCGACAGGCCCGTGGCGGTGAACATTGCGGAGAGCGACAGCCCGCCGCCGAAGAGGAGGAGGACGTCCCACGGCATCTCGTTCGCCGTCTCCCAGTCAAGCAGGCGCTTGCCGTTTTTCTTGCCCGGGATGATGAACATGAGCAGGCCGGCGATGATGCCCACGATGGCGTCGTCGTACGGGAAGTCCCAGCCGAACTGCTTGATGCCCAGCGGGATGAAGATCCAGGCCAGCGCCGCGAGGAGGAAGATGATGCCCGCGGCAATCTGCGGGAAGGTCCACGGACCGAGCTTGCGGATCTCCGCCTCGATGAGCTCCTTGCCGCCCGGAATGTGGTCAATCTCCGGCTTGAACACGGTGATGAGCACCCACCAAGCGATGAAGGTGAACGCGATGGCCACCGGCATGCCAACCAGCATCCACTGACCGAAGCCGATGGTGATGCCGTGTGCCTCCTTCATGTAGCCCTGCAGCAGCGCGTTCGGCGGGGTGCCGATGAGCGTGCCGAGTGAGCCTATCGACGCCGAGTACGCGATCGCCAGCATCAGCGCGGTCCCGAACTTCTTCTGGTTCTGCATGCCGCCCACGGTGTCCGCGGTGAGCATGAGCACGGAGGTGCCGATGGGCAGCATGACCACGGCGGTCGCGGTGTTGGAAACCCACATGGACATGAAGCCCGTGGCGATCATGAAGCCCAGGATGATGCGCTTCGGGCTCGTCCCCACCAGCTTGACCACCACGAGCGCGAGGCGCCGGTGCAGGTTCCAGCGCTGCAGGCCCAGCGCCATGAGGAAGCCGCCCATGAACAGGAAGATGGTGGCGGAGGCGTACGGGGACGACACCTTGGAAAACTCGGCCACCCCCATGACGGGGAAGATGGCGATGGGCAGCAGCGCGGTCGCGGCCAACGGGATGGCCTCCGTCATCCACCACACCGCCATGAGCACCGTGGTGGCGGCGACGACGCGCATCGCCTGCGCGGTGTACTCCACGTCCGGCTTCGCGCCCGCGGATTGCGACACCGTGTCCGGGGCACTCGCGGGGAAAATGAACCAGATGAGCGCCGCGAGTGCGACGCCGAGGATCAGGCCGATCAGCTGGCGGCGCCACTCGCCTGGTTCTGGGGCTTTGGCGAGATCGCCATCCGACAGCGCGGATGAGTCATGCACAACGGGGGTAGACATTGCCCCACCTACTTTCCAACGTGTTCAGTACTGTTTCCACAGCATGATTGGTATTCTTTTTCACAATCACCTGTAAAAAAGTTTAGTGCACCGGGTGGAAAACCGGACATTCCGTTGGCCTTCCGTAGGGCCCTCCCGGGCACACTACCCCCGTATGTAGGGGAGGCAGTCGCGCACCCGTTGGAACCACCAGTTTTCGCGTTCGACGCCCGCACGCAGGCCGTGGAGCCGCTCCGGATCGGGCACGGTGCGGCTGATGCGGAGGCGGCCGCCCACAATCTCGCGCGGCGCCGCCACGTCCTCCGCGAACAGGCTTTGGGTGGCCAGGCCCGCCGCGCGTGAGCCCGTGAGCTGCGCGGCGACCAGCCCGGCGTCCATGCCCACCGCGGTGTCCAGCGCGCTGGCCACGGTCACGCCCAGGCCCAGCTCGCGCGAGATCCGCACCAGCGGGCGCACCCCACCTAACGGGGCGACCTTGCACACGGCGACGTCCGCCGCGTCCAGCTCGGCGACGCGGTACGGGTCGCTCGCCTTGCGGATGGACTCGTCCGCGGCGATCGGAGAGGCGACGCGGCGGCGCACCTCCGCGAGCTCCTCGGCGGTGGCGCAGGGCTGCTCCACGTACTCGAGCTCGGCCACGCGCTCGAGCGCGTCGATCGCTTCGCAGGCCTCGTCGACGGTCCAGGCCCGGTTGGCGTCCACGCGCAGGCGCGCGTCGGGGCGGAGGGTGTGGACGCGGGCGAGGCGGGCGGTGTCGTCGGCAAGCGACTGCCCCTTCTCTGCGACCTTGACCTTGAACGTGTTGATCCCCTCCGGGTAACGGTCGAACACGCGCTCGACCTGGTCGGCGGGCACGGCGGGAACGGTGCCGTTGACCTCGACCTCGCCCTCAGCTGCGGGGAGGCCTTCGAAGGCGGCTTCGATCCCGGCGCTCAGCCACGCTGCGGACTCCTCCGGCCCGTACTCGAGGAAGGGCGCGAACTCGCCCCAGCCAGCGGGCCCGTCAATGAGCAGGGCCTCGCGGGTGGTGATACCGCGGAATCGCACGGCCATGGGCAGCGTCACGACGTGCGCGCGCTGCAGGATCTCGTCGGCGGTGGGCAGCAAACTGTTTTCCCTTCCGTACATCGTCATGTTCTTGCTACTGTAATTTGCCTGCGGGAGTGCACGCGCAGGTAGGTAGGATGCAGTCCCATGAGTTACTCCACCTCCCAGCCGTTCGACCCCACCCAGTGGCGCAGCGTCGAGGGCTTCGACTTCACCGACATCACCTACCACCGCCACGTCGGCGAGTCCCGCGCCGACGGAATCGTGCGCATCGCGTTTGACCGCCCGGAAGTGCGCAACGCGTTCCGGCCGCACACAGTTGACGAGCTCTACCAAGCACTCGACCACGCCCGCCGCTCACCTGACGTCGGTGTGGTGCTGCTCACCGGCAACGGCCCCTCCGAAAAGGACGGCGGCTGGGCGTTCTGCTCGGGCGGCGACCAGCGCATCCGCGGCCGCTCCGGATACCAGTACGCCGGCGGCGATACGGCCGAGACCGTCGACACCGCGCGAGTGAAGGCAGAGGGCGGGCGCCTGCACATCCTGGAGGTGCAGCGCCTGATCCGCACAATGCCCAAGGTGGTCATCGCGGTGGTCAACGGCTGGGCGGCCGGCGGCGGGCACTCGCTGCACGTGGTGTGCGATTTGACGATCGCCTCGCGCGAGGAGGCGCGCTTCAAGCAGACCGACGCCGACGTCGGCTCCTTCGACGCCGGCTACGGCTCGGCGTACCTGGCCAAGATGGTGGGGCAGAAGTTTGCCCGTGAGATCTTCTTCCTCGGCCGTACCTACTCCGCCGAGGACATGCAGCGCATGGGCGCGGTGAACATCGTGGCTTCGCATGAAGCCCTGGAAGATGAGGCTATCCAGGCCGCGCGCGAGATCAACGGCAAGTCCCCCACCGCGCAGCGCATGCTCAAATTCGCGTTCAACCTCACCGACGACGGGCTCATGGGACAGCAGGTCTTCGCCGGCGAGGCGACTCGCCTGGCGTACATGACCGACGAGGCCGTCGAGGGCCGCGACTCCTTCCTGGAGAAGCGCCCGCCGCGTTGGGACGAGTTCCCGTTTTACTATTAGGTGTTTAAGGAGTTGTGGTGGGGGCGTATGCCCTCAGCCTTGCGTCATAAGTCCAGATCTCACAGTCAATCTGCAACCGACTATGGTACATATTCGCTTCAACCAGGATCGACAGATCGCCCCCACTGACTTGCTCTTGAGCAAGGTCGTACCAGGTTCTTTGGGAATTGGCACCGTCGAGGAAAGAGCGAAGAAACGACTCTCCCCACTCGAAGTCGTGCAGAACCCATGGCGCTTCACGTTCACAAATACTCTCGAGCATTTTGCCGAATCGCTGAGCAACTTCACGCCGAATATCGCCATTTTTGATCTGGGCAATGTGGTTCCCTGTCTCGATGACAGTCGTCACCGGTAGCACAAACTGAACCGCATTATCCTCCTGGAAGGCAAGAAAATCCCGTTGCGCTTTCTCCATATCCTGGTTCTTACCCGGTATGCGCAAGAGGTTGCTCAGCACACTGGTATCAATAAAAATCGCACGTCGGGACATCTCACGCCCCGCCTTTTATGCCGAATAATGCATTCAGATCCGCGAAGCGTGTTTCAGTCGATGAATCATCGATGAGCTTGCCATCCGAAACCGCCTTGCCAAGAGACTGCTTCGACAGCTCTCGGGTGTAGTCGGGCAGATCTTGCAACTGGCTCACGTGACTTTGTCCCGTCTGTTCATCGCGGAAGCAGACGAGCACACTGTCATTAAATCGGCCCTCGATACCGTCGAGGATCGCTGTACTGTGAGTTGTCACGAGGCACTGCGTCCCCTTCTCTGCCACCGCTGCCGCGAGTAGCGAGATGATACGCTGCGCCTGCGATGGGTGTAGGCCATTCTCAATCTCCTCGATAACCAGCTGTACTGCAGGACTGGGCCCGTTTCCGACTGCAGCTACCGGCAAGTTCACATCCAGGTTGTCCGTCGGAGACTTCAGCGCTGTTGCAATTGCGAGAAAACGCAACAATCCGTCGCTCATTTCTCTGGCGGGTGTCGGCCCCGAAGCTTTTTCATCCAAGGCGAGCATCACGTCACCCAGATCAGAACTGGAGAATTTCAATCCCTGAATATTCTTTCCGGCGACGTCGCTCACGAGCTGCTCGATTTCCGCAAAGCTCTCGGGCGTATTCTGTTTGACTTGCCAAAGCGTGGCTGAAAGATTTTCGCCGGTCCGTCTCAACTCATCGTTCCCCTTGGGGACGTAGTTTCGCATCAGAGAAGGAACTGGGTCGAGGTGGTACACAGACTGCAGCACCCCCCGCACAGTCTCTGCTGCTTCAATGACCGATTTCTCAGCTCGGTTGGAACCAGGCAGAGTTTGCAGGATTTGCGCGAGGATCAACCTGGTATCGCGGAAATGGATGCTCGGATCTGCGCCTCGTTTGCCATTGAAAACCTCTGCGGTAATAAACGCAGCGGTATTCTCTTGTTTTTTCGTCTGAAACAAGCTTGCACTCGGTGATTTCGTGCCGCTTTTTACGCTTAGGCCCGGCCCCGTCAGCTTCTCAGATACCAGCCGAAGTTCGGGCTCCACCTGGACCTCAACGTCGTAAACGTACTGATCGTTAGTCGCCGGATTCACAACTGTGCAGCCAATAGAGAAACTCTTTGCCCCATGGGGCGCACACCCCCGGGATCCTCCGCGCACTGGCCCTCGAATGGATCCAGCCCCATCCAGTGCCTCAACCATGTCTAGGCCTGTTGCAAGTCGGGCGAGCACTTCAAGCCCGTCCAAGACGTTCGATTTACCGGAACTGTTCAGACCCGTCAGAAATGTCACATGCCGGATAGGCACCACAGCATCATGGAACGACTTGAAAGCGCCTAAACGTAGCTCACTGAGATGCGCCGCATCTGCACTCAACGTCCAGTCTCCTTTCCTTCAGGCTATTTCCGTTAAAAGCATAGTGGAATCGGCCTTCAAGAATCGGACAATTAGGCGTGGAAGACTACGACGCGCCCCAGCCCTTTGTCAGCAGGCGATCTGCCACCAACATGCCCCGAACCTCACCCGAACAGCGGCAGGAACGCCCCGGCGGGGAACGGTGAACACTGTAAGCACAGCCCAGTCGGTACCGGTCGGTCTGCCCGGTCGGGCACGCCTGCGATCGCACCTTTCGTTGGGCGGCGACACCACCGCAGCATGTAGCCATGCCAATCATGGCGCAGATCCCCATGTCCAGGGCGAAGAGCACGAGCCGGAATGGCAGGCCGAACATCACACCACGACGAGAGCTTAGAGAACAGCGGGAGCTCAGACAACGGCAGTCTGTCCACCACTTCGCCATTTGCCCCGTTGACACTCACCGCGTCCGAGGTAATGTGGCCGGGGTCCAGCACTCGCTGGCCTGCCGCGCCTACGAGGTGTCCGCCGGGATGAGCAGACGCAGCTGGCCGGTCAGCTCTTCGGCACGGGCAGTGTCCAGGACAACAGCGAATTGCTCGGCAACTTGCTGGTCACCCCGGAGAGATGCTAATCGTGGTCTCGATTGGCTCCGCGTCGCCGCCAAGCCATTCGACGGTCTCTGTCCGCGTTATGCCCCGCGAACAGAGACCAGGAGATACCGGTTGCGGAAAGGGCGAGCATTCCGACAAGCAACCAGATGCCAACGACGCCGTGCAGGTTCAGCACACAGCGACGCTTGCCCGCAGTCTTGCCCAGACCAGTGAACACCTTCTTGCTGACGGTGCGCCACCACAGGTAACACCCACCAAGCGCAACGATCGACAGCCAGCTAGCCGCCAGCTCCGAGTACAGCTCACTGGGCGCACCCAGGTGGAGATTCTTGTGCAGCGCGGAAATCCAGAGGCACATGGGCAGCTCACCCAAGCTCGAGTAGCTCGGCTCGTCGTTGTCCGCAATCGAATCGTCGATAAGCAGCACGCGCGGCGGCTCCATTGGGGTCGAAGACGGCCAGACCTGCGCGACCTCCATCTCGGAATGTGAAGCCTGCGTGACGGCAACCTGGCCGGCAAGGGGCTTGAAAGTTTCTTGCGCCTCGACGGTGAGCACGTCACGCTAGAAAACGTTCTCCATTGTGTGAGCGAGCGCGTAGAGGCCGACGCTGATAGCAGCGACGAGGATGAAGGGAGCGACGAAGAGCTCTGCGTAGTGGATACGGCGGACGAAGACGGGGAGCCCGCTTCTCGGTGAGTGCTGCACGCTCGGAGCCTCCGGTGCCTCCGCAGGGTCCAGCGTCACCGGTTTTGGCGGTGCTGTCATATTGATACTTTCGATTGATCGTCATTGACGCTAAGTAGTCGCACGTCACATTCCCCGTTCCAACGGGGTAAACTATCGCTATTTCCCCTGCTAGCCTGAGCTCTCCCTTACCCCCCAACGCAACCCGTCTTTTTGTATCACCGAGCCAAAAAAGCCCGCTGACCCGCCAACGCCCTCCCCGCCGCAGCCCACGCCCCCGCCGCCAGCAGCACCCCGCCGCCCAGCGCCACCGCCGCGCGCAGCGGGGTCGTCGCGGTCTCCGCCCAGGCCGGCACGGCGAGCACCCACAGCCAGCTGCCCGCTAGTACGTCGCCACCAATCGTCACGGACAACACGGTCCACACCAGCGTCGCCGCAAGCGTCCACGCGACGCCGAACCGCACAGTAATATGCAGCGCGGTCAGCGCGAGCGTACTCGTCGTCAGCAGTGCGATAGCACACCCAACTCCCCCAACCCCGCTGGTCAGCGCCCCGAACACCACCACGAGCGCGACCACGCCGCACGTCCACACCCGCAGCGCGGCGCCCACGCCCGGGTGCTCGACGCGCATGAGCTGCCACGCGGGCCGCAGCCTCGGCCACACCAGGGTGGGCAGCACCCCCGCGCCGACCGGCAGGATGAGGTAGGTCTCCAGCGCGCGCCGCACATCGACGGGGTATCGCATCGCCACCAGCATCACCAGCGCGGTGAGCAGGAGCAGCACGCTTAGCGACGCCACCCGCCCCGCCCCGTACACACCCCGGAGCGCTGCAACGAATCCCACCCGCGCCGGGCGTGGCACCGCAGCCCCCGCCGGGCGCGGTGCGGCCACGACGTGTGCGGTCGTGCGACGCCGGCGCTCCCGGCGCGGCTCCGTCCACACCGCGCACGCCGCACCGAAGGCGGCAAGCAGGAGGCACAGCGCGAGTGGCGCCCAGGGCGACTGCCGGTCCAGGGCCGATCCGGGTTCCAACGGCAGCAGGTTGAATTGCAGCCCCATGAGCGGAAGCTCGAGACGCAGCGGCCAGGCGGCGGGGTTGGCCCACCACCAGACGCGGTCGCAGAAGTAGCCGAGCTCGACCTGGTACGCCATCGCCGCCACCAATGTGGGTAGCATCCCGCCCCGGCGCACCAGCGCGGCGGCCACGCCCGCCACGCCGCACATGCCCACCCAGGCGGCAGCGCCGGCAGCGAGCACCGCCCCCGCGCCGTCGAGCCTAAAAACGACTGCGGCCAGCCAGTTCACGCCGAAGTCCGCGAGGCAGAACGCACCGAGTGCGGCCCACACCACGGCGAGGCGTGCCGCCCGCACGCAGCGGGGGTCCACCGGCCGCCAGTCGGTCCCGCCCGAGCGCGACGAACGCTCGCGGGTCTCAACTACGCCGGCGAACAGGGCCGCAATGGGTGCGGCGAGGGCGGTGACGAGGAGCCCCTGCCAGTTCATCAGGTCGCGTGCCGTCTCCACCCGGCCGACGAGCGAGAACGCCGCGAACACGCCCCCGAGCAGCAGGCCCGCCCCGGCAAGCCACCACAGGGTCGAGCCGCGCGAGCGGATCCATTCAGCGTGCAGGTAATTCACTGCGCTCCCCCGTTCCCGCCGGTGGTGAGCCGGAAGAAGGACTCCTCCAGGTTCGGCCCCAGCTGCGCAAGCTGACCGGCGAAGCGCACGCTGCCGCCGGCGATGACGGTGGCGTCGTCAGCCATATGCACGACCTCGCCAAGCTGGTGGGAGCTGACCAGCACGGTGCGCCCCGCGGCGGCATATTCGCGCAGGTAGGCGCGCAGGTGGGCGATGCCCTCGGGGTCGAGTCCGTTCTGGGGTTCGTCGAGAATGAGCACCTCGGGCTCGCCGAGCAGGGCCTGCGCGAGCGCCAACCGGCCCTTCATGCCGGTGGAAAACGCGCCCGCTTTCTTCTTGCCCGCGTCCTGTAGCCCCACGAGTTGGAGGACGCGATCCGCCTCGGAATCCGGCAGGCCGAGCAGCGTGGTGTGCACGCGCAAGTTGTTGCGGGCACTTAAGTGGCCGTAGAAGGCGGGGTCGTTGATGGAGGCGCCCACGTGGCGCAGGTTTGCCCGTGCAAAAGGCTGGCCCATGAGCGTGACCTCGCCGTCCTCAGGCGCGAGGAGCCCGAGCAGGACCTTCATGAGCGTGGACTTGCCAGCCCCGTTGGGCCCGAGCAGCGCGTGGACGCGGCCGGGGGTGGTGTGCAGGGAGACGTCGGTGAGCACGCGGTGGGCGCCGTAGGACACGGTCACGCCCTCGCAGGCCAGCTGTGGTGAAGTCATACCCCAATCCTCGCCACCAGCCCGGCGCGCCACATCGCCCCGCGGGCGGAACTGCGCTCCTCCCGTGGGAGGAGATCAGGAGATCCCGGCGCGCTGCGCGATGAGCACGAGCGCGATCCGGTCGCGCGCGCCCAGCTTGGACAGCAGGCTGGACACGTGCGTTTTCACGGTGGTTTCGGCGATGAAGAGCCGCTGCGCGATCTCGGCGTTGGTGGCCCCGCGGCCGACCTCGGCGAGCACGTCCAGCTCGCGCGCCGTGAGCCCCTCGAGCACCGACCGGTCCTGCGGGGTGCCGCCACGCACCCACTCCATGACGCGCCCCGTCACCCCGCTGGCCAGGACGGACTCGCCGCGCGCGACGGTGCGCACCGCGTCCGCGAGCACGTCCGGGTCCGCGTCCTTGAGCAGGAAGCCGTGGACGCCGGCGTCGATGGCGGACTGGATTAAGGCGTCGTCGTCAAACGTGGTGAGCATGATCACCCGCGCGCCGAGCGGGAGGATCTGCGCGGCGGCGGCGATGCCGTCGAGCACCGGCATGCGGATGTCCAGCACCGCCACGTCGATGCGGTGCGCCCGCGCCCGCTCCACCGCCTGCGCCCCGTCCTTCGCGGTGGCCACGACCTCCAAGTCCGGCTGCGCCGCGAGGATGGTGGACAGGGCGGAAAGGAGGAGCGGTTGGTCGTCGGCAAGCAAAATGCGAATCATCGGCCCAGCTCCGCGCGCACGATAAAGGTGTCCCCGCGCTGCTCGGTCGACAGCGTGCCGCCCGCGCTGGCGGCGCGCTCGCGACAGCCCTCCAGTCCGGTGCCCGCGCCGGGGCGGGGGCGGATCGGCCCGGTCGACGCGACGGTCACGGCGAGCCGGTCTGCCGCCTCCACCCGCACGCGCACGTCCGGGTCCTCCTGGTGGCGCGCGGCGTTGGCCACGGCCTCGGCGACGATGCGGTGGGCGGCCAGGCTGCTCACGGCGGGCACCTGCGGCAGCGCGCCGCCCTCGTACCTGACGCGCACCCCCGCGTCCCGAAAGCGTTGCACCAGCTCAGGCAGCTCCTCCACACCGGCGGTTGGCTCCACCCCGCTGCCACCGTCGCGCAGGCCGCGCACAAGCCGGCGGATGTCCGTGAGCGCCTCGCCCGCCTCCGCGCTGATCTGTTTCAGCGCCGCGCGCTCGTCGCCGGCCGCGAGCCCCGCGTTCGCCTGCACCCGGATCAGCGTGAGCGTGTGCCCGAGGAGGTCGTGGATGTCGCCGGCGATGGCCAGTCGCTCCTGCTCGCGCGCCACGCGCAGCCGCTCGCGCCTTCCTGCCTCCTCCCGCGCCAGGTTCGCGCCCAGCAGGTACGCCACGGCGAGCACCGCCCAGTGCGCAGCGAGCGCGAGTACCGCGTCCACCCCTGAGCGGTAGAACAGAACGAAGCGCTCGTCCCACGCCCACATAAACGGCGAGGCCAGCGCCCACACCATCGCCGCGGCAAGCACACCCGCGCCGAAGCGCCCGCCCGCGAACCTGCGCGACACAAACACCGCAACGGGCACTGCCAGCACCCAGAGGGTGTAGCCCAGGTTGACCGGCGCAAGGATCCACACCGCAGACCAGGCCACATTCAGGGCAATCATGCTTATCGACGCCCACTTCGCCCGCAAAGTCACCACCCCGAACGCCGCCACGAACCCCCAGGACAGCAGGGCCTGCACCCACCCGGATGCGTCGCTCGGCTCCGCGCACGCGCCGGCGGTGTACACCAGCGCCAGCATCGCAGCAAGGCCGGCGAGGACCAGGTCGACCGTACGCATCCTCACCGTTTACAACCCCCGGACGAACTCGGCGAAGCCCGGCGCGGTGAACTCCAGGTAGCCGTGGCTGGAGGTGTCGATAAGCCCCTTGTCCAGCAGGGAGCGTCGCGCCATGCTCAGGTCGTTGGAGTCGCGCCCCATCGCCTCGGCGATCGCGCTGCGCTTCACGGGCCCATCCGCGCTGCCCTCGCTCGCGGTGGCCATGGCGCGCAGCATCCGCGCCTCAGCGGGGGTGGCCTTCTTCCAGCGGGCGCGGAAGAAGGTCTGGCGCATCTGGTCGAACCCTCGCCCAGCCGCCTCTACTTGGGGTACTTCCAGCACGGTGCCGGGCCCGGGGAAGCCGGCAGCGCGCCATGTCTCGTCGCCGATTACCTGCATGAAATAGGGGTAGCCGCCCGCGAATCCGAGCGCGGCCTCGAGCGCGTCGTCGGACCAGCGCACCCCCTTGGCGGCGGCGAGGCTGCGCAGCGCGTCCGCGGCCTGCTCGCGTGTGAGGTTGTGCAGGTGCTGGTACGCGAACCGCTCGGCGAAACTTACCGCGTCGGTGACCACGTCCTGGGTGTGGCTCAGCCCGGCGGTGTACGCGGCCATGGGCAGGTCTCGCTGCTCTGACTGCATGTGCTGCCAGGCGTAGGCGAGCGCCTTGATTCCGTCTGCGTCGGCGCTTTGGATCTCATCAATAAACAGCACGAGGCCGCGTGACCGGGAGCGTGCCGCGCGCCCCGCTGCGGCGAGCAGCTTTTGCAGCCGGCGGCCGTGGCTGCCCGTCTCCGAGCTTCTGTGCGGAGCGGTCCCGCTCACGGACACACCTGCGACCTCGACTTTTGCGGAGGAGATGAGGGATCGCAGGGCGTCGACAAGCGAGCCTTGCCACGTGCTGGAGACCTCTTCGAGCGCCTCGACGAGCGAGGCGAGCAGCGGCCCGTCGCCCGCGGTGACCCACAGGGTGTCAAAGCCCTTTGCCGCGGCGTCGGCCTGCGCGGCGCGCAAGAGGCTGGTTTTGCCGACGCCGCGCGGGCCTGCGAAGACTTGGATGCGGCCGACAAAGCGGGGCTCGACGATAATGAAGGCGAGGTCACGGCGGATGTCCTCGAGGATCTGCTCGCGGCCGAAGACTTCGGGGGCGATCTCGCCTGGGGTATAGGGGCTGGGCTGCATGCTTCCTTTATACCTCTTTATGAATCGCGGAATCATAAAGCAACATAAGCACTGCTAGGCTAAATCCGTGACCAACCGCCTTGAGATCCTCCCCGTCGACCCCGCGAACCCGCTGGCCATCATGCCCGCACTCGAGGAGGCGCTGACCGGCCAGCGCGCGCTCCTGCCGGTGCCCGCCGACGACCCGACGCGCACGGACCTGCTGCGGAACACGCAGGGCGTCGGCCGCCCCATCGACGACGATGTGGCGCTCGTCGTCGCCACCTCCGGGTCCACGGGTCGCCCCAAGGGCGCGATGCTCACGCCCGCGAACCTGATTTCCAGCGCGGACGCGACCCACCAGGCGCTCGGCGGCCAGGGCCAGTGGTTGCTCGCCATGCCTGCGGCCTACATCGCGGGCATCCAGGTGCTGGTGCGCAGCATGGTCGCCGGCGTCGAGCCCGCCTACCTGGACCTTTCGCGCGGCTTCAGCATCGCGGAGTTCGCCGAGCGCGCCGAGGAGCTCGCAGCCACCGGCGAGCGCTGCTACACCGCGCTGTCGCCCCATCAGCTGGCCAAGGCCACCTCGAGTCTGCAGGGCATCGATGCTTTACAACGCTTCACCGCCGTCCTCGTCGGCGGTGCCGCCACCAACCCACGCCTCCTCGACTCCGCGAAGAAACTCCGTATCAACGTGGTCACCACCTACGGCTCCTCGGAAACCGCGGGCGGCTGCGTCTACGACGGCGTGCCCATCGCAGGGGCGCGAGTACGCATTGATGGGGGCCGCGTCGTCCTCGGAGGCCCGATGGTGGCCAAGGGCTACCGGGGGCCTGTGGAGCCCGACCCGTTTTCCACCGACGACTCCGGGCAGCGCTGGTTCACTACCTCGGACGCGGGCCACATCGACTCAGGCGTACTCACCGTGCAGGGTCGCCTCGACAACGTGATCTCCTCCGGCGGCTTCAAGCTGCAACCCGAAGTACTCGAGCGTTTCCTGCTCGCCCAACCGGGCGTGACCGCCGCCTGCGTCGTGGGCGTTGCCGACGAGCGCTTCGGCCAGCGCATCTGCGCCGCCTACACCGGCTCCGCCGAGGTCGCCGAGCTCATGGATGCATTTGAGGACTTGCCCCGCTGGCAGGTGCCGAAGGAACTACGCCCCGTGCCCGCCCTCCCCCAACTCGGCCCCGGCAAAGTCGACCGCGCTGCGGTGGGGGAAATGTTTGGCGGGAACTAGCCTTCAGCCTTCAACGTTTACGCTCTCGCAACACGGTGTCCTTCACACTTTGGGTTGTACATACCCATCCTTCAAACAAGGAGGACACCATGAATCGTCTCACCGCTTGCGTCGCGGCGTCGGCAATCGCGCTTTCCGCGTTCGCCGCACCCGCCCACGCCGCAACCGTCGCCTCGAAGGACAAGGAAGGCACCTGCGCCGTCACGCTCAAGGCCGGAGAGAAGCAGTTCATCTCCTCGCTTTTCGACGAGTCCAAGGCCATCGGCGAGCACGAACAAGCCCGCGACCTCATCGCCGCGATCGAGTCGGTGTACCCCGGCGTCATCGCGGAGAACGAGAAGGCGCTCAAGGGCGAGGAGGCGGACCTGACCAAGGTGCTGCCTGCCCAGCTCGCTGAGAAGTACGCGACCGCGCAGAAGACGCTGAAGGAGACCCAGCCGACGACAGAGCGCACGCTCGAGGACATCAACACGGACTCCTGGCACGTCGGCTCCGACACGAAGCCCGTCGAGCTGCCGTTCGCAGTCGCAAAGAGCGACGCCGCACTGTACGACGCCTGGTCCACCACGCCTGCCGGGAGGGTCGCTGTGAAGCAAATGCAGCTTAGCGACGCCGACGTGGCCGCTGCCGCAGCCTGCGCCAAGGGCACCCAGGCGAATGTGGATTACCCCACCGCGAAGCCAGATCTGAACGTTCCAGCCATCATCGGTGGGGTCGTCGCAGCGCTGTTGGCGCTGCTCGGGCTGCTTGCCCTGCCACAGCTCGGACTGAAGCTGCCGAAGCTGCCGATGGTGGGCAAGTAAGTAGCGCTTAGAGCTTGGAGATCGGGCCGAGCGCCTTATCTACCTGCTGCGGCAGCAGCAGGGCGATCAGGGACAGCAGGCCCGCCAGGCCCGCGATGGTCAGCACGGCGATCAGCCACGGAGACTCTGCAGAGGAGCCAGTGGTGGTACCCGGCTGCTCGTCGACCTGCTTCATCTTGTTCTCGAAGGTGAGGTCGTGGTTGATCGGGTCGATGCCGAGCGCGTTAAGGCTGGCGAAGAAGAGGTCAGTCTGGTCGATCTGGCCGGTCAGGTTGGCCGCACCCGGGCCGGAAGCTGCGACGCGCAGCTGGGCACCGGTGTGCTGCTGGCCGCCGAGGGCGTCCTCGTCCTCGTTGGTCTTAGAGGTGGCGAAGTTGACCGCCATGGTGGAGCCTTCGGCCGTGGTCAGCTGGGTCACGCGGCCAGCGGTGTTGCTGTCCTCGTAGATGATCTGCGCGGTGTGCGCGTGGTCCGCAGTAGCGACGATGAGGGTTTCCTCACCGGTCTTGTCCGCCCACTGCTGCACGGCCTGGACGGCCTCGTCGAGCTGGCCGACCTCGCCGATCAGGCCGCAGGCGTCAGCGGCGTGGTCGGCCTTATCCGGGGAGGCGGACTCGACCTGGAGAAGGAAGCCCTTGTCGTTTTGCAGCAGCTCAAGCGCCTTGGTGGTCATGTCCGCCAGACGCGGGGTCTCCGCGGTGAACTCCGGGTTTGCCACACACGTCGCCGGATCCATATCGCCACCGTCGGTGGTGGGGATGGACTGGTTCAGCGTACGCGGCATGTTGCCCTCGGAGAACAGGCCCAGCACCGGCTTTTCTGCGTCCGCCTTGTCAACGGCGTTGAGCTCGGAAAGATTGGTCGCGACCTGGTAGCCGTTGTCCTTCGCGTTCTCCAGCACCGTCTTGCCTGCGGTCCAGGTATTGCCGTTCTCGCCCCACTGACCGCCCTGAACGACCTCGGTGTTGAAGTACTTCATGCCGCCGCCGAGGGTGACGTCGGCGCGCAGGTCGACGATCTGCTCCGAGATGGAGCCGAGGCCGCCGTTCTGGCGCAGCTGCTCGCCCTGCGCCACCTTCTTATCGCCGGAAGGCGCGTAGTAGGAGCGGTCGAGCGCGTGTGCGGCAAAGGCCGCCGGGGTGGCGTCCTGGATCTCCGCAGTGGAGACGTTACCGATCTTCATGCCCTTCGCCTTGGCCAGCTCGCCGAGGGTGGCAACCGGCTTGCCCTTGCTATCGACGCCAATCGCGCCGTTGTAGGCCTTCACGCCAGAGTTCCAGGCGGTGCCGGTCGCGGCGGAATCCGGGACGTAGTTCGGCAGGCCGGTCTCCTTGTCCAGGGAGAAGGTGGTCAGGTAGCCGGTGTAGTCCAGGTTGTCCAGGCCGTCGAAGCGGCCCGCGGAGCCCTTCAGGTAGTTGCGGGCAGCGGTGATTTCGGAGTCGCCCGTGCCGTCGCCAATCAGCAGCACGACGTTCTTCGCCTTCGCGTTATCAATGCCCTGGCCGGCGGTGCCGAACTGGGCGCAGTCGCCGACCTTCGGTGCGGCACCTTCAGAGACGAGGTAGCACAGTTGGTCGCCCGGCTTCGCCTTGGAGCGGGTAGCCAGCGACATGACCTTGTTGCCCTTGTTGATCTCCCACGGATCCTGACCGCCCTCGGTGCCGCCGTTGAGGCCGAGCGCGTTCGCCATGACGTAGAAAGCGTCAGTCTGGTCGAGCTGACCGTTGACGTTCTCGGAGCCCGGGCCGAAGCCAGCGATGCGCACCTGGGTGCCGGTGTGCATCATCGACTTGGTTTCCAGCTCGCCGCTTTCATTGATGGACCACGGCTGGGTGCCGAAGCCGACGGACATCACCGCGCCGCCGTCCTTCTGCGACTTCAGACGGGTCACTGCAGATACCGACGGACGGCCGTCCGGCACGATCTCTGCGGTGTGTGCGTGGTCAGCCGTGACCACGATGAGGGTGTCCTTGTCCTTCTTAGCAAAGTCGAGGGCTTCCTTGATGACCTCGTCGATCTGCTCGGTCTCACCGATCATGCCGCAGGCGTCAGCGGCGTGGTCCGCCTTGTCGATAGAGGCGGACTCCACCTGGAGGAAGAAGCCCTTGTCTGACGAGGGGTCGTCGAGAAGCTCGATTGCCTTCTTCGTCATCTCCGCCGCGGTCGGCTCGTTGCCGGTGTCCTGCGGGGTGCAGGTCTCCGGCTCCTTGTCGGTGGCGTTGCCCGGGACGGTCTGCTCGTAGCGGCGGGTCATGTTGCCGTCGTTGAACAGGCCGAGGACCGGCGCGTCCTGGTTAGCCACGGTGACCGCGTCGAGGCCAGCCTCGTCATCGACGATGGTGTAGCCCTTGGCCTCTGCGTTCTCGCGCACAGTCTTGCCGGCTTCCCACTCCGCGCCGCCGTCGTGCTTCTCGGTGAGGAAGGGGTTACGGTTCTCGCCGCCCGCCTGCACCTCGGTGTCGAAGTACTTGCGGCCGCCACCAAGGGTGAGGTCCGCGCGGGTGTCGATGATCTGCTCGGAGATCGAGCCCAGGCCGCCGTTCTCACGCGCCTCCTTGCCCTGCACGACCTTCTTGTCGCCCGACGGCGCGTAGTAGCCGCGCTGAGAAATGTGCGAGTGCAGCGCGCCCGGGGTGGCGTCCTGGATCTCGGCGGTGGAGACGTTGCCGGTGCGCATGCCGGCGTTCTTCGCCATCTCGATCAGGTTCTCGTGCGGTGTGCCCGCCACGTCGACAGAGAGCGCACCGTTGTAGGTCTTCGTGCCGGTGGACCAGCCGGTGGCAGAAGCCGCCGAGTCGGTCACGTACTGGCGCTTGCCCTCCTGGGAGACGGCGAAGGTGGTGTACGCACCTGAAGCCGTCAGCTCGTCCAGGCCCTCGAAGCGACCGTTCGCGCCCTTGAGGTAGTTACGCGCTGCGGTGATCTCCTGGTGGCCCATGCCATCGCCCAGGATGAAAATCACGTTGCGCGCCTGGGCGTCGGTGTTGCCCTGCCCGCCCTTGCCAAACTGGGTACAATCCCCCGGCTGTGGGACCTGCACCAAGTTGCCTTCGGCGTCAAGGGTCACACAGGACTCTTTGCCGTTAAAGTTCTGCTCCGCCGGTGCGGCGGAGGCTGTGGGGAGACTCGCCAGGGCCAGCGCGGAAGCGCTGACCACGGCGGTCAGTGTTCTAAACGGAATACGCATGTGGGGTTCCTTCACATGAAAAGCCAAGAAAAGTGGGTGGTTGTTCAACCGCCACACATCATAAATTCAGCAAATTTCCAATACGGAAAACCCAGATGAACTTTAGGTGACTACAAAAATGCAGTTAAGGGCGCTACCCGTGTAGCCGGGTAGCGCCCTTTACTTGTGCTTAGCGCGGATTACTTCTGCTCGGAAGAGCCTTCCTTTTCAGAAGAGGTCTTGCCCTCTGCCGAAGAGCCCAGCACGGTCAGCCCGTTGTCGAACCCTTCCTCGCGGCAGGCCTGTGCGATCAGCACGCCGGTGAGGCTGAGCGCGGCGATGGAACCGAGCGCGATGCCTAGCGGCTGCAACTGCTGGCTGTAGCCCGCAAACTGGCGGTTGACGGCGTCGGCTTGTGCCTGCAGCTCGCGCATCCACTCGGGCTGCTCGAAGTTGTGGCCGTACCCGCCCCGACCGAAGTCGGTATCCGGCAGGGAATCCTGCACGCGGCGGTTAAGCTGGCCAACCGCCTGCTGGATCTGCGGTCCGAATGCCTCGTTCACGCCGTAGCCAACGCCGGCCAGCAGGCCGATCGGCAGCAGCCACAGGATCGGGCTGTTTGCCGCGAAGGCGTTGGCCACACAGCGCTTCGCCTTCTCCGATGAGCTGTTGGCCGGGTCCTGCGGATCAGCCGGAACGCTCGGCTCAGTCGGCTCAGTCTTCTTCGTGCCGACTTTGATGATGAGCTTCTGCGCGGGAACCTCTACGACGCTGCCATCCTCCCGGTGAATCCGCTCACCAGGCTTGCCGGGCTGCACGATTTCGTGCTTACCCGACTCCAGGTTCGGATCCTCCACGATCTCGTAGTCGTAGGCAAGCTCTTCGGACCAGTTGGTGCCCTTCGACGGCTTGCTGCCAACGCGGACAACGCGCTCGACCGGCTGCTCCACCAGTTCGGCGACAGGCTTGCCGTCGACAATCTTGATGACGTACTTGCCGTCCTTACCTGCAACGTCCTCGACCTCTTCGCCCGGCTCCAGGTTCGGATCGAAAACGACCTTGGTGGTGTAGCGGACATCGATCTCGAGGTCGCCCTCAGGGACCGGCGTCGGATCCTCCGGCTCACCAGCCGGCGTCTTCGTGCCGATGAGGATGACGTGGTCCTGCTTCTCAATCAGGGTCTCTTCCGAGCCATCGGACTTGTGGTGCACCAGGCCCGGCTTACCCTCCTGCTCAACCTTGTGCTGGCCAGCCTCAAGCGTCGGATCAAGTTCGACCTTCACCTCGAACGGGATCCGCTCGTTCCACTCGACGCCCTCCGCCGGCTTGGTGCCGACGCGGACGATCCGCTGGACCGGCTCCTTGGTCGTCTTCACGGAAGGTTGACCGTTTTCGACGGTCACCTCGATCCTGCCGTTTTCGCCCTCCTGGTCCACGACCTCCTCGCCTGGTTCAAGCGTCTCGTCGTAGATGATCTTCGTGGTGAACGGCAGCTCGACTTCCTTCGGCGGCAGCGACGGTGTCGGCGTCGGCTCCTCCGGCTGTTCCGGCTCGTCGGTCGGGTCAGTCGGCGGCGTCGGGGTCGCAGGCTTCTTGGTGCCAACGCGGATTATCGCCTTCTTCGGTTCCTTCGTGCGCTCGGTCGTTACCTCAGGCTCTCCGGAAGGCTTGCCGTCGACAAGCTTCTGCGTAGAGGTCACGATCTCCTCGCCGAACTCACCCTGCTCGATGACCTGATTGCCCTCTTCGAGGTTCGGGTCCTCGATAATCTCGGTCTCAAACGCAACCTCGCGGGTCGTTGTCGACGTCAGCGTCTGATCCGGAGAGGTTGGGCCGTACTCGATGATCTCGTTGACCGGGGCCTTGGTCTGCTCTTCCTTCGGGGTCACCGTTGCATCGCTGCCCTTGGAAGAGAAGTCAGCGGTGTAGGCCTTCTCACCCGGCTCGCCCTTCTGGACGACCTTGATCTCGCCCGGCTTCAGCGCAGGGTTCGGGCGAACGTCGGTGTCGAACGGCACCGGTGCCGTCCAGGTCACCTGCTCGGTAGCCTCATCCGGCTTCGTGCCGACGGCGATGATCTGCTCAGTCGGCTCTTCCAGGATCTCCTCGGTGGAGGTCGCCTCGCCGTTCGGCTGGCTGTTCTCAACCGGCTGCGTGACGGTGACCTTCTTCGTGCCCGGCTTGCCTTCCTGGGTGACCTTCGTCTCGCCCGGCGCCAAGGTCGGGTCGTAGACGATCTTGGTCGGGAACGGGATCTCGGCCTCAACAGAGTTCACGGTCTGACCGGTGGTCTTGGTGCCCACACGGATGATCTGCTTGACCGGCTCCTTGGTACGCTCAGTCGTCACTTCCGGGTCACCCGAAGGCTTGCCGTCCACGATCTTCTGCGTAGAGGTTACGACCTCAGTACCAGTAGCGCCCTGCTGATCGACAACCTGCTCGCCCTCTGCGAGGGTGTCATCAAAGACAATCTCGGTCTCGAACGGAACCGGCTTCTCAGTCTTGGTCACCACAGAGGTGTCCTCAGCCGCAGGACCGTACTCGATGATCTCCTTGACCGGGTCCTTGGTCTGCTTTTCCTCAGGGGTCACCGTTGCCTGGTCCCCCTTAGCGGAGAAGTCAGCCGAGTAGGTCTTCTCTCCTGGCACGCCCTTCTGGGCAACCTTGATCTCGCCTGGCTTCAGCTCCGGGTTCGGACGGGTCTCAACCTCGAACGGAACCTGCGCAGTCCAGGAAACCTTCTCAGAAGCCTCGGACGGCTTCGTGCCGACCTTGATCACCTGATCGACAGGCTCCTCGACGACCTTCTCAGTGATGTTCGGCTCGCCCGGCATGGAGTTGGTGACGTCACGTTCGATCGTCACCGTCTTCTTACCCGGCTTGCCCTCGGTGACAGTCTCAGATGTACCGGCAGGCATGTTCGGGTCGAACTCAACCTTCACACCGAACGGGATCTCGGATTCAACCGGTTCAGTGTTCTCACCGGTCGTCTTGGTGCCCACGCGGATGATCTGCTCAGTCGGCTCCTTGGTGCGCTCCGTGGTGACGGTCGGGTCGCCGGAGGGCTTGCCGTCGACAAGCTTCTGCGTGGAGGTCTCAAGCTCGGTGCCGAGCTCGCCCTTCTGATCGATCTTCTGCTCGCCTGCGGCCAGCGTGTCGTCGAATACAACCTTGGTCGGGAACGGAATCGGCTTCTCGGTCTTGGTCACCAGCTCGCTCGGAGCCAGACCCGGACCGTATTCGACGATGCGCTTGACCGGTTCCTTGGTGGTCTCTTCCTCAGCGACCTGTGCCTCAGAGCCCTTGGCGGTGAACTTGGCGGTGTAGGTCTTCTCGCCGTTTTCACCTTCCTGAACAACTCGGGTCTCACCCGGCTTCAGCTCCGGGTTCTCACGGACCTCGGTCGGGTACGGGATTGGGACCTTCCAGGTCACATCCTTGGCGCTCTCTGCCGGTTTGGTGCCGACAACGACGACCTCATTCTTCGGCTCCTCGGTGCGCTCCCAGGTGCCGTCAGCCTTCTGCTTCTCCTTGCCAGGCACGCCCTCGGCTTCAACCTTATAAGTGCCGGCCGGGACGGTGTCGTCGTACTTGTACTCAACGTCGAACGGGACTTCGCGCTCTGGAACGTCCACGACGTTGACCACAGCAGTGGTGGTGTCGGTGGATTTGTCTTCGTAAGTCACGATGACGGGGACCTCGATCTTGTCGCCCGGCTCCGCGGTCTCCGGAGCGGTGGAGATGACGTTGCCCTTGTCATCCAGGCCCACGATCCAGTCACCGTTAGCGGTCTTGACCTTGTAGGTCGGGTTGCCGAACTCGTTGTTCTCGTCGGTGGGTTCGAGGCCCTCCGGATTGATGGCGTACGGCTTGTCCTTGTCGAGGTTGATACCTTTCGGCTTCTCAACACTGATCGGCGAGGTCGCCGTGCCACCCGGGTACACCGTCTCCGTAGGAACGGACGGCTCCGCCTCCCAATTGTTGGTCAGCTTCACCACGGTGGTCACGGGGACCTCGGGGGTAGAACCGTCCGGGGTCGTCACAGTGACGGTGACGGTCTTCTTGTCTCCCGGCTTAGCGCCTGCCGGCGGGGTGGAAGACACAACGCCGGTGTCCGGATCGATGGTGTACTTCCAACCATCCTCGGTAATAAACTCGCCCTCTTCGTTGGGCTCCAAGTTCAGAGAGTACTTCGACCCTTCCGGGGCATCGTTGATCTGGTGTTCGACTGCCTGATTCGGGCCGGTGACCTTGACGTCGTAAGTCGGCGCAATGTCGCTCTTCAAGACAACGACGGTGCCCTTGACCTCCTGTGGCTTGTCGACGTTGTCGTAGTGCGCGAGCACCGGCACATTCAAGACGTAGCCCTCGGGGGCATTCTTCGGAATCGTCGTGGTGATCTCGCCAGTGTTCTCGTCAATCTTGACGGTCCACGTGCCGCTGTCATCCGTGTGGGTGTACTCGGTCTTACCGTCCTTGAAGGTGTAGCGCTTCGGAGCTTCATCGGCCGTGTTGCCGCTCAGGCCACGCTCCGGAACCTCAGGCTTCAGAGAAACCTTGGCGTTCGGCTTGTCGGTCACCGTGTCGTAATCGGGAACCTTGATGTCCACGATGGCCTGGAACTGGGGCTCGACCACGTCGTCGGTGCCATCCGGGTAGGTGGCAGTCACTTTCGGGGTGATGACGGTGCCCGGAGCGACGGTGTCGTCTGCCTTCGCGGTAACCTTACCGGTCTCATCGACGGAGACGGTCCATCCTTCAGGCACCGTGGACTCGTCGATCTCAAACTTGGCCGGGTGAACCGGTTTGTGGCCCTTCATGATGGACTTGGTGGTGATCTGAGAGGTGATCTCATCATTGGCCTTACCCTTAGCCAGGCCCGGGCGAACAAGGTCGGTGACCTGGGTGTTGTTCGGGTCAACAACCACGAGCAGCTCGAGCTCATCGGTCGAGCCGTTGGAGTACTCCACTGTTACGACAGGGCGGGCGAAGGTGCCTGGGAGCGGAGTATCCGGAGCGGTGACGGTGACGTTGTAGTCCTCGTCCATCTCCACGGACCAGCCCTCGTAAACGTACTTCTCGTCGAGGGAAACCTTGGCTTCAAAGCCGCCGTCGCCCTTCTTCTTCTCCAGGTCCTTGATCAGGTCCGGAACCTGCTTGAACTCGACCTTCTGCGGCTCGGTAGCGAGCGGACCCGTCGCGCTATCGACACCAGAGATGATCGAAGCATCGGTCTTGTCGTACTTCGGGTCGTGGTACTCCGTGTCATCGAGAGAGAACGACTTCGAATCGATGACATTCGGCTTGCTGTAGCGGTCCAAAGAATTGGAGGTTTCGAATGCCTCACCAAATTCGCTGTTGTGCTTGGCTGCGCTCTTGAGTTGCTCGGTGGTACGCGGCTGAGCGACGACAGAGAATTTCACGTTCTTGTCGGTCGCCAGATCGGTGCCACGGTACTCGGGCCAGGTGAAGGAGATGTCGCCGTTATCTTTAACACTAGCATCGCCGATGTACTGGCCGTTGCCATCGTGGGCCTGCACGACCATGCGGGACAACGAGTCGTCCGTGTAGTTCTCGCCGTCCCAGGTGCGCTCAAGCACCTCGGGGACGTTGATGCGACCGACCTTCGTTTCCTCTCCAGGAACGATCACATGCTTTTCAAAATCTTCCCAAGAAACCGTGATGGGCTTACAATCGTTGTTCTCGCTCGGCCACGGGTTGACGGAGAATTGAGTGTCGGGGCTGTTGAGAATTTGATTACTTCGTTGTGGGTTGTCTTGTTTGTAGCGGTCTTGCCATGCGTAGCGCACAGGGTTATCAGCGGTAGCCTGAGCGAATTGTGCGACTTTATCTTTGGTGAGTTCTTGCGCAACGGTGAATGTGATTGGTGCTCTTCTTCCTGATCTACCTAGACTGGCAATTTCTCCAGCTTTGTCTGTAACATTCCAGTCAAAAAATTTTTCTCCTGCGTCTACTGCAGGGATTTCACCTAGGTTAACGAAGTCTCCGGCATTATTATTAGGGCTGCGAAATAGCCAATCAGACACTGTGCGGTCTTGGGAATTATCAAAGGCGATGGTATAGCCCCACAGGGTTTTATCAGGAGAGCTAATGCTTGGCTCTACAACGTCCCAGCTCACACCAGCCTGGCTGCCACTTCTCTCGCCACTCTCGACGACGCACGACCCAGCCGACAGGTCGGACGCTCGCTGTTCGTCTTTGGCGATGACACCCTTGCCGTTGTTGCCGTACAGGCCGCCGGTGAATTCAGCGGCAGTGGCCTGGGACACCAACGGCCCCGGTCCCACGACACTGATGCCGCCGAGTGCGAGCGCGATAATGGATGAGGCTGCGATGCCTGTAGATGTTGATTTACGAAAACGCCGAGATGTTCCGGCCATGGGCACTCCTCAATAAAGTCGCTGAATAGGGGCTGGCAAGCGCGGCTCGTTACCAGTTTTGGTTATGTGCACTTCACCTCGCCCACATGGCAAGGTCTTGCATTACAAACATTTTAGAGAAGCTTAAAACGCATGTCTAGCTTGATATTTTGCCGCGCAAGCCAAAATCCCCCCGCCGACAGCTGAGTTTAAGTTCCAAACAGATCGGCGGGTAGCTACGGCCGTGTATCACTCCCGGCACGCCGGGGGTTAGTGGGCTGGTTCGTTGAGGGACAACGCGGCGTCGATAAGCAGGCCCAAGTCCTCTTGCGTATAGGTGGCGCGAAGCTGGGCGTCGTTACCGCCGCGCAAATTGCCCCGCACAAGCGCTACGCCTTGGGAGGCCGGCACCATCGAGAACTCGCGCGGGTGCGGGAATACCTGGCGCACGAAGTGGCCTGCGCGAAGCGCACAACGGTTCAGCCAGATGTCGTCGGCGTGCGGGGCACAGTCCTGGAACGCCTTGCCCTGCGCCGCGACTGCATCGACCATCGCCGGCGGGTAGGCCACACCGGAAACACCAGTAGCAAAGTGGCGCGGGTCCGGGTCGGTATCCTGCACCGACTTCCACTGCTTGTACGGCGCGAGGCGGCCGTCCTGCAGCACAATCTCATGGGCACGGTACGCCACAACGTTGTTCGGATCGGCGTCCGAGGCGTTGAGGAGTTTTTTAGCGAACCACTTGGGGTACATCATGTCATCGTCGACGGTAATGACGCGGGTGCCTGTACCTGCGCACTGTTGGAACGTGCCGTAATACTTGGTGTGCGGACCATAGTGGCCGTCCGAACAGCACACCTGCAGGCCGCGCTCCACGAGCGTGTGCAGACCTTTCGGCCACTCCCCCTCGTAATCCTCTTTATCCAGCCACAGATACACCGGCAGGCGCTTCGTACCGACGAGCAGCGAGGAAATCGCCACCACCGCCGACTTCAGCCGGGGTCCATGTGAGGTCAGCGAAATAACGGTGTCGCCCTCCTGCGGAAACCTGGCTGGAGACTTCCGCGCCACCACCCGCAGCTGGGGCGCGCGCAAAAGTGCACCAACCCCGCCGAGTGCTTGCCGAAGCGCGTAGTCAATCCACATGAGCCAAAACTTTAGCCGACTTGACCAAATCGGGGCATGATGGGAGACATGACTGACACGAGCGATAATGGAACTGACAACCAGCAGACAGCGAACACTACAGAACGGGCCGACACTGGCAGTTCGGCAACGTTTCACGACTGGTGGCAGGCGGCACGCCCCCACACGTGGCCGAACGCGTTCGCCCCAGTGATCGCCGGCACCGGCCTCGCCGCGCACACCGGCGGCATGCACCTCGGCAAGGCGCTGCTCGCACTCGGCGTTGCGTGGGCCCTGATTATCGGCGTGAATTTCGCCAACGACTACTCCGACGGTGTGCGCGGCACTGACGACGAAAGGACGGGGCCGACCCGCATCACCGCTTCCGGGCTGGCGCGGCCCGAGGATGTGAAGCTCGCGGCGTTCGCGTCCTTCTTCGTCGCCGCTGTCCTTGGCGTGATCCTGGCGGTCATGAGTGCGTGGTGGCTCATCCTGATCGGCGCGGCCTGCATCGCGGCAGCGTGGTTTTACACCGGCGGGACGAAGCCGTACGGCTACTACGGATTCGGCGAGCTGGCCGTGTTCATCTTCTTCGGGCTGGTCGCTGTGCTAGGTACGCAGTACACACAGTCAGGATGGCTGACTGCCGAGGGGTGGTTGGTGGCCATCGGCGTGGGCGCGATTTCCGCGTCCGTGAACCTGGCAAACAATATCCGCGATATTGACACCGACGCCGCGGCCGGCAAACACACCCTTGCTGTGCGCATCGGCGAGGTGAGGGCCCGTCGCCTGTTTACTGTGCTGACGTTGACGCCATTTGTCGTCTCCCTGCTGCTTGGTAACTCGCTCACGCTCGTCGGTTTCGCTGCTTTGCCGTTTGCCGTTTCCTCCATTCTGAAAGTGCAGCGCGACCAGGCAAAGGGCAAAGACCTCATCCCTGTGCTGGGTATCAATGGTCGGGCCATGCTGATCTGGTCCGTGCTCACCGCCGTTGCGTTTACTGCCCTCGGGTTCCCAATTTGGGGTGGAGGTGAAGCGGTACCGTACACGGCAGTGCAGTAGTCGCCTGCTGAGTGAGCTGCACTGCATTTGCCAGTTCCATGTCTCGACCTGCCCCGACAACTCCTTGCTTTACAGGGAGGCCGGGGCGGTTTTCATGTCTGCGCTATTGCGTGCTGCGCCCTGGTGGCGCTGAATCGGGTGCGGATCCGGCTCGCGGACGGGGTGGGCGCGGTTGTAGGCGGTATATCGGAAACCGTCAGCAAAACGGTAGTGGATATGCCCGTTGCGTTCCCAGATCTTCGCAGAGCCATGGCGGACAAGGAAGTGGCAGGACGAGCACAGCGGCAAGAGGTTATCCACGTTCGTTTCCCGCCTCGAACCCAGTCTCTGAGATGGTGCATCTGCAGAAAACGTGAATGAGTACAGCCGGGCATAGCGGAGGAGAAAGCGAACCGTCGTATAGCTCACCGCCCCGCACTCGAATGCATCGTAGAGGGACCGATACTTACGAATTCCCCTGGAAACAAATACATACTCGAATGCGGTCGCCTCGCTCACCCGCAACTCCCGCTCCAACCAGCTCGCCGTATGCTTCGCGCCAAGCTACTCGGCGCAGCCCCCCCTCATCAAACTCGCCGACCGCGTCGAGCATGCGCGCCCGAATCCTCGTGGACTGCCTATGGTGGTCGCGGGTATTTCCGGCGAGGTCCGTCGCGCGCTTGCCCTGGCTCAAGTTCGGGTTCATCCCACCCCAGACGAAGCCGGGGCGGAGCTAGTGAGCAGTAAAGTAGTTCATTGCCATCAGCTATACCCACACTATTGTTCTACCGTAAGGGATGTGTCTATTTCGTTTGCACTGAGGCAAAACAGTACTCCTGTGACAGCGAGCGAAGCGATTTCTACTCTGCGGCCGCAGAGTAGACGGCAGCTACTCTCCGCACGCGGCGTCGAAATCCGCGGGGCTCCACGTGTCTGTCGAGCCGTCGTAGGGGTTCACGGACACAATCGTGCCGGCGGGCTGTTCCAGGATCTGCTGCTTGGCGGCGCTGGCGGGAGTGAAGGACGTCTCCTTACTGAAGGGCCCCTGCCCGCCCCTGTCGTCCGGCGCCGGGTTAAGCAGGAGGGTGCGATCCTCGGGATAGGAGGCGTCGAGCGGTGCGTCCGCGGCCCACGTGCCAGAGCTCGGTCCATCAAGCGGCACCTGCACGTGGCCGGTCTGTGGTTCGGCGGCGGTGAACTTGGCCAGCACCCGGTTTTCCTCGTCTTCGGCGAGACCGATGCGGTCGGAGGCGACCTCGAGCTCGCTCATCTCCTCGCCGCAGGTGTTCACGTGCGCGATGATGTGGCCCTCCTCGTCGTGGGAAAACCCGGCGGCGCCGATGACGTCCACGTTGACGTAGTTGCCGCAGGCAGTCAGCGCCACTGCGGAAGCGCACACCACTGCGATGACGGATGCGGTCCTGCTCACGTTGGGCCTTTCGTCGATAGGCTGCAATTGCCCGAACCAACGTAGGCGGCAACTATTACGTAGCGCTGGCCGCCCGCCTGGGAAAGTCCGTCAATTCCGCGCGCGGCCACCCAGGGTGCCGATGCCCGCGCCAACCAGCAGGAGCGCGACGAACGGGAGCGCGGATGCGTTCATGAGGACGAGCGCCTGCAGGGCTCCCGCCAGAGCGGGGACGGCGAACCACCACCAGGTCACGCCACGGCGGGCGGTGTCGCGCCACGCCAGCACCGCGACGAGCAGCGGGTTGAGCACCACGAGCGGAACAGCCCAGCCCATCGGCCCGAAGATCGACGAGACGAGGAGCAAGCCTGTCGACGCCACCACGTAGCCAACCAACATCCGCCACCGCAGTCCCATCACGATTCCTCCCAGGTGTCATACTTGGTGCCACTACCTGGATCAAGATTACAGAAGGAGGGAACCGCTGATGCTCGACGTCCTGACTGGTTTCGCCATCATCTTCACCGTCATCGCGGTGGGGTTCCTGCTGGCGCACAGAGGCGTGATCGGGCAGGGCGAGGCGCGCCTGCAGCTCAACCGCATCGCGTTCTGGGCGTGCACCCCGGCGCTCATCTTCTCCAGCGTGTCCGCCTCGGACACGTCCGCGTTCCTGTCGCCGGTGGTGGGGGTGATCGCAGCGGCGTCGGTAGCCACCATGCTCCTGTACTGGCTGCTCAGCGCCCTGCTGTTCCGCCGCAGCTTCGCCGAGACGATGGCGGGCGCGGCCGCGTCAAGCTACTACAACTCGGTCAATATCGGGCTGCCCATCGCCACCTACGTGATCGGCGACGCCACCTACGTCGTGCCCGCGCTCGTGCTGCAAATGGCGGTGCTCTCCCCCGTCATCATCGCCGGCCTCAACGCGGGCGGGGCGAGCCTGCGCTCGATCGGCGGCTCCATCGTCGCGGGCATAACGGCGCCGGTCGTGCTCGCCGCCTTCGCTGGTTTCGCCGTCTCCGCCTCCGGCTGGGAGGTCCCCGAGCCCGTGCTCGCGCCGCTGGAGATCCTCGGCGGCGCGTCCATCCCGCTCATCCTTATGAGCTTCGGCGCCTCGTTGAAAGGGGATTCCGTGCTCACGCATGATCGCTTACCGACGCTCACCGCCACCCTCCTCAAGCTCGTCGGCATGCCCGCCATCGCCCTCGGCGTCGGGTACGCCCTGGGCCTCGACGGCACCGAGCTCTACGCGGCGCTCATCCTCGCGGCGCTGCCCACCGCGCAAAACGTGTACAACTACGCCGCCACCTACCAGGTCGGCCAGACGGTCTCGCGCGACACCGTATTCCTCACCACGTTCCTCTCGCTGCCCGCCATGCTCGCCATCGCCGCCCTGTTCGGGTAGGCGCTAGCGCTCGCTCAGCTCGCTGGAGATCCACTCCTTGCGCAGCTTGCGCTGCTCGCGCCAGTGCGCCACGGCCTCGGTGGCCTCAATCCGCTGGCGTTTGAACACCAGCATGGACAGCGGGAACGCCACGATCAGGGCGAGGAGCGCGGAGATGATCAGCGGCACTGGGGCGCCGATGAGCATGGCCGCGCCCTGGATCACCACGGTGAGTGCGATGAACAGCACGAGCCTGCACAGCCCGTAGATCGCGGCGGCCTTATTGGCGCGCGAGCGGGCGGCGGGATCAACTTCCGGCGGTTGTTGTTGCATATGCCTAACCCTAGACGGCCACCAAGTATGTTGGAAGTCATGGGAAGGCTACTACTCCTCGTACTCATCGTCCTCGCCGTGTACCTGATGTGGCGCGCCTTCGGGCCCGGCTCGAACAAGCAGGTCGAGCAGGCGCCGGAGCGGCCGCAGATCAAGGGGCCCGACGATGATGAGGAGTTCCTCTGGAACATTGAGAAGAACCGCTTCAAGGAGCGGCGCGCCCGCGAGGAGGCGGAGCGCCGCAAGCGCCGCGACGGGGAGGGCAGCTAGCAGCGCCTAGCGTTGCGCCAGCACCTCGGGCAGCTTCTCCGCCCAGGCGAGCGAGTGGCGCACGCCGTCCGCCACGGTGTACTCCGCGCGCCAGCCGAGCAACTGCTCGGCCTTCTCGGTGCGGGTGGCGCAGCCGACCACATCGCCGTCGCGCGGCGGGGCGGTGCGCACCTCGAGCGGCTTGCCGGTGGCCTCGCCGACGGCGTCGGCCAGCTCGAAGACGGTGGTGCCCTGGCCGGTGCCCAGGTTGATCACCTCGTAGTCCGCCAGCGCTGACGCCTCGGCCTTCAGCGCGGCGACGTGCGCGCGGGCCAGGTCCCACACGTGGACGTAGTCGCGCAGGCCCGAGCCGTCGCGGGTGGGCCAGTCCACGCCGGTGACGGTGAACGGCTCGTCGGCCTGGTAGGCGGAGATCATCTTGCCCAGCGCGTGGGACGGGGCCGGGTTCTGCAGGCCGGTGCGCAGCTGCGGGTCCGCCCCGATGGGGTTGAAGTAGCGCAGTGAGATGGCGCGGATGAGGCCGGCCGAGGCGGCGTCGGCAAGCACTCGCTCCAGCATCCACTTCGAGGCGGCGTAGGGGCTCGACGAGTCTGCCGTGCTCTGCTCGGTGACCATCAGGTCCTCACCGGGGACGTACATGGCGGCGGTGGAGCTGAGCAGGACGCGCTTCACGCCGCGCTCGGACAGGGTGCGCACGCAGGTCGTGGCCTTGCCCACGTTGTTCTCGTAGTAGTACAGCGGGCGCGAGACGGACTCCGGCACGACGATCTTCGCGGCGCAGTGGACGACCGCCTCGATGTCCGGGTGCTCGTCCAGGATGCGGTGCAGCAGCGCCACGTCGGCGATGTCGCCCTCGTAGTGGTCGAAACGCTCGGCGAAGGCGCGCAGGCCGGTAGAGTAATCGTCCAGAATCACCGGGGTAATTCCGTTGTCGGCGCAGCAGGAAGCGATCGTAGAGCCGATAAAGCCGGCCCCGCCAGTGATAAGAACCTTCATAACCTGTGAGTCTAACGCAGCTAGTTCAGGCCCGCGTACGAGTGCAGACCCGCAATCACCGTGTTCACGTACGTCATGTTGAAGATGGTCATGCACAGCGCCAGCACGTTAATCCACGCGGCCTTCGCGTTCTTCCAGCCGGCGGTGGCGCGGGCGTGCAGGTAGGCGGCGTACAGGATCCAGGTGATCATGGACACGGTTTCCTTCGCGTCCCAGTTCCACGGTCGGCCCCACGCCACCTCGGCCCAGATCGCGCCGAACACAATGCCGATGCCAAACAGCGGCAGCGTAATGATCGCCGTCTTGTAGGTGATCTGGTCCAGCGTCTTCGCCGCCGGGAGCGGGCGGGCAATCTTGCCAAAGAAGCCGTGCTCCTTGCCCTTCGGCTGCCACATGCGCAGCAGGTACAGCAGCGCGAAGATGCCGGAAACCATGCCAATCGACGCGCCGACCGACACCGAGGACACGTGCACCGGCAGCCAGTAGGACTGCAGCGCCGGCACCACCGGGGCGGCTTGCATGTGGAACACCGTGGAGTTGAGGAACATCGCGATGACCATGGGGAACAGCAGCCACGGCCACACCGTGTGCCAGCCCTTCCGCCCGATCACGATCGCGGCGGCCACCATGATCACCGCGGTCATGAACAGGATGTACTCGTACAGGTTGCCCAGCGGGAAGCGCCGCGCCGCGATGCCGCGCGTGACAAACGCGACGATGTGCAGCGCCACGCCGACCCACACCAGGGCCTGCGTCATGCCCGCCCACTTGCGGGCGGCGGCCACCCGCTTCTCGTAGACGCCGTCAAGCTCGGGTTCCGGGGGCAGTTGCTTTTCGACGACCACCGGCCCCCCAGCCCCAACCGCTACCTTCTCCGCGGCGCGCTCCTGCTGCGCCGCGCGGCGCTCGCGCCGCACGTCCACGACCGCGAGGACGCGGCCGTAGTACACGCACGCCATGAGCAGCGCCACGATGTAGATGATGAACGCGGTGCGGAAGGTCAGATCGGACAGCTCCGCCATGGTGGTGTTGACAAGCATGGTGCTCAATCTACTCCATCAGCGGGCCATTATCCAAGGTCATCCAGCTCGTCATCGTCCCCGTCATCATCCGGGTGCTCCCCCAGGATCTCCTCGACGAGCTCGGAAAACTCCGGGCCCCACCCGGCGCGGTCGGTGCGCGCCAGGCCCGCGATCTCCACCGCGGTCCCGCCGCCGGCGACCGGGGCGAGGCGGACCCAGACGCGGCGGCGCTTGATGGTCAGCGAGCCGGCGAGCGCGGCGAGCATGAT
Source organism: Corynebacterium gottingense (assembly GCF_002285125.1). NCBI lineage: Bacteria > Bacillati > Actinomycetota > Actinomycetes > Mycobacteriales > Corynebacteriaceae > Corynebacterium > Corynebacterium gottingense. Next base: position 104,708 of record NZ_NSGN01000006.1, read on the forward strand.
CACTGTGGTGACCAGTGCCCACACCTGCGTCGGGTCGCGGGAGATCTGGTAGTTGGCGTACTCGGCCGCGCCGTCGAAGCGCACCTTGATCCCGCCGTCCACGGTGATCTCCTCGCCCGGGGTGAGGTTGACGCGCTCCAGCTTCTGCAGCTGGCCTTCCGCGATGAGCATCTGGTCGAGCACGAAGATGTTCTGCGGGCGGCCCGAGTCCAAGCCAGCGTCGCCGCGGTAGATGTCCATGGACAGCGCCGGGTCATCCATCGACGGGAACGACGACTGCAGCGTCTCCCCGTCCTGGCCGCCCCACTGGGCCGTCGGCGCGAAGTTTCCCTCCAGGGCGATCTGGTTCTGGCGGCGGTCCGCCAGGTCCGGGAACATGCCGGCGGGCGGGTCGAAGCGCATCACGCCCGAGGACAGGAACGTCTGCGTGTCCGTGGGGCGGAACTGCATCATCTGGGTGCGAGTCTCGCCGTTGGGCCACGTCACCGTGACCTGCGGGGCGAACCCGTGGCCTTGCAGGTAGACGCGGTCGCCGTGGATGCGCAGCGGGTGGTTGACCGCCAGGGTGGTCTCCTGCCAGCTGTCCTTCGGCGCGGTCAGGTCGTCGGTGTAGGACACGTCGGACCAGAAGCCGTTCGCCTGGCCGCTGTTTAAGTATTCGGCGCGGAAGTTGTGTGCATCGATGCAGAAGGGGGTGAGCCCGGTGCCGTCGAAAAGCGGCCCCGCGCGGAACACGTCAAAGTTGGCGGGGGACGTATTGCAGAACTCGGTGGACTGCTCCACCGGCACGGCGTACTGGGACTCGGAGTTGGTCACCACGATGACCTGGCCCTCGTAGAAGACCATGCGGCCGGCGGCGAAGGCGACGATCATGCCGACGATGCCCACGTGGAAGAGCAGGTTCATCAGCTCGCGGGTGTAGCCGCGCTCGGCGGCCAGGGAGAATGTCCCGGCGCGGTCCTCCTCCGGCGAGTAGGCGGCCACGTGCCAGCGCTTGAGCAGGCGGCGGACCTTCGCCTCCACCTCGTCCTGGCCGGCGTCCACCGTGGCTTGCGCGTGCATGGGCATGCGCGAGAGGTAGCGCGGCGCGCGCGTCGGGGTGGCGCGGTAGGCGCGCCAGTGGTCGATGGAGCGCGGGATGATGCAGCCGACCAGGGAGATCATCAGCAGGGTGACGATGGCGACGAACCAGGAGGAGCTGAAGACGTCGAAAAGCTGCAACCTGTCATAAATCGGACCCATCGTCGGGTTGGCGTCCAGGTAGTCCTGCACGAGCGACTCGCTCACGTTGCGCTGCGGGAGCAGGGCGCCCGGAATGGAGGCGAGCGAGAGGAGGAAGAGCAGGACGAGCGCGGTGCGCATACTGGTCAGCCAGTGCCACGTCTTGCGCAGCCAGGTCGTTGCCGCCGATACGAGTTGCATCTCAGATCACCGTCGCTCCATATTGCAAGGTCCACTGTCGGATCCAGCCGACGAACACGTTCCACGCGCCGGTGACAAGGAGCACGCCGACGAGGATCATCAGCACGCCGCCGATCACCTTGATGGTGTGGGAGTGGCGGCGCAGGAACTCGACGCTGCGCACCGCCTGTGCGGACCCCAGCGCCACCACCACAAACGGCAGGCCGAGGCCCAGGCAGTACGCCACTACCAGCAGGACGCCGCGCGCCGCGGTCATCCCCTCGGTGCCGACGGAGACCGACATGATCGCCGCCAGCGTCGGCCCGAGGCAGGGCGTCCACCCCAGCGCGAACACGCCGCCGAGCAGCGGGGCGCCGAGCACGTTGGCCCAGCGCCGCGGCTGCAAGCGCCGGTCCTGCTGCAGCGCCGGCACCGCGCCCAGGAACACCACGCCCATCGCGATGGTGATCACGCCGCCGACGCGCATGAGCACCTCGGCGTTGAGGGTGATCAGGCTGATCGCGCCGAACACGGAGACGGTGGCCAGCAGGAACACCACGGTGAAGCCGGCCACGAACAGGCCGGCGGCACCGGCGACGGCCCAGCGGCGCGACTTCACGCGCACGCCGTCCTGGTCCACGGTCATCTCGCCGCCGACCACGCTGGTCAGGTACGACATGTAGCCGGGCACGAGCGGGACCACACAGGGGGACGCGAAGGACACCAGGCCGGCCAGCGCGGCGGCCAACATGCCGAGCAGGAGCGGTCCGGTGGCCACAACCTCTGAGAACGCCTCGCCCACGCTAGCTCTGCCCCTCCTGCGCCAGCTTGTCGGTCACCTCAAGCACGTCCTGGGCGGTCACCTCGCGCAGGAACACCGCGGCCGGGCGGTGCTGCTTATCCAGCACGATCGTCGTGGGGATCACGGAGCTGGGCACGCCGCCGAGGAAGGAAGCGGTCTTGAACGGCGGGTCGTATATCGACGGGTAGGTCACGCCGTTGTCGGCGACGAAGTCGCGGGCGATTTCCGGCTGCGGGTCGCGCACGTTGATGCCCAGGACCGTGCCGGTGCCGTCCGCGTTCAGGTGCTCCTGCACCTCCTGCAAGTCATCCACCTCCGCACGGCAGGGCGCGCACCACTGGCCCCAGGCGTTGAGGACGACGATCTTGCCGTCAAAGTCGTGCAGGTCCACCGTGGTGCCCGGCTCGGTGAGCGATTCGCCGCTGAAGTGCTCCACCGGCTTGCGCTCGGATTCCTCGTAGAAGATCTCGGTCTGCCCGCCCGGGGAATGGAACGCAAAGTTGTCTCCCTCACCAGAGCTGGCGCAGCCGGTGAGCAGGAGCAACGCGGCCATCGGCGCTGCGATCGCGCTCAGCGCGGTCCGTCGGGACATGGGCACCTCTCAATTCATCTGTTCAAAAACTCCGGCACGCTGGCCCAGCAGAGCGGGCTAGATGCGTTCGGCCGGAGTGTCGTAGGACCAGTCAACAACAACGTCGCCGTCAAACACAAGTGACGTCACGCTGGCCAGGTCGCACTCGCGGCTCGCGTGCGCGAGGCGTTTGCCCTGCACGTAGCGCTGCACCATGACGATGGGCAGCTGGTGGCTCACCAGCACCGCCTCGTGGCCCTCCGCCTCGGCGCGGGCGCTGTCCACGGCGTCGCACATCCGCACGCGGATCGCCTCGTAGGACTCGCCCCAGCTCGGCTCCAGCGGGTTTGTCATGTGCCGCCACCGGATCGGGTTGAGCAGCTGGCTGCGCCAGCCCTTGGTGCGCAGCCCCTCGAAGGTGTTGCCGGCCTCGATGATGTCGGTGCGGGTGTGCACCTCGCAGCCGGTCACCTCCGCGATCGGCTCCGCCGTTTCCTGCGCGCGCTCGAGCGGGCTCGCCGCCAGGTACGTCACGTCGCGCCCCTCGAAGAACTGCGAGGTCACCGCCGCCATCGACCGGCCGCGGGAGCTCAGGTGGTAGCCGGGCATGCGCCCGTAGAGCACCTTCTTCGGGTTGTAGACCTCGCCGTGCCGCACGAGGTGCACAGTCGTGCGCGTCACTCGGGCGCCACCGCCTGCGCCGCAGCCTTCGCCGCGGGCACCAGGGCCTCCTCGATCCGGCCGAAGTCCTCGTCGGTGAGCGCGGTGGAGACGAACCAGGTCTCGAACGGGCTCGGCGGGGCGAACACGCCGTTGTCCAGCAGCGCGTGGAAGAACGGCGCGTAGCGGAAGGTGTCCGCCGCCTTCATGTCAGCAAAGTTGTGGCCCTCGCCCTCGGCGAAGCGGAACGACAGCATCGTCGCGGCGCGCTGCACGTTGTGCGCCACGCCCTCGCGCTTCAGCGCGTCGGACACCAGCTTGGCCAGGGTGCTGGCGTTGCGCTCCAGCACCGGGTAGATGTCCTCCGAGGCCAAGCTTAACGACGCCATGCCCGCCGCCATCGCGACCGGATTGCCCGAAAGGGTACCCGCCTGGTACACCGGCCCAGTCGGCGCGAGACGCTCCATAATCTCCTTGCGCCCACCGAAGGCCGCGGCCGGGAGGCCGCCGGAGATGACCTTGCCAAAAGTGGTCAGGTCTCCCGCCACGTGGTCCACGCCGTACCAGCCCGCATACGAGGTGCGGAAGCCCGTCATCACCTCGTCCAGGATCAGCAGCGCGCCGTTGGCGTGCGCGACCTCCTTGAGCTTGGCGTTGAAGTTGTCCTGCGGCGCGACCGTGCCCATGTTGCCGGAGGCTGCCTCGGCGATCACGGCGGCGATCTCGCCCTCGTTTTCCGCGAACGCGGCCTTCACGGCCTCGATGTCGTTGTAGGCCACCACGATGGTGTCCGCCGCCTGCGCGCCCGTCACACCCGGCGAGTCCGGCAGGGAGAACGTGGCCAGCCCGGAGCCTGCTGCGGCGAGGAGCGCGTCGACGTGGCCGTGGTAGCAGCCGTCAAACTTGATGATCTTGGGGCGGCCGGTGTAGCCGCGCGCCAAGCGGACCGCGGACATCGTCGCCTCGGTGCCGGAGTTGACCATGCGCACCTCCTCCACCGAGGTACGGCCCACGATCATCTCCGCGATCTGCACCTCCGCCTCGGTGGGCGCGCCGAAGCTCAGGCCGTCACGCATCGCCTTCTGCACTGCCTCGAGGATCTCCGGGTGTGCGTTGCCGTGGATCATCGGGCCCCAGGAATTGATGAGGTCGACGTAGGCGTTCCCGTCGACGTCGATAAGCGTGCTCCCGTGCGCGCTCTCGATGAAGCGCGTCTGGCCGCCGACCGAGCCGAAGGCGCGCACCGGCGAGTTCACGCCGCCGGGCGTGGCCTGCTGCGCGCGCTGCCACAGCTCGGCGGAGCGGGACGTGTGTGCGGACGTTGGATACTTGGCCGAAGTTGTCATAGTTGCCCATCCTAGGCGATGGGGGCACACGCCTACTTCCTCTTCCTGCGCATCGCCCCGAAGAAGATGACCACGAGCAGACCAATCGCGATCCAATTGGCCACGCGCGCGTACTGCTCCAGCACGTACACCACGGGCTCGCCGATCCACCAGCCGAGCGCGACGTAGCCCAGCGACCAGAGCGTCTTGGACACGAAGTCCAGGAGCATGAACTTCCACAGCGGCATCTCAGTCATGCCCATAAGCACGAAAACCACGAACGCGATCGGCAGCGGGATGGGCACGTACGCCAGGAAAATGCCCAGCCAGCCCAGCTTCATCCCCCACCGCTCCACGCGCGCGATGTTCTTCGCCGCGCGCTTGGAGTTCTGCGCCTGCACGTCCAGGATGCCGCGCCCCCACAGCTTGCCGGCCCACCAGTACACCCAGTCGAACTTGATCGCCACGATCGAGCCGATGAGCAGGTACAGCAGCCAGTGCTGCGCCTCGCCCACCGAGGCCAGGGCGCCTGTCGACGCCGCGCCAATCCTCGAGCCCGTCAACGCCAGCATGATCGGCGGGTCCAGGCCCAGCAGCCAGGCGCGGAACGGAATGAGCGCGAGGCCGAAAATACCGATGAAGCCGAACCAGCCCAGGCACCAGTAGTCCGCCTTGGTGGGCTTTTCGTTCCAGGGCATGCCTGGCTGATCCCACCACTCCGGTTCCGATTCCGGGGTGTGCTGTTGGACTTTGCCCTCGCCGTCCGCGTCCTCACTCGACATAGACGTGAAGTCTACCGAGTTAGAACATATTCAGCAGCGCAGGGTTCGACGCCACCGCAATTCCCACGACTGCCAGCAGGCCGAGCACCACGGCGGCGATGATGCCACCCGTCGACGAGCCTTCCTTCGGCTCACCGGCCACCGGCGCGCACTCCCCCTTCACGGGCTCGTACTCGGCCGTGGCCTCCGCGGCGTTCGCCCGGGCCTCCTTCACGGCCACCTGTGCGGCCTCGGCGGCCTGCGTCGCCTCGCCCAGCGAGCGCTTCGCAGCCGCCAGGGCCTCGTCGGCCGCGGCCTGGCGCGCCGACTGCTCCTGCTTCGCTGCCTCGAGTTCCTGCGCGCGCTTCGCCACGGCCTGTTCGGCGGCACGCAGCGCCCGCGCCGCCGTAAGCGTGTCCTCCGCTTGGGCCACGGCAGCCTCGCGCTGCTCGAGTGCCTCCTGCTTCTGCGCATCGCCCTCGTTCACGGCGCGGACGAGCTCGTCGTAGTAGGTGTTGAAGCGCTCGGTGTACTCCTCTACCGAATACGTCGGCCCCTCCACTGTGAGGTGAGCGAACGTCTGCGCGTGCGCGACGCGCCACGTAAAGCCGTGGTAGAGGAACTCCTCCGTGTTCACCGCGAAACCGGTCGCGCGCATCTGCGGGTTCACCAAGGCCATGTAGTGGCCGGCGCCCGCGGCGAAGGGGTCGCGCCCCTGCTCCTTCGCCTCGAAGTACTTAGGGCGCTCCTCGTGGAACCACCCGTCGAACGGGTTCTCCGCGTTCCACGACAAGTTATCCCACCCGTTGTGAGAGTGGCCGCGCGGCAGCTGCTGCGACCAGTTGATGTTCACCTGCGCCTGCGCCATCAAGAAATCCGACACGGGCAAGGCATCCCGGCCCTCGCTTTCGCGGAGCTCGTTCGCCTCCGGCAGCCACTCGATTGCCGCCTTCATGTTGTCCAGGTGCGTCGCGTCACCTTTGGCGCCGATGTTCGTATCGTCCGCGATGCGGTACCCGGTCTGCCCGGTGACCTCATCTTCGTCGTCGTAGCGGTAGTCCGTGTGCAGCTCCGCGACGGCGTCGTCGGCCCCCATCGCTTCGAAGAATCCGAGCGAGCCCCGGTCGAACTGGGCCCGCGCCTCGGCCTTGCTCGCCTCCAGCGCAGCGCGGGCCTCCTCGGCGCGCGCCTTTGCCTGCGTGAGTGCCGCCTCGGCGGAGTCGACCGTCACGCCTCCCGGCACCGCGGTCTGCGCGGCGTCGCGGTCCTGGGTCGCGCTGTCGAGGGCACGCTGCGCATCCTTGACCAGGTTCGCGCTCGCCGTGCGCTCCTGCTCCGCAGCGTCGACATCGCGCTGCGCCGCGTCCAGCGCCTGCTGCGCCTCGCGGTCGCGCGCCTCGGCGGAGCGCAGCGCGTCGGTCGCGTCGTGTACAGCGGTGCGCAGCGCGACACAGCGCTCCTGCGACACCGAAGCCGCGTCCTCAGCCAGCGCCGGAGGCGCAACAACCAACGCCGCCGAACAGCTCGCGGCCAGCACAAGTCCAAGAGTTTTCTGCATACCCAGCAGGTTAGCAGTTTTTCCCCAGACCCCGCGCAGTTTCGCGCGCGTTCGCGATCACGGCGGGCACGCCCACGCCGCCGACCCACGCGCCGGTGACGGCAATGCCGGAGCCGGACTCGCGCAGCTGCGCCAGCGCCTTGTCCACGGTGGCGAGGTGGTGCTCATCAAAGCACGGCAGCCCGCCGAACCAGCGCTGGACAAAGATCTCCTCCAAGCCGGCCTCGCGGCCGTCGAAGCCGGTGACGGTCTGCAAATCGTCGAGCGCCCAGTCCACCAGGTCGTCCTCGGAGGCCCGGATCGCCACATCGTCGCCGAAGCGACCAAAGCTGGCACGCACGAGCGCCCCGCCGCGCTCGGCCAGGTGCGGCCATTTGCGCGAGGAGAGCGTGAACGCCTTCGCGTGCACATCCTCCGCGCCCGCGGCAACCAGCACGCCCGAATTTTGGGGCAGGCCGTCGTCGGTAGCAAAGCGCATGCCCACCACCGCCGAGTTGGCCAGCTTGATCGGCGCGAGCGTGGCCGCCACCTCCGGCTCCACCTGCTTCAGCAGCATCGCGGCCGTCGGCGCGGGCACGGCGAGCACCACGCGGTCGTACACCGCGTCCTCGCCGCCCTTGAGGCGGTAGCCCTCGCCCTCGCGCGTGATCGCGGAGATGAACGCGTCGATGTATATCTTCGCGCCGGACTGCTCCGCCAGCGCCTCGTACGCCTCCTGGTAGCCCTCGCGGAACGCGCTGAAGACGGGGCCCTGGCCGGTCGGCAGCTCCTTGCGCGCCTGCTCCAGGTTGCGCACGGCCTCCGACAGGTGCACCGGGCCCGCCTCGGCCAGGCGGTCCAGCTCCTCGGCCAGCTGCGGGATGGTCGCGCGCACACCCAGGTCGTCGGCGCTGCACGAGTACACCCCGCCGAGCAGCGACGTCACGATGTGGTCCACCACCTCGTCGCCATAGCGCTCGCGCACCAGCGCGCCCACGCTCACGTCGCCGCCGATCTCCCAGTCGAAGCCGGGGGCGTCGCCTTCGGCGTCGATACGCGCGGCGGTCTCCTCGCTCACAAGATGAGCAACGCTTGCCGACGCCGCCGGGATCCCCATCACACCGCCCCGCGGCAGCGGGCGCGCCTCGCCGTCCACGTACACCAGCGAACCGAGGCCGGACGGCGCGACGAGCGAGTCCCCCACCCCCAGCTCGGTGAAGAACTCGACCGCGTCGACCCGGCGCGACAGGAACGCCTCAGCGCCCATGTCGGTGGGGCCGCCCTCAAACGCGACGGTGTAGAGCTTGCCGCCGATGCGGTCGGTGGCCTCGTAGACGTCCACCTCGTGCCCGCTGCCGCGCAGTTCGTAGGCGCAGGTCAGGCCGGCGAGTCCGGCGCCGATGATGGCGATGTGCATTTAAGCCTCCGTGCTGTGAGTGTCGTGAATAAGCCGTACGGCGTTGGTGATGGCGTCCGGGTCCGTGGTGGGCAGGACGCCGTGGCCGAGGTTGAAGATGTGGCCGGTGGCGTGGCCGTCGATAAGCGCCTGCTCCGCCTCGCCCTTAATGCGGGCGACCTCGCGGGCGACGACCTCCTCGCCGGCGAAGAGCATCGCCGGGTCCAAATTGCCCTGCAGGACGCGGGGGGAGGCGAAGCGCGTGGCGGCGCGGTCGAGGGGGACGCGCCAATCCACGCCCATGACCTCGCTGCCGGCCTCGCTCATCGCGCCGAGGAGCTCGCCGGTGGACACGCCGAAGTGGATGCGCGGGATCTCCCCCGCGACTGATTCCAGGATCTCCGTGGAGTACGGCAGGACGAACTTGCGGTAGTCGCGCTCCGTGAGGAAGCCGGCCCACGAGTCGAACAGCTGCATGGCGTCGATCCCCGCCTCGACCTGGGTGCGCAGGAACGTGATGATGGTGGGCACCAGGCGGCGCATGAGCGCGTGCCACGTCTCCGGCTCGGCGTGCATCATCGCCTTCGTGGTCTCGTGGTTCTTGCTCGGTCCGCCCTCGATGAGGTAGCTGGCCAGGGTGAACGGTGCGCCGACGAAGCCGATGAGCGCCTGGGTATCGGTGAGCTCGTCCAGGATGATGCGGATGCCCTCGGCGACCTCGTCCACCGTGTGGTCCAGGATCGGCAGGTGCTGCACGTCCGCCAGCGAGCGCACCGGCGCGTCCATCACCGGGCCGCGGCCCGGGACGATCTCCACGCCCACGCCCGCCGCCTTGAGCGGGACGACAATGTCGGAAAAGAGGATCGCCGCGTCCACGTCGTGGCGGCGCACCGGCTGCAGCGTGATCTCAGCGAGCAGCTCCGGCATGAAGCAAGAGTCCAGCATCGGGATACCCTCGCGCACCTTCCGGTACTCGGGCAGTGAACGGCCCGCCTGGCGCATGAACCACACCGGGGTGCGCGACGGGGTGCGGCCATTGGCGGCCTCGATGAGCGGGGCGGAGGAAAGGTCGCGTCTGGTCATGGTTTCCCAGCCTACGCGGTAGAAATCAGGCCGGGAAATGGCGCACGCGCACCGAGCGCAACTCGATGACCAGGGAGCTGCCCAGCATGAGCAGCGTGGCCCCGACCGGGGGCAGCACACCGGCGATGGCCAGCAGGATCGCGGCCGCGTTATAGGTCCAGGCGATCACCATGTTCGAGTCGATGGTCCGGCACACCCGGCGCGCGAGCTCCACCAGCTGTGGCACCGCCGTGACGTCCCGGCGCAGGAGGAGCACGTTGCACTTCTCCTCCACCTTGCCCGTGTTCGCGCCCAGCAGGGCATCGTCGGCGTACAGGATGCTCACGTCCGCGACGCGCAGGGTGCGCACCGCACTGTGGTCGCCCACCATGGCGACGGTCGCGCCCTTGGTGTGCAGCGCGCGCACCGCGTGCGGTTTGTCGGGGGCGGTGATGCCCGCGAGCACGCGGGACATGCCGAGGAAGTCGGCGAAGCGGCGCGCCACCGGGTACGTATCGCGCGTGAGCATGATGGTCTCCACGCCGATGGATTCCAGCCGGTCAATCGCGCTGGTGGCGTCTGCCTTCGGCGGGTCGTACAGGGTGATGACGCCGCGGTCGCGGCCCTTCCAGCGCACGACGACGGGGGTGCCGCCGGCCGTGGCGGCCAGGGAGAGCCGGCCTTGCAGCTGCGACAGGTTCGTGGGCCGCCACAGGATGGCGTCCAGGTTTTCGGTCCGCTGGTCCTCGTAGGTGAGCGTGACGCGGCCGCGCACCGAGCCGTCCGGGGTCGTGTCCTCGTTGGCCAGCTCGAACCAGGTCGGCCCGCCCGCGTCCTTGTCGCGCTTGTCGCGGGCCTCGCGCGCCGCCTTCACAATCGCACGCGACGCCGGGTGATCCGACTCCACCGACAGCGCGCCCGCGATCCCCAGCACCAAAGCCGGGTCCTCGCCGATCTCCGCGGTGACCGTCTCCACCTTCATCTTCGGCTCCACCAGGGTGCCCACCCGGTTGAACACGGCCACGTCGGTGGCCTCCAGGGTGCGGAAGGTGGAGCCGTCGCGGACCAGGATGCCGTTGCGCGCTGCTGACTCGATGCCCAGGCGGATGGCCAGCGCGGTCGAGATCGCCAGCGCCACCGGTGCGACCACCGCCAGGATCGCCAGCGCTGTGGAAAACGCCGCGTTGAGGTTCCCCGTGAACAGCAGCCACAGGCCGAAGTCCAGCACCGCCAGCACGTACGCCACCGGGATGAGCATGCCCGCGGCGCGGGTGGACACCATCGTCGTCGCGTTCTGGTGCTCCGAGGCGCGCTCCAGCCAGCGGTTGACCGAGGCCAGCCGGGTCGCGTGGCCGACCCGGGAGACGCGGATCTTCACCTTCCCCTTGCGCAGCACCGACCCCGCGTAGACGTGGCTGCCCACTTTGAGGGTGGGGGACTCGTGGGCGTCGATAAGCTCCTGCTCGAGCGTGCCGCAACCGCCGACCACCTCGCCGTCGGCGGGGATGATCGCGCCCGGGAGGATGACAATGTCGTCGCCCCGGTTGATCTCGGCGGCGGGCAGCGGCTCCTCGATGACCTTGCCCGTGCGCGAGCGGCGGCGGACCATGTAGGTCGACTCCGCGTCGGGGACACGGCCGGAGAGGTCCTCCTGCAGGTGCGGGCGCACGCGCATGCTGAAGAAGCGGCCGACGAGGAGGAGCGAGGTGATGGTGCAGGCGACCTCGAAAAACAGGCCGGGCTCCTCCACCATGGTGAGCGGGACCCAGCTGCCGTAGTTGCGCCAGTTGAGCTCCCCCGCCGGCGTGAACAGCAGCACGGCGGCGGACCAGAAGTAGGCGGCGAGGATGGCGATGGAACTTGCTCCGTCCAGCGCCGAGATGCCGCGGCGCACGCCGCCCGCCATCGCGCGGTGGAAGGGGAACGCGCACCACAGTGCGACCGGGGTGGTCAGCGCGAAGCACGCCCACTGCCAGCCGTCAAACTGCAGGTCGGAGACGTACGTGAGGAGCAGCACCGGGAGCGTCAGCACGATTGCTAGCCACATCCGCACCGGCGTGACCAGGTCGCGGGCGGTGAACAGGACGTCCTCGTTCTCCCGGGCGCGCGCGGCGCGCGACGCCGAGTCCACGAACCCCTGCGCGCGGGCGCGGCGCAGGCTGACCAGCTCGTCGTGGCGCAACTTTCGACGCCTCCCGCTCAGCCCCCGCACACCCCGCCGCGGCACCGGACGCGCGGCCGCCGCCCGGCCGAGCACCCTGCGGCGCAGCGTGGAATCCGTAAGCCGGGCGCTCACACCGAAGCGCGCGAACACGGCCTCAAGGTCCGCGATCGGCGTGGTGCTCGGCGCGGTGATCCACGCCGTCTTGGAGGAGTACACCAGGCGCGCGGCGACGCCGTCCAGCTCCTCCAGCGCCGCCTCGATGTCTTTGAGCTGTGGTCCGTCCTCGAGCCCGTCGAGCTCGAAGGCGTAGGAGGTGTTCGGGTAACGCGGGTTACCGTCCGCCCCGATCCGGGGCGAGTCCAGGTCCACGCCGCATTCCATCGCCGCCTCGCGGGCGGCCACAATGGTCTGCTCGAGCGCAGCCGTCTGCTGCTGAGTCTGCTCTGACATGCTGAATCCCTCGCGCTAGTCCACGCCCCGCCAGGGGGAGCCGCTGCGCTCGTCCACAAACGCGTTCGCGGCGGGGCGGAACGCGAAGAACAGGGCGGCGACCAGCAGGATCACTACCGCGAACACGCCCCAACCCGCCACGTTGAGGAAGAACCCGGCCAGGTTGAGGAAGATCGCCACGGCGGCGGCGATGGCAAACACGCGCCGCGCTGTCTTGGAGCCGCGCGCAAAGTAGGAGGCGCACCCCGCGATCACCAGGGCGAGGACGATGTTGCACCAGGCGACGATGCGCATGTTGCGCGCAAACGCGTCCGCGAACTCGGCGTCCGCGTCCTTCGGCGCGCCGCTGGCCAGCATGAGCATGCCGAACAACAGCAGCAGCACGGCGCCGGCCAGCGCTGCGTAGTACCCGGCGCGCAACTGGCCGGGCCAGGCCTCGCCGACCTTGCCGGTGTAGCGGCGGTTGGGGTCGTTCGGGTCTGCAACGAAGGTGGGAAACATTCCGGCCATCGGTTGCTCCTTTACTGTTTACCCGCGGGATCGTCGTGCTGTGGCTGTTGCGGAGATTGGTGCGCCGGCGGCTCTACCCAGTCCCCCGAGTCCTTCTGCGAAGCGTAGAACAGTCCCATCGCGCCCGCCACGCCGAGGATGATTTGCACGACGCCGTCCGCCCCGTACAGCGCGATCGGCACCGCCGTGGACCCCGGCGACATCATGTACAGCGTGACCATGCGCAGCGCGAAGAAGGTGGCAAAGATCTGCAGGAGGCGTCGCGCCGCCGCCGCGCGCTTCCCCCGGTTGGCCACCATGCGCAGCGCGACGGCAAACCCGGCCAGGATGAGTAGCTGGATCAGCGCCATGAGCACAAGCGAGCCGTAGATGCCGAGGTTGAGCATGGCGTCGCTGAGATCCTGGCCCTTCGCCGCCTCCTTGGCGCTCTCGCGCAGCGGGGCGGGGTCCAGCACGGTCATGACCACGGTGAGGATCTGGTGAATCAGCTCGCCGCCGATCATCACCGCCCAGCACGCGAGCATGAGGCGCACGGCCTCGGGCATCGAAGTGCTTGACGACGCTCCTCCGTCCGGCATCGGGCGCTGCTCCGGTGCCCGCTGGGGCGTCGGGGGAAGGCTAACCATAAACGCTACTTCAGTTCCTTTGCTGCCTCGATGGCGTAGTAGGTCAGAATCTGGTCCGCGCCGGCGCGCTTGATGGATATTAGCGACTCCATCATCGTTGCCTCGAAGTCGATCCAGCCGTTGCGGCCGGCGGCGACCATCATCGCGTACTCGCCGGAGACCTGGTAGGCGGCCACCGGCACCGGGGAAATCTCGGCGACCTGGCTCAGCACGTCCAGGTACGGCAGGGCCGGCTTCACCATGACAAAGTCCGCGCCCTCGTCGAGGTCCAGCTCCGTCTCCAGCAGCGACTCGCGGATGTTGGCCGGGTCCTGCTGGTAGGTGCGGCGGTCGCCCTGGAGGGAGGAGCCGACGGCGTCGCGGAACGGGCCGAAGAACTTCGACGCGTACTTGGCGGAGTACGCCATGATGGCCACGTCCTGGTGGCCGGCCTGGTCGAGGGCCTCGCGGATGACGGCGATCTGGCCGTCCATCATGCCGGACGGGCTCACGATGTGCGCGCCCGCCTCCGCCTGGGAGACAGCCATCTGGGCGTAGAGCGGCAGCGTGGCGTCATTGTCCACGAACTGGTTGCCGTAGCGGTCCGTGCTCAGGGCGCCGCAGTGGCCGTGGTCGGTGAACTCGTCCAGGCAGGTATCCGCCATGATGAGCAGGTCGTTGCCAAACTCCTCGCGCAGCGCGCGCAGGTTGCGATTGAGCACGCCCTCGGGGTCCCAGGCGACGGAGCCGGTGGCGTCCTTGTCCTCGTCCAGGGGAACGCCGAACAGGTCGATGCACTTCACGCCGGCCTCGAGCGCCTCGTGGCACAGTGCCTTGAGGGAGTCCGTGGTGTGCTGGTACACGCCCGGCATGGACGTGATCTCGCGCTTTTCCTCGATGCCGTCGGCCACAAACATCGGGAGAATGAAGTCCGCTGGGTGCAAGCGCGTCTCCGCACTCAACGCGCGCATCGCGGCGTTTTGGCGGAGGCGGCGGGGGCGGCGGGGCAAATCGTAGGTAGACATGGCCACCATCATAGGCCCCGCGGCCGTGCGTACCTACTCGCCGGACGCTTTGGCCACGGGCTTGCGGCGGGTGCGGCGCTTCTTCCGCGGGGGCGGGAGCTGGCCGGCGGCACGCAGGTTGGCAACGTGGTTCGCGAGGGCGTCGATAAGCGAAGGCACGTCCGCCACCTCGGGCACCACGTCCACGCGCAGCCCCTGCTCTTTCGCCTCGGCCGCGGTGCTCGGGCCGATGCAGGCGATGATGGTGCGCTGGTGCGGCTTGCCCGCGATGCCCACGAGGTTCTTCACCGTGGACGCGGAGGTGAAGCAGACGGCGTCGAAGCCGCCCGTCTTAATCAGGTCGCGGGTCTCGGGAGCCGGCGGGGCGGCGCGCACCGTGCGGTACGCCACCACGTCGTCGACCTCCCAGCCCTTCTCCTTCAGGCCGTCGACGAGCAGGTCGGAGCCGAGGTCGGCGCGCGGCAGCAGCACGCGGCTGACGGGGTCGATGTCCTCGACGTACTCGGGGAAGATCTCCACCATCCCGGCCGCGTTCTGCTTCGTGCGGTGCGGCACCAGCTCGGGGAACATACCGCGGGCGCGCAGCGCGTCCGCCGTCTTCTGCCCCACCGCGCCCAGGTGGACGCCGGCGAAGGAGCGGGCGTCCAGGCCCAGCTGCGCAAACTTCTTCCACACCGCGTTCACGGCGTTGACGGAGGTGAAGAGGACCCACTGGTAGCGGCCCTCCACGATGCCCTTGATCGCGCGGTCCATCTGCGCCGGGTTGCGCGGCGGCTCCATAGAAATGGTGGGGACGGACTGCGGGATCGCGCCGTAGGAGCTCAGGCGGGCGTTCATCGGCCCGGCCTGCTCCTTCGCGCGCGGCACGAGGACGCGCCAGCCGTAGAGGGGGCGGTTCTCCCACCACGAGTACTTCGAGCGGTCATCCGCCACCGCGCCGAGCGTGACCACGAGGGATCCGGGCAGGTCGGCGTCCAGCTTGCCCAGGGTTTCCAGGGTGGCGTCGACGGTGCGCTGCAGGCGCGTCGTGCCGTGGGTCGTCACCGCGACCGGCGTGGACGGTCCGAAGCCGCGTTCCATGAGCGCGTCGGCGATCTCGGCCAGCTGCTCCTGCTCCGCCTGCAGCACCAGCGGCTGCGGCGCGGACGCCAGCTGGTCAAAGTCGATGCCTTCGATACCGGAGGTCAGGTCCGCCTCGGTGTAGGTGGAGCCGAGCGCGATGCCCGCAAACGACGGCACCGTGGACGGCAGGCTCATGCCCGGCACGACCTGGAACTCGATGCCCGCGGCGGCGACGGCGGAGATCTCCTCCATCACCGCGTCGCGGGTCAGCGGGTTGCCGCGGACCAGGCGGACCACGTCGCCGTCGCCGGCCTCGCCGCGCTCGATGGACGCTGCGGCCTCACCCAGGGCGCGCTGCACGGCCTCCACGATGGTGTCGGCGGACAGCGCGAGCTCCTCTACCTCGGCCGCGGTCGGGTCGTCCGGGCGCGGCGGCTTTCGGCGCGCACCCGCTTCCTTCGCTTCCGCGACCATGCGCGCGTACGCCTCGTCGGCGGCCTGCATTTTAGCCTTGGGAACAGGCAGTTTAGCGGCGACGACGTCTCGGGCACCCTGAGCGACGTCCGGATCAACGAGGGCGATAGAATTAGTTTCCATCACCTCGCGTGCGCGGACGGTAAGCAGATCAGGGTTGCCCGGGCCTGCACCGACGAAGATGACCTTCCCCGGTGGGGGCGTAAGCGAGGGCAATGTCATAGAACGATCTTTTCTAAGGCGCAAAACAGTAGCCTCGGCGCAACAGGACGCTCAGTGCGGGCTGCGCGCAGCAAGGCGCGCCCTCCCCATGGGACCCAGTTGCGCCGGGGCAATCCGACGTATGGTAGTTACACCTTAAGATGGAAGCGGCCCGAAAACCAAACCCGCGTCTTACTCCATGATGTCCGCGGCCCCGCGCTCGAGCAGCTTCTCGGCGGCCTCGCGCCCCAGCGCCGCGGCATCGGTGCCGGTCAACGTCTCCACCAGCTGCGCGGAGCCGTCCACGGCGAAGACGCCAGCGTGGAGCGTCAGCGCGCCGTGCTCCCCCAGTTCCGCGTACGCCGCGACCGGGGCGGTGCAGCCCGCCTCGAGGGTGGCCAGCACCTGGCGCTCGGCGGCGGCGCACGCGGTCGCCTCCGCACTGACAAGTGCGTCGAGCGCTGCGCGCGTCGCCGCGTCGTCCGCCCGGCACTCCACGGCCAGCGCACCCTGCGCCGGGGCAGGCATGAGTGTGGCCGGGCCGAACACCTCGGTGGCGCGCTCGGCGTACCCGCCGCGGCACAGCCCCGCGTAGGCGAGGATGATCGCGTCCAGCTCGCCGCGCTCGACGTAGCTCATGCGGGTCTCAATGTTGCCGCGGAGCGGGCGAATGTCCAGGTCGGGGCGCAGCGACCGCAGCTGCGAGACGCGCCGCGGCGCCGAGGTGCCCACCTTCGCGCCCTGCGGCAGCTGCGCGAGCGTCAGCCCGTCGCGCGCGATGAGCGCTTCGCGGTTGTCCTCGCGCTCCGGGGTGACGAGGTGGAGGCGGGCGTCGCCAGCCGTGGGGAGGTCCTTGAACGAGTGGACGGCCACGTCGACTTCGCCGGACGCGAGGGCGTCGCGAAGCGCGGTGGTGAACACGCCGACGCCGATGCGCTCGACGGGCGACATATTCAGGTCGCCGGCGGTGGTCACGATATGCAGTTCCGCCTCAGCGCCGCCCGCGATCAGCGCGTCGCGCACGTGGCCAGCCTGCGTGGTGGCCAGGTGGGACCCGCGTGTACCAATCTTGAGCATCAGTTCTCCTTCGCCTGCAGTTCGTCCGGCCGCGGCAGGCGCTGCGCGTCCACCGCCACCGAGGATCGCCCGAGCCCGAACAGCTCCTCGATCGCCATTTCTACACTCACCGTCTCCGAGGATGCGGCCAGCTCCTTAATCTTCACCGTCGGCGTGTGCAGAAGCTTATCGACGACACGCTTCACCGCCCTACCAACCTGGTCAAACTCCTCCTCGGAGAGGTTGGGCAGGCGCGTGCGCAGCCGGTCGAGCTCCTGCGCCTGCACCTCCGCGGCCGTCTTGCGCAGCCGCGTCACCGCCGGCGCGACGTCGCGGACGCGCTGCTCCGAGCTGAACTCCTCGACCTCCTCGCGCACGATGGCCTCCGCCTGCTGCAGCGCGCGGGAATCCTCGCTGTCGTTGTCGCGCAACGTCGCGTGCAGCGACTCGATGTTGATCAGGCGCACGCCATCGCGCTCGGTGACGGCGTCATCGATGTCGCGCGGCAGGGAAAGGTCCACCAGCACGGTCGGGCCGGACAGGTCCTCGGGGGTGATGGTGAAGTCGTCCGACGCCGTGGCGGAGACGGTGATGTCCGCCCGGCCGATCGCGCCGGCGCGGGCGTTGAAGTCCACGACCTCCGCGGCAACGCCCGCCTCCCGGGCGTGCTCGGCCACGCGCTCGGCGCGCGAGCGCGTCCGGTTCGCAATGATCAGCTTGTCCACGCCGCGCTTGCCCAGGTGGGTGGCGGCCAGCGAGCTCATCGCGCCCGCCCCCAGGACCAGCGCGGTGGTGCCGGAGAAGTCCTCTCGTTCCATCTCGCGCATGGCCTGGTCCAGGCCGAGCGTGACCATGGACGCGCCGGAATCATCAATCGCAGTCTCGCTGTGCACGCGTTTGCCGGTGTGCAGCGCGGTCTGTGCCAGCGAGTGCAGGGCCGGGCCGACGGTGCCGCGCTCGGCGGCGTCCGAGTAGGCGGAGCGCACCTGGCCGATGATCTGCTGCTCCCCCACCACCATGGAGTCCAGCCCCGCGGCCACGGTAAACATGTGCTCCGCAGCGGCATCGGCGTAGCGCACGTAGAGGTAGCCGCGCAGCTCCGCCTCGGGCACGCCTGAGACGTCCGCGAGCACGTGCAGCACGTCCTCGACCCCGGCGTGGAAGGCGGTCGCCACGGTGTAGACCTCGAGACGGTTGCAGGTGGAGATGATCATCGCTTCCGTCAGCGCGGGCCGGGACACCAGCGCCGTCGCCGTGTCGTGCTGCACCGTCTCGTCCATACTCAGCCGCTCCAGCAGCGCCACCGGCGCAGAACGGTGCGACATCCCTACGACGAGCACACTCACACAATCACTCCAGCAATCCAGCCAAATCCAGAAAAAATCAAACTAAAGGATACCCCGCTACGACCTAAGTTCCGCGACGAGGTCGTCCGAGTCTACCTCCCAGCAGGCGAACTCCTCGCCGTCGATCACCACGACGGGGACGCGGTCACCGTACTCGGCGGCGTCGTCGGGGTTGGCGTCGACGTCGATAAGCGAAAGCTCCGCGCCGCACTCTGCCACGAGCGGGCGGATTTGCGCGGCGACGCGGTCGCACGACCCGCAGCCCTCGCGCACCATGAGCTCGACCCTCTTCACGTTTGGTCACTCCCTCTCCACGGAAACCCAAGCGGTACGATATTCCAGAGTTCCAAGCTATCTCACGCGCACCCCCGACCGCGAAAGGCAGGACATGACCGAACACCGCGATCTGCTCGCGTACTGGTCCGTCTCCCACGGAAACTTCCGGCGCTTCCTGGAGGAACTCGCCCTGCCCCCGCTCGACGCCTCCGCCCAACGCACTGCCGGCGAAGCCGCCGCGGCG
This sequence comes from Corynebacterium gottingense, assembly GCF_002285125.1. Classification (NCBI taxonomy): domain Bacteria; kingdom Bacillati; phylum Actinomycetota; class Actinomycetes; order Mycobacteriales; family Corynebacteriaceae; genus Corynebacterium; species Corynebacterium gottingense. Next base: position 123,636 of record NZ_NSGN01000006.1, read on the forward strand.
GCCGCCATCGAGGAAACCTTCGGGCTGACTATCGACGATTTCTCGCTCGGCATCGACTCCGTCGGCGGCGCCTTCAACACCGCCGGCACCCCCACCATCACCCCGCCGGACCCGGACGTGCCGCAGGACACCGAGGCCGCCGCGTTCTTTGACGTGGACAACACCCTCATCCAGGGCTCCTCGCTCATCCTGCTCGCCGAGGGGCTGGCGAGACGGCGCTTCATCACCGCCGGCGAGCTGTTCCCGGCCCTGCTCAAGCAGATCCGGTACCGGCTGCGCGGCGCGGAGAGCCACTCGGACATCGCCGCGGGGCGCGAGCAGGCGCTGGGGATTGTGAAAGGCAAGCGCGTCGACGAGCTTAAGGCGCTGTGCCAGGAGATCGTGGAGCGCCAGATGCTGGACAAGGCGTACCAGGACACGATCGAGCTGGCCAGCATGCACATCGCCGCGGGCCAGCAGGTGTGGCTGGTCTCCGCCACGCCCGTGCAGATCGGCCAGGCGCTGGCGAAGCGGCTCGGCTTCACCGGCGCGCTGGGCACCGTCGCGGAGGAGCAGGACGGGGTGTTCACAGGGCGGCTGGTCGGCGACATCCTGCACGGCCCCGGCAAGAAGCACGCAGTGGCGGCGCTTGCCGCGATCCAGCGCCTTGACCTGGACAAATGCACGGCCTATTCGGACAGCATCAATGACCTGCCCATGCTCGGCATGGTCGGGGTGCCGGTGGCGGTGAACCCGGACCGGGCGCTGCGCCGCCACGCCCGCGCAGCCGGGTGGGCGGTGCGCGAGTACCGGCCGCTGCGCAAGCTGGCGCGCAGCCGCGTGGCGCTGGGCGTTGCGGGTGCGGTCGCGGTTGCCGGTGTGGCGAGTGTGGCCGCGGCGAGGCGGGGCGCCGACCATACTGATGCGGCTCCTGAAGGATGACGAGACGGCCATGACGAAGATGCGACTAGCCTCTCGCATCTTCGTCATCCGGTCTTCGTCAGCTAGGCCGCACCCCACCCGGCACAGGTGCGCGGGCACGAAAAAGCACCCGCCCCAACGGGAACGGGTGCGGGCCGGCAAGGCCTACTTGCCCAGCTTACGACGCTGAACGCGGGTGCGGCGCAGCATCTTGCGGTGCTTCTTCTTGGACATGCGCTTGCGGCGCTTCTTGATCACAGAACCCATGGGGCTTCCTCGTTTCCTTGGTGTACGTACAGTGCCTGTCAGCGCGACCGCCACCCCGCCAAGCGGGGCGAACGGGCCGGCGTGAGGTGCACACTCCGCAGGGCGTGCGCCGACATCAATGGTTGACAGCATACAGCCCGCCGCGTGTCCGACCAAAAAATCCGGCACCACCCGCCTTGACTGGAAGCGAGCGGCGCCGGTTGCAACGCAAGGGCGTTATCCCACGTCGTAGACGGAGGACTCCAGGTACTCATTCACCGCGCCCTCGTTCACACGGAACGACCGACCCACGCGCACGGCCGGCAGCTCGCCGGAGTGCACGAGGCGGTACACCGTCATCTTGGAGACGCGCATGATCTCTGCGACCTCTGCGACTGTCAGGAACTTACCTTTGTCTTCGTTTGCCATAAAATACTTAACCCTTCAGCACGGTCGCGCTGTAGGCTTCCCCTCCCACAGGACGAACACGCACGTGCCTGAACCAGACTATCGTGAAACCAGGGCCGAATGCGACCTGAGTGCCAAAATTTTTCTGTGAGTCCCCAGAGACACCGCGTCATTGATGTGAAGAGTGGGGCGCAGAGTGCCTATCGACGCCACACCCACCCCCACGCACCATCACCCGATCTCCGCGGAACGGTTCGCGCAGGCCTCCGTCGCCCGGTAGAACGCGCCGCGCAGCCCGGACTCCTCGAGCTCCCGGATGGCCGCCACCGTCGTCCCGGCCGGCGAGGACACCCCGGCCCGCAGCTCGGTCGGCGTCTGCTCCCCCTCCAGCATCGCGCCGGCGCCGGCGGCCGTGGCGGAAGCGAGCTCGGTGGCGAGGTCGCGGGGCAGGCCGAGGGACACGCCGGCGTCGACAAGCGCCTCTGCGACCAAGAAGAAATAGGCGGGGCCGGAGCCCGAGAGCGCGGTGACCGCATCCATCTGCTTCTCCTTGACCTCGACGAGCTTGCCGGCCGCGGAGAGCAGCTCGCTGATCGCGGCGTGCTGCTCGTCGTCAACGAAGCGGCCGAACGCCGCGGCGAGCACGCCCTTGCCCACCAGCATCGGGGTGTTGGGCATTACGCGCACGATCGGGGTACCCGCGGCCGAGACGGCCTCCTCCATCGCCTGCAGCGAGATGCCCGCGGCCATGGAGACCAGCACCGTAGCGGAGTCGGAATCGGCGATGTCGGTGCTGATGTCCTCGATGAGGCCGAGGATCTGGTCCGGCTTCACACACAGGAACGCCACCTGCGATTCGGAGACGGCGCCGTTGTTGTCGTCGGTGACGTTGACGCCGTAGCGGTCGGCGAGCTCGTCACGGCGCGCCGCCGTGCGGTTCGTGGCCGTGATCTGTTTGGGGTCGATGCCGCTGGCCACCAGGCCGGACAGCAGGGCCTCGCCGATGCTGCCGGTGCCGAGGATGGCAATCTTGCCCTGGAACGTGGGTGCAGTCGTGGATTCCATGGTGGACAGACTAAACCCTCCACCGGCAGTTGCGCTCAGTGGAGGGCTCAGTGGAGGGTTTGTACTGCGGGGGCGTTTAGATCAGCGCCGGGCCAAACGCCATGACCACGGCGGCGATGCCCGCCATCGTGACGGTCAGCGCGTCCTTACCGGTGCGCATCGCGCGCACGCCGAAGATGACGGCGAGGACGGCGACCACGCCCAGGATCGCGGCGAGGATGGTGGACATGTGCGCCCAGATCCACTGGAAGGCGAGGAAGCCGAGCACGCCGAGCAGGACGCCGACGAACACCAGCAGGACCAGGACGATTGGGTTGACGCCCTCGTCAACCGGCTCGTCCACCTCCGCTGCCTCCGCTGCTTCCGGCGACTGGACAGGCGCTGCCGGCTCGACGGGGCGCTCCTCGCGCGGCTCGACGGGCGCGGTTGCCGACGGCTCCGGCGCGACAACCGGGATCTGCGACGTGTCTTCGGTGCGCACCGGGCGCGACGCGCCAGCAGCCTGAGACTCAGTTTTCGGCTCAGCCCTGGGCGCAGCCTTCGGGGCGGACGCGTCGGGGACCTTGCGCAGGACGGCGGTGTCGCCCGCGGACGGCGCCTTCGGCTCCGCGGGCTGCTTCGGCTCCGCCGGCTCCGGCGAAACCTTCACCACCTCGACGGGGGCGGAAGCGCCGGTTGGCTTCGCGTCCTTGGGGGGCTGCGGGGGCGCGTCGATAGGCACGTTGGAGTGCTTCGACTCCGGCGGGCGCGCCTCGACCTTCTTCAGGGACCCGGTGAGCTCCGCGACAGACACGCCGCCGTCTTCCAAGCTGCGGCGACGCCGACGGCGCTTGCCTGCCTCGGGGTTGTCCTGCTGGGCCCGGGCAAGAAGCTCCGCAACGGTCAGCTGCCGTTCCTCAGACATTAGGCGTTGTCTCCTTCGTCATCTCCTGGGGCAAGTCCCTGGTCAATCCGCTTCAGAATGACGCCTTCGCGCAACGCCCAAGGACAGATCTCTAACTTATCAAGATTAAGTGCACGCATCGCGGCTTCGGCCACCAGGGCACCCGCGACAATCTGGTGGGAGCGGTCCGAGTTGATGCCCTCGAGCTCCGCGCGGTCCGCCGCTGTCATGCGGGAAATGAAGGCGATGAGCTGGCGCAGCCCCGGGGCGGTGAGTGTGCGCTGCACGTACGGTCCGGCCGAGGAGGGCGCGGCGCCCGTGAGGCGGGCCAGGGAGCGGAACGTCTTGGAGGTGCCGACGGCCAGGCCGGCCTCGCCAAGCGCGCGGAACTCGTCGGCCGGGCCGGCGAGCTCGGCGTCGATAAAATCGCGCAGCGCATTAATCTTCTTGCGCTCCGGCGGGTCGGTGTCGAACCACTCGTGGGTCAGGCGGCCGGCACCCAGGTTGAGCGACACGGCCAAGTCCGGCACCTCTTCGGTGCCGGTGGACAGCTCAAGGGAGCCGCCGCCGATGTCCAGGTTGGTGATGCGACCGGCGGACCAGCCGTACCAGCGGCGGACCGCCTGGAAGGTGGAACGCGCCTCTTCCTCGCCGGAGATGACCCGCAGCTGCACGCCGGTCTTCTTCTCCACCTTCTTCAGCACCGCGTCCGAGTTTGTCGCCGAACGCACCGCCGAGGTGGCAAACGCGAGCAACTCATCGCACTTGAGCTTGTCGGAGAGGTCCTTGGCCTCTTGCACGGCGTCGATAAGCTTGCTCACGCCCTTGTCCTCGATATTGCCGTCCGCGTCCAGCTGCTCCACAAGTCGCAGGGGCTGCTTCCAATCGCTCATCGGGGTCGGGCGGCCGCCGGAGTGGGCATCTACCGCCACAAGGTGGACGGTATTGCTGCCAACATCTAATACACCTAATCGCACACCACTAGGGTAATGGGTCTACCGTGTTGAGGTGTGAATCAGCCAGCTTCGAACCAAGTTTTTCTCGGTTTCCCCGCAGACTCGCCGGCCGGAAAGTCCATCCTGGCCGGGCGCGAAACCCGCCCAGACTTCCCGCATGAATGGTTCGAGTTCGTCCACCCCGATGACCCCACCCACTACTTCAGCCTGGACCTGACCTGGCTGGAATCCACCTGGTCGTGCCGGTTTGGCACGCCCGAGTGCCTGGGTATTGATGAGAGCTTCCCCGTAGTCGGCTGCTGCATCCACGGCGCGTATCTCTCGGACGAGTCAGACCGCGACGACCTCTACAACGCCGTTACGGAAATGCCGGCGAAGTACTGGCAGCTGCGGCCCGCCGAGACCGACTCCTACATCGCCAACGCCGACCCGACCATCCTGGAGCCGTGGCTGGAATGGGACGACACTGAGGAAGAGGACGACGGGCCGCACATTAAGACCCGCGTGGTCGACGGCGCGTGCATCTTTGCCAACCGTTCAAAGGAGGGGACGGGGCCGGGGTGCGCCCTGCACCAGTGGGCGATGGCGGAGGGCCGCAACATCATCGGCTCCAAACCGGAAGTGTGCTGGCAGGTGCCGTTTTCGCGCGAGGACGAGTACGAAGAGCGCTCCGACGGCGAGGAGATTCTACGCACCACCATCGGCGAGTACGACCGGCGCCAGTGGGGCGGGGGCGGCGAGGACTTCGACTGGTGGTGCACCAGCGCCCCCAGCTGCCACACCCCCACCGGCAGCGGCTCGGCGACGCCGGTGTGGCAGTCCATGAAGGACGAGCTCACCGCGCTGATCGGCGAGAAGCCCTACGAGATCGTGGCGGCGCACTGCGCGGCGCGCGCGGCGCTACCCGCCGAGGCGAAAGCGGTTCACCCGGCGGCCCGGAAGCAGGCTTAGCCCTCGAACTTGTAGCCCAGGCCGCGGACCGTGACCAGCAGCTTCGGCTTGGACGGCTCCGCCTCGATCTTGGTGCGCAGGCGTTTGACGTGGACGTCGAGCGTCTTCGTGTCGCCGACGTAGTCCGCGCCCCAGATCCGGTCGATGAGCTGGCCGCGGGTGAGGACGCGGCCGGCGTTGCGCATCAGGTACTCCAGAAGGTCGAACTCCTTGAGTGGCATGGGGACGGGCGTGCCGTCGATAAGCACTGTGTGCCGCTCAATGTCCATCTTGACGCGGCCGCCAACGAGGACCTCCTGCTCGGCCGGCTTCGCCTCCTCCGTCTCGCCACCGCGGCGCAGCACGGCGCGGATGCGGGCGATGAGCTCGCGGGTTGAGTACGGCTTGGTCACGTAGTCGTCGGCGCCGAGCTCCAGGCCCACGACCTTGTCAATCTCCGTGTCGCGGGCGGTGACCATGATGATCGGGACCGAGGAGACGGAGCGCAGCGACTTGCACACCTCGGTGCCGGACATGCCCGGCAGCATGAGGTCCAGGAGGACCAGGTCCACGTCGTTGTCGCCGAACTGGTCGAGTGCGCTGGGCCCGTCCTGTGCCACGAGCGTGTCAAAGCCTTCCTTTTGCAGGAGGTAGGCCAGGGGATCAGCCAAAGATTCTTCGTCTTCAACGATCAGGATGGTGGTCACAGGTCTTCCCTTTCCTACTTATTGGCTTTCACTCGACGCATGACGTTACGCACCGGGGTGTTCGTGCCCGACTTCGGCTGCCCCTTGGCCGTCACTGCTGGCTCGCCCGCCGCTTCCGATTCGGCGGCCGCGCGCTCGAGCTCCGCGCGCTCCGCGGCCTGCTCCGGGTCGAAGATCGGCAGCTCAATGGTGAACGTCGACCCCGTTCCGGGCCGGGACCATAGTTTGATGTTACCCCCGTGGTTTGCCACCACGTGCTTCACAATGGCCAAGCCCAGGCCGGTCCCGCCCGTGGAGCGCGAACGGGCCTTGTCCACCCGGTAAAAGCGCTCGAAGACGCGCTTCTGGTCCTCGGGGGCGATGCCGATACCGCGGTCGGTCACGCGCAGGTACAGGACGTTGCCGCGCACCACCTTCTGGGTGATGCTCACCGGCTTGCCGTCGGGCGAGTATTTCACCGCGTTGGAAACGAGGTTGGACACGGCCGCGGTGAGCAGGGGGCGGTCCCCCATCACGCGCAGCCCGGTGCGTTCCCCGCGGATGAGCTCGATCGAGCGGTTTTCCGCGCCGACGTGGTTGCGCTCGATTGCGTCGTCAATGATCTCGTCCACCCGCACCGGGCTCATGTCCGGAAGCGCCTCCGCGCCCTGCAGCTTGGACAGGGAGATCAGGTCTGTGATCATCTCCCCCATCCGGTGGGCTTCCTTTTGCAGCTTCGCGCCAAAGTAGGTGACCATGTCCGCGTCCGTGGGGTCTTCCATGAGCGCCTCTGCAAGCAGCGCCATGCCGCCGACCGGCGTTTTCAGCTCGTGGGAGACGTTGGCCACGAAGTCGCGGCGCGCGTTTTCCATCCGCACGTTCTCGGATTCGTCGGTGACGTAGACCACGGCGTACGAGTTCTGGGTGAGCGTGAGCGGCTTAATCACGGCGCGCACGTTCCGAATCCGGCTGCCCGTTGCGCGCTGCGGGAGGGCGAGGGCGAGGATGTGCTCCTCTTGGTCGTCGAAGACCTCCTCGGCCACCGCCCACACCTCGGGGTTCACGGTGCCGTCGTGCACGACGGACATGTCGTGGGCGCGAGCGTTGGAAAGCGTGACGCGCCCCGAGCGCTCCATGACGGCGATACCCGTGGGGGAGCCCTGGATAGCCAGGTGATACATCTGGCTGATCGAGCTTGCCTGCGGCTCCGACTCCGCCGTGTATTCCCGGTTGCGCTCGCGCCAACGCAGCGCCCGCCGCAGGATTGGAGCGGCGAGCGCTGCGACTGCGATGCCCAGGAAAAAGGCGATAAGTGGGGTCATGCAGACAACTTTAGGGTCTTACTTCTGCCCCTGGTTTGCCACGGCAGCGGCGCCGGCAGCGGCGGCCTCCGGGTCCAGGTAGGTGCCGCCCGGGTTGAGGACCTTGCCGTCCGCGTCAATCTCGTAGACCAGCGGCATGCCGGTCGGGATGTTCAGCCCGGCAATGTCTTCGTCCGAAATGTTGTCCAGGTACTTGACCAGCGCGCGCAGGGAGTTGCCGTGCGCGGCGATCATCACGGTCTTGCCTTCGAGCACCTGCGGCAGGATGACGTCGACGTAGTACGGCAGGAAACGCTCGACAACGTCCTTGAGGCACTCGGTGCGCGGCACCTCCGGGAGGAAGGCGTAGCGCGGGTCGTGGGTCTGGGAGTACTCGTTCTCCGGGTCGATCTCCGGCGGCGGGGTGCCGTAGGAGCGGCGCCAGGTCATGAACTGCTCCTCGCCGTACTCGTCGCGGATCTCAGCCTTGTTCAGGCCCTGCAGCTTGCCGTAGTGGCGCTCGTTGAGGCGCCAGTTGCGCTCCACCGGGATCCAGTGACGGTCAGCCGCGTTGAGTGCCAGGTTTGCGGTGCGGATCGCGCGGCGCAACAGAGAGGTGAACACCATGTCGGGCAGCACGTTCTGCTCGGCCATGAGCTTGCCTGCGTTGATTGCTTCCTGCTCACCCTGCTCGGTCAAGTTCACGTCGACCCAGCCGGTGAATTGATTGGACTTGTTCCACTCGCTTTGCCCGTGACGGACAAGAATTAGCTTTCCGTTGCTCATGGTTCCCAGCATGCCACGATTCCGTTCAGCATGCGTTCACGTACTCTCATAGACAGACCTTTTAAACCACCATTCGAGGAGGACTTGTGAAGCTCACCCGCACCCGTAAAGTCGTGGCCGTAGCGCTTTCCGCCGCAGCACTCGCCGCAACTTTCGCCGCCCCCGCTACGGCGCAGGAGCCCGCGCTGGTAGCACCCGGCGGCGCGTTCCGCGTCTTCCCGCAGGAGCCGCAGACCGAGATGCCACTCGAGGGTGCGGCCAACGGGCACATCACCATCCCACCTGAGGCCAGCGTGGCGTCCTGCTCCCAGGGCCCGAGCGGCACGATCCGCGGCGAGCGCGTCCTCCTTATCGCCGGCCACTGCGTGCTCCAGGACAACGAAACCCCGACGTTTAGCACCGAGGCCACCGTCCCCGTCGCCGGCAAATACCCGCGCATCGGCGAGCGCAAAGCCGCCCACAAGCCCACCGAGTACGAGCACACCTTCTGGCCGCACGAGTTCTTCTGGGACACCGTCAACACCGACGACTGGGGCGTCGTGCTTATCGACGATTCCGTGCCCGCCACCAGCATCTCCCAATCCAGCAACGCGGCGGGCTCCCCGGTGAGTGCCCCCGTGCAGCTGCGCAGCATCCGCGACTACCCCACCCTGCCGGTGAACCAGTTCAGCACGGACAACTTCGGCCAGCCCATCTGCAAGGACGGCGCGACGTCCGGCCGCTCCTGCGGGACGCAGATCGGCCGCAGCCGCAACGGCGTCTACTCCTGGGGCCTGAACTACCAGGGCGGCGACTCCGGCGGCATCAACTACGACCCGAACGACGGCGCCGTCATCGGCGTCACCTCCATGGGCATCGGCCCGCTGGGCAAGGCCCAGCCGGCGGATCGCATCATCGAGGACGCCTACGGCGTGCCCGACGGACACGTCAACGAGGAGTTCACGCTGGAGCAGTCGACGGCCCCGCACGCGGACTACACCTCGCTGAACCAGGAGTTCGACCAGGTCATGAACACAATCCAGGAGGAGAACCCGGAGGTGGAGATCTCCACGCCGAAGGAGGCCTGGGACAAGTCGGTCGCCGTCGCGCAGCAGGACGCCAACACCCTGGCGCAGCGCGCGGGCCAGGTGAACTCCGTGGAGAGCGCGCAGGAAGTGGCAAACATGGCCGGCGCGGCGGCTGACCACCACTCCCAGCAGCTCGCGGTCACTGGGGCGAACTACCTGATCAACGACGTCCTCGGGCAGGGCCGCCCGCACTAGCCGCCGATGGCACGGCGGTCGTCCAGCCCGGGCTCGAACTCGGCGATCGTCCGCTCGTAGACACCGACCAGCGCCTTCGCGCTCTCCTGCCAGCTAAACATGGCGGCGTGCGCGACGGCGGCTTCGCCCATGGGGATGCGCAGGGGGTCGTCGTCAAGCAATGCCCCGAGCGCCTCGGCCCAGCTGGCGGGCTCGTGACCATCCACGAGCACCCCGGTCTCCCCCTCCGCCACCGCGAGCGGCAGCCCGCCCACGCGGGCGGCGACGACGGGGGTGCCGGTGGCCTGCGCCTCGACCGCGACCAGGCCGAACGACTCGTTGTAGCTGGGCACGGCGACGACGTCCGCCGCCTGGTAGATGGACACCAGCTCCTCCGGCGGGCGGGGGCCGAGGAAACGTACGAGACGGCCGAGGCCCTCCTCGCGCGCGAGTTCGCGGTAGCGCTCCACGCTCGTGCCGCTTCCCGACGCCCCGCCGCAGATAATCGCCCGCAGCGGCACCTCCGGGTGCGCCCGGTGCAGCTCGCCAAGCGCCCGAATGAGCACCTGCGGCCCCTTGAAATCCTGCAGTCGCCCCACGAACGCGACGACCTTGGCGTGCAGCGGGATGCCCAGCTGGCGGCGCGCCAGCTCCGTGTTGCGGTTCGTGCCCGGCGTGAACAGCTCAGTGTCCGCGCCCGGGGTGACCACGCTGATCTTGCAGGGGTCCACGTCGTAGTGGCGCGAAAGCTGGTCGATCTCGTCGCGGGTGTTCACCACGAGGGTGTCCGCGTTGTCCACCAGCTGCTGCTCGCAGATGCGGCGGGCCTCGCCCTCGGAGCTGCTACTCGACGCCGCGTTCTTCACCGCCGCCCACGTGTGCCCCGTGTGCACGAGCGGGATGCCAGCCAAGTCTGCGAGTAGCCAGCCGACCTGGCCTGAGAGCCAGTAGTGGGAATGGATGAGGTCGTAGCGCAGGTCGTGGGCGCGCGTGAACTGGACGACACCGCCCGCGAACGCGGCGAGCTGCGTGGGCAGTTCCTCCTTGTGCAACCCCTCGTAGGGGCCGGCGACGATGTTGATGACGCGGAAGTTTTCGCACACTTCAACCACCTCGCCCTGGCTGGGGCGGGTCGCGCGGGTGTACACGTCCACCTGGACACCCTGGCGCGCGAGTCCCTTTGCCACGTTAAAGGTATACACGTTCATGCCGCCGGCATCGCCCACGCCGGGCTGTTCCAGGGGCGAGGTGTGCATGGAGATCATTCCCACGCGCAGTGCATCTGCATCCATAGCGCCCCAGGGTAATGCAGCGCGCGTACCTAGTAGGCGGCGTGCTTGTGCCAGGCGCTGAAGTCGCTGGCCACGTCGGCCGCGAGGTACTGGTAGGCGCGCTTGGTGGGCGCCGCCAGGCGGTCCAGGTCCACCACTGCCCCCTCGGCGAGGTGTCGGTCGTACGGGATTGCATGCACGGCGCGGGTGCGCGACGCGAAGTGCGCAGCGAGCTTGTCCGTATCAATGGTGGGCTTGCCCGGCGCGGCCGCGGAGATGACCACGGTGGAGTTGGCCGCGAGCTGGTCGTAGCCGTGGAGGTTGAGCCAGTCCAGCGTGGCGGCGGCGGACTGGGCGCCATCGAGCGCTGGCGAGGTGACCAGCACGAGCGCGTTGGCCAGGTCCAGCACACCCGCCATGGCGGAGTGCATCAGTCCGGTGCCGCAGTCGGTGAGGATGACGTTGTAGTGGTGCTGCAGGATGTCGATGGAGCGGCGGTAGTCCAGCTCGGAGAACGCCTCGGAGACGGCGGGGTCGCGCTCGGAGCCGATCACCTCGAGCCGGGAGCTGGACTGGTTGGTGTAGGCGCGCACCTGCGGGTAGCGCGAGGTGTCCGGCGCGGCGAGCAGGTCGCGGATGGTCGCCGGGGTAGTCGCCGCGGCGCGCTGGGCGAGCGTGCCCAGGTCCGGGTTGGCGTCGATGGCAATGACGCGGTCGCCGCGGGTCTCGGCGAAGATGCCGCCAAGGGCCACGGTCGTCGTGGTCTTGCCCACGCCGCCCTTGAGGCTCATCACGGCGATGCGGTAGTCACCGCGGAGGGGTGCGCGGATGGCGTCGATAAGCTGCTCGTGCTCGAGCTCCTTGCGCGAGCCGCCGGGGTTGATCCGGCCGCGCGTGGCGGTGTGGACGAGTTTGCGCCAGCCGCGTTTTGGCGGCGCTTTGACGGGATCGACCAGGTTGGAGTGGTCGAGCGCTTGTGGCGGGACGAGCTCGATTGGGCCGTCACTGAGCGTGGTCACAGAAATCCCCCTTGAATTGTTCCCCCTGAACGTGTGGGCACCAAGCCTAAGGCAGGTGGGGGAAGCGTGCAACGCGAATGTGTTTCGGAGGATGTTCCAAGGGCAAAACTTTCCAAAGTTACGGTTGCGTAGGTTATACTCACGTCTACTTATTTCACGATAACTAAGGAGTGACGGTGGGCGCATCCGACGAGAAGGCCTGGATCCAGCAGTACGCGGAGTGGACGGACCCGCACCCCAGGCTGGGCAGCGACACCCTGGTCAGCATGTTCAACGCCAACGTGGCCGCCACCCCGCAGCGCAACGCCACGTGGTTCATGGGCAAAGCACTGACGTACGCGCAGCTCAACGAGAAGGTCTCCCGGCTGGCCAACGCGCTTGCCGGGCTCGGCGTGCGCCGCGGCGACCGCGTCGCGCTCGCGCTGCCGAACTGCCCGCAGCACGTCGTGGCGCTGACCGCCGTACTACGCCTGGGCGCGACCGTGGTGGAACACAACCCGCTCTACACCGCCTACGAGCTGCGCGACCAGTTCATCGACCACGGGGCAAAGGTGGCCATCGTCTTTGACAAGCAGGCGGACACCTTCACCACACTCATCGAAGACACCCCGCTTGAGACCGTCGTCTCCGTGAACATGATCGACGAGATGCCCTGGGCCACGCGCGCCGCGCTCTCCGTGCCAGTCGGCCCAATCCGAGACAAGCGCGCGCAGCTCACCGGCCCGGCGCCCGGCACGATCGATATGAAGGACCTCCTGGAGGGGCGCTGCGGCGCGCACGTTGCCAGCCGCGGCGGGGTACCGGTCGGCGAGCCGCCGATCAGCGCCGACGACCCGGCGGTGATCCTGTACACCTCGGGCACGACCGGCGCGCCGAAGGGCGTGCCGCTCACCCACCGCAACATCACTTCCGTGCTCACCGCGGGCGTGTCCTGGCTGGAAAACTGGGGCGCGGTAGAGGAAAAGGTGCTGGGCATCCTGCCCATGTTCCACGTCTACGGCCTTACGCTGAACTACGCGCTGCCGCTCACCTGCGGCGCGCAGATGGTGCTGCTGCCGGCGCCCAAGCCGGAGCTGTACCAGAAGGCCATCCTGAAGACGCGGCCCACCGTCTTGCCGGGCGTGCCCACCCTGTACGACCGGATCATTGACTGGGCCGTCGAATCCCACGCGGACCTCTCCTCTATCCACACCTCCATCTCCGGCGCGTCCACCCTCCCGGCCCACACCATCGAACGGTGGGAGCAGGCCACCGGCGGCCGGCTCATCGAGGGCTACGGGCTCACGGAGACCTCGCCAATTCTGGCGGGCAACACGCTCGACGGCACCCGCCGCCCCGGCTACATCGGCCTCCCCTTCCCCAACACGGAGATCCGCATTGCCAACCCGGACAACCCGGCGGAGACCGTGCCGGACGGCGAGCCCGGCGAGCTCCTCGCGCGCGGCCCCCAGGTGTTCTCCGGCTACCTCAACAACCCCGAGGCCACCGAGAAGACCTTCTACCTGGACTGGTTCCGCACCGGCGACATGGCCGTGATGGAGCCGGACGGGTGGATCAAGCTGGTCGCGCGCATCAAGGAGCTCATTATCACCGGCGGCTTCAACGTCTACCCCGACGAGGTCGAACAGGCGATCCGGCAGCACCCGGACGTCACCGACATCGCCGCGGTGGGCCGGCCCCGCGCGGACGGATCCGAGGACGTCGTCGCCTGCGTCACCCTTCGCGACGGCGCGGCGCTCGACCCGGAGGGGCTGAAAAAGTTCGCGCGCGAGCGCCTCACCCGGTACAAGGTGCCGCGCACCTTCTACCACTTCGAAGAGTTGGACCGAGACCAGACCGGCAAGATCCGGCGCCGGGACGTGCAGCGCACGCTCATCCGGATGTTGGAAGAGGACGGCGCATATCGGGCAGCAACGAGGCAGCAACGAGGCGCAGAAGTTCACAGAAGCCCCACATCGCCCGCTACGGTAGAGAAAGCTACGGAAGCGTAAGGTGTGGGGCATGTCTTCCACAGTGCATACCTCCGCCGCCGGCAACTCCGGTTCCGCCTTTGACCCGAACCAGGAAAAGCCCTGGCTGCAGTACTACCCGGAGTGGACCGACCACTCCCTGGAATACGGCACCACGACCCTGCCGGAGATGTACCTGCAGAACCTGGAGAAAAACGCGAACAAGCCGGCGGCCACCTTCTTCGGCCGCACGCTCACCTTCGCGGAGCTGGACCGCGACGTCCGCCGCGCCGCCGCCGGGCTCAAAGCCTTCGGCGTGCGCGAGGGCGACCGCGTGGCCATCATGCTGCCCAACTGCCCGCAGCACATCGTCGCCTTCTACGCGGTGCAGCTGCTTGGCGCGGTCGTCGTTGAGCACAACCCGCTCTACACCGCCAACGAGCTGCGCCCGCAGTTCGCCGACCACGGCGCGCGCATCGCCATCGTGTGGGACAAGACCGCGGACACGCTGGAGAAGCTTCGCCCGGACACGCCGCTGGAGACGGTGATCAGCGTGGACATGACGCGCGCGATGCCGCGCAAGACGCGCCTGGCGCTGCGCATCCCACTGCCCAAGGTGCGCGAGGCGCGCGCACAGCTCACCGGTCCGTGCACCAACACCGTCCCCTTCGAGGCGCTCACCGGCTCCGCCATCGGCGGCGAGGGCGCGGACATTGACATCCCGGAGGCGCTCACCCCGGACTCGCCGGCCGTGATCCTGTACACCTCCGGCACCACCGGCGCGCCGAAGGGCGCGGTGCTCTCGCACAAAAACCTGCACGCAAACCCGGTGCAGGGCCGCGCCTGGGTCAAGGAACTGCAGGAGCCGGGCCAGCGCATGCTGGCCACCCTCCCCTTCTTCCACGCCTACGGCCTCACCTTCTCCCTCACCCTCATGATGCTGGTGGGCAGCGAGCTTAACCTGCTGCCGGCGCCGAAGATGAACCTGATCATGAACGCCCTGAAGAAGCGCCCGCCGACATTCATTCCGGGCGTGCCCACCGTCTTCGAGCGCATTGTGAAGGCGGCGCGCGAAAAGCACGTCGACATGTCCAAGGTGCAGGTCGGCTTCTCCGGCGCGTCCTCGCTGCCCGTCGAGGTCATCGAGGAATGGGAGTCGCTCACCGGCGGCCACCTGGTCGAGGGCTACGGGCTCACCGAAACCTCCCCGATCATCGTGGGCAACCCGCGCACCGAGGACCGCCGCCCTGGCTACATCGGCATCCCGTTCCCGGACACACAGATTCGCATCGCCAACGAGGACAACCTGGACGAGGACATGCCCTTCGGCGAGCCCGGCGAGATCCTGGTGAAGGGCCCGCAGGTCTTCGGCGGCTACTTCAACAACGAGGAAGCCACCGAGAAGGCCTTCCACAACGGCTGGTTCCGCACCGGCGACATGGGCGTGATGGAGGAAGACGGCTTTATCAAGCTGGTCTCGCGCATCAAGGAGCTCATCATCACCGGCGGCTTTAACGTCTACCCGGCCGAGGTCGAGGAAGTCATGCGCAAGCACCGCGACGTTATCGATGTGGCGGTGGTGGGGCGCCCCCGCGAGGACGGCTCCGAGGACGTCGTCGCCTGCGTCACGCTGCGCGACGGCGCCGCGCTCGACCCGGAGGGGCTCAAGGACTTCGCCCGCGAGAACCTCACCCGCTACAAGGTGCCGCGCACCTTCTACCACTTCGAGGAGCTCGCCCGCGATCAGATGGGCAAGATCCGCCGCCGCGAGGTGCGCGACGACCTGCTCAACATGCTCAGCTAAGCGGGGGGGAGCCCGACCCACACCGGCTCGGGCACCAGCGCCACGCCAAAGCGCTTCTCGACGCCACGCTGCACCCGCCGTGCCAACTCCGCAATATCGTCCGCAGTCGCCCGGCCACGGTTGGTCAGGGCCAGCGTGTGCTTCGTGGACAAACGCGCCGGCGCCTCCTCGCCCGGGAAACCGCGCGGGAACCCGGCGCGCTCAATGAGCCAGGCCGCCGACAGTTTCTCCTTGCCATCAGGCTGCGGGAAGCGCGGCATCCCCTCCTCGCCAACCTCGCGCTCGATCGCGTCGGCCAGCGCCGACTCCACGACAGGGTTGGTGAAAAAGGAACCGGCCGACCACGTGTCGTGGTCCGCGGGGTCGAGCACCATGCCCTTCTGCCGGCGTGTCGCAAGCACCGACGCGCGCGCCTCGGCCAGCGGGACCTGTTCGCCGCCGAGGTGGCGCAGCGGGGCCGAGAGCTCGCGGCGCTCCAGCTCGATCTCCAGCTCGAGCACGACCGCGCGGTGCGTGAACTTCAGGTTGGAGTACCGGTAGGCCAGGTCCAGGTCGCTTGCGGGCACCCACTCATCGTTGTTGGTCTCGCGGTTCCACAGGCGCACGCGGGTGAGCACCTCGGCGATCTCCGCGCCGTACGCGCCGACGTTTTGCACCGGGGTGGCGCCCGCAGACCCCGGGATCCCGGAGAGGGCCTCGATACCGCCCAGGCCGCGCTCGACCGCGTAGGCCACCACGTCGTCCCACACCGTGCCCGCGCCGATGCGCAGGGTGGTGCGGGAGGAGGGGGACGAGGGGGCGTCGACAAGCGTGATGCCCTCGTTTGCTGCGACAACCGCAACGAGGTCCAACTTCCCCTCGGCGACGAGCAGGTTCGAGCCGCCGCCCACGACCAGCAGTGGCGTGCCCACGGCGTCCAGGCGCGCGACGGTGGCCGCGAGCTCCTCCGCAGTCGTGCAACGGATCAGGTCAGCGGGGGTGCCGCCGACGCGCAGCGTGGTCAGGGAGGCGAAAGATGAATCAGACACCCCACCAACGGTAGTCTGTTGGGCATGACTGCACGAAGTGAAACCACCGTAACCATCAACCAGCCGGCCGAGAAGGTCGCCGAGGCCTACGCCACCCAGGCGTACTGGGAGTTCATCGCGGAGAAGCTCTCCCCGGAGCCGGGCCAGCTGCACGAGTTCACCGGTGACACCGCCACCCTGTTTGAAGTGCTGCCCAAGTCCATCCTGCCCGAGGCCGCGCAGGCCATGATCAGCCAGGACCTCAAGCTCAAGCGCGTGGTCAACATCGGCAAGCTCGACGGCGCAACCGCCAACCACACCTTCACCGGTGACGTGAAGGGCACCCCGGTTGACTTCTCCGGCGAGATCACCATGACCGGCGAGGGCGACACCACCACCCTCGCCTACGACAACGAGGCCAAGGTAGACATCCCGTTCATGGGCGCAGCGCTCGAGCCGAAGGTGGCCGAGGCGCTCGAGGAGATCGTGGAAAACGAAGCCAAGCTCACCGAACAGTGGATCGCGGAGAACCTGTAAATCTCCCCGCACCACCACAACCTCAGGGCGCAGGCCGGCCCCGGCAAGCCGTACGGAGTAATCACCCGCGGCACCACCGGGTACAACCGCCTGCGCCGTTGTGATCGCTGGGCCTTTTACAACCCCGCGATCCGCTCCCTGCTGCGCGGCGCGCGGGAGCCGCTCGCGCTGGACGTGGGCTACGGCGCCTCGCACACCACCACCGTCGAGTGGTCCCGCTGGCTGCGGCGCGTCAATCCGTCTACCCAGGTCGTGGGCCTGGAGATCCACCCCGACCGGGTGCTGCCGCCACGCGACGGCGTTCGCTTCGAGCTCGGCGGATTCGAGCTCGCCGGCTACCGCCCCCACCTCGTGCGCGCCTTCAACGTGCTGCGCCAATACGACGTCGCCGAGGTGGATGAGGCCTGGCGGACCGTCTGCGAGCGCCTCGCCCCCGGCGGCATGTTCATCGAAGGCACCTGCGACGAGATCGGCCGCCGCGCCACCTGGGTGCTTCTCGACGCCACCGGCCCCCGCTCCCTCACCCTCGCTTGGGACCCCTTCGACGTCGCCGAACCGGGTGACGTGGCCGAGCGCCTGCCCAAGGCCCTCATCCACCGCAACGTCCCTGGCGAGAAGATCCACGCGCTGCTTACCGACGCCAACGCGGCCTACGCCCACGCCGCCCCCTTCGACCCATACGGGCCCCGCGTGCGCTGGCGCGAAGCCCGAAAAGAACTCGTGGCCAAGGGGTGGCCCATCCACCCGGTGCGGCGCCCCCTGCGCGACAACGTGCTCACCGTGGACTGGGCGGCGGTGGACCCTGCCGTACACTAGGCCGCATGAAAACCGCGTGGAAAGTCATCGTCGGCATCCTTGCCGCACTGCTCGTCCTGCTCCTCATCGCCGAGGGCGGGATCCGCATGTTCATGGCCAACCAGATCACCTCGGAGTTCAACAAGAACGCCGAGACCTCGTCCGCCCAGGGCGGCGGTGACGGCGCGGAGCCCGACGTCTCCTTCGGCCCACAGCCGGTAATCTTCGGCCTGGTGTCTGGCAAGCTGCCCCACATCGACCTGGACACCCCGTCCACCCTGGTGGTCAACGGCGACCAGGTGACCGGCGACCCCGCCTCGCACATCGTCATGGACAACATCCGCTACGGCTCCGGCGACCCCGTCGCCGAGTCCTTCCGTGTGGACACCGAGCTCACCAATGACCTCATCCGCGCGATGCTCAACCAGCAGTTGCAGCAGCAGATGGGCGAGGACTCCTTCCTCAGCGGCGTGATCAACGTCTCCGACGTGAGCACCGACCCCGACGCCGGCACCGTCCACATCGAGTTCACCGGAGGGGTGGCCGCGCTGGACCTCAAGCCCATCACCGAGCAGGGCCAGATGCGCTTCGAGGCCACCGGCACCCAGCTGTTCGGCATGGACCTGCCTGAGGAGGCCGCGAGCGCGCTGAGCGACGCCATGAGCCAGGGCATGGAGGAGCAGAGCGCCGACGGCATGAACATCCAGGAGTTCAGCGTCGTGCCCGGCGGCGTGCGCGTCACCATGACCGGTGAAAACGTGAACTTTGCGGAGATGCAGAACGCGCAGGGCCAGTACGGCGCCGCGGCCTAGTCCGACTGTGCTCCGGAGCGGGCGAAGACCCGGGCCGCACCGGCTTCCAGCCACGTGATCGCGGCCTCCTCGCCCGGATCGGCGCCGTAGACGGCGACGTCGACAGGCGTGTCGGGCACCCCGGCGGCGGCCGGGACAGCTAGGCAGGACGCGCCGAGCTGCTCCGCGACCCGCAGCGCAGTATCCGTTGCGCTTGCGGGGCAGACGATGCCCACTGGGACGGTGAGTGACTGGTGGACCGCGATGGCGTCGGCAAGCGCGGCGCCCTGCGCGGCATCGGGGTCGAGCGCGAGCCAGATCTCGTCGGCGCCCGACTCGGCCGCCAGGCGCGCCTCCGCCGCCTTGATCACGCTGTGGTGGCGGCCGGTGGGCCAGCCCACGACGGCGATGGCGGGAAGACTGCGGCGAAGCACCTGCGGGATCTGGGTCGGCTCGACGACAAGGCCCGCGCTCCCCCGGTCGTCCGGGGCAGCAAACGGGCCACCGGCCAGGAACGTGCCCCGGCGGGTGGCCAGCCACTCGTAGTCGTTCATGCGCCGCTAGTACCCGTAGTTGCCGCGCAGAATGTTATCCAGCTGGGGCTTCACGTCCAGCCAGTACACGCCGATCGCCACCGCGCCGAACCACATGATGAACGGCAGGTGGAGCAGGCAGACCAGGGCGGAGCCACCCAGGATGAGCGCCCACGTGTTCTTGTTCTGCCGGTCCGCCGCGTCAAACGCATCCGCGCGGGTGGACAGCGCAAAGTACACCCCGGCGAAGCCCGCGATCGCCACCGCGAAGAAGAAGAGGGCGCTGAGCATCGTCGGGATGCTCATGATGATCGTGACGGTGCTCAGGTTCGCAAGAGTCGGGGTCATACGTTACTTATCCTCGTCGGCGACAATTTCGCCATCGATAATATCGGGGCGCTGGTTCGCGCCGCCAAACTGCTCCTGCACGCGGGCAAACAGGGACTCGAGGCGCTCGCGCACATCATCGAGCACGCTGTCCGCGCCTTGGCCCGTGGCGGTGCCGGCACCGCCACCGCGCAGCTCGCCGATCTTCTCGTTGAACAGGCCGCGCGCGTCTTCCACGGCCTTCTGCAGCGAGCCCTTCACGTCGTCGGAGAACTCCAGGTCGCGCTGCTGAAACGCCTTAAACTGCTTCTCTGCCTCAGCGACGAAGTTGGAGGCCGCCGCGCGGATCTCGCCCTCGCTATCGGCCTGGTCCAGGCGCTCGCGGGCGCTGGCGGTAGCGGACTTCAGCTTCTCCGGCAGGTCCTCCGTGTACTTGCCGGCGTGCTTGCTGATCATCGCGCCGAGGGAGGAGCCGGCGGCAACGATCGCCTGGCCCGCGTCGCGCAGGTTGGCCCGCAGATCGCCGGACTCGGAGGGGTTGGATGCAGAGTCGAAGGAATTGTCAGCCATGTCAGAAAACCTTTCAGTGTCTTGCAGTGTCTTGCTGGGTGGTGGTTGCGTGAGCTAGTAAAAGAGCAGCTGAGACACAGTGTAAATAACCAACCCGGCGAGTGCACCCACGATCGTGCCGTTGAGGCGGATGAACTGCAGATCCTTGCCCACCATGAGCTCGATCTTGTCCGAGGCCTCCGCCCCGTCCCAGCGCTGGATGGTCTCCGCGATGATGCCCACGATCTGGTCCGCGCCGTTCTCGGCGGCGAAGTGCACCACCTTTTCCAACTTCTGCTCCGCCGACGCGCGCACCTCCGGGTCGTTCGCCAGCTTCCCGCCCCACTCCGCGGCGGCGTCCGCCACCTTGCGGCGCAGCATGCTCTGCGGGTCGGTGGCGTTGGCCACGATAGTGTCCGCGAGCTGCTCCCACATGCTGCTTGCCGCGGAGGTGACGGCGGTGGAGCCCATCACGTCGCCCTTGAGTGCCTCGACGCGCGTAATCATCTGGCTATCGAACTGCAGGTCCTGCGCGAACTGGGACAGCTGCCGGCGGATGGCGCGGCGCGCCTCGTGGTTCGGGTCGCGGTCCACCTCCGCCATGAACTTCACCAGCTCGGTATACACCTTCTCCCCCACCAGGTCCTTGGCAAATTTCGGTGCCCAGCGGGGCATGCGGTCGTCGATAAGCGTGACGATGCTCTGCTCCATCCCGTCCAGCTTCGCGCGCGACCAGGCGAGGATGTCCTCGACGATGGGCTCCGCTTTGCCGTCGGCGATGAAGCCCTCGAGCGCGCGGCCGAGCGGCGGACCCCACGTGGGCTCAGCGAGTCGGTCGATGAGCTGGGTGTTGATGAACGCCTCTGCGTCAGCAGGATCGATGCCGCGCACGACGCGAACCGTAAAGTCGCCGACCTCCTGGCTGACCCGCTCGGCGCTGGCAGGGCGGGTGAGCCACGTGCCGACGCGCTGCGGCAGGTTCGCCTCCATCACCTTCTGCGTGATGGTGCGGGCGTTGAGGAAGTTCTCGCTGACGAACTCGCTGAGCGCGTCGGCGACCTGGTCCTTCTTGTTGGGGATGATCGCTGTGTGCGGGATCGGCAGGCCCATGGGATAGCGGAACAGCGCGGTGACGGCGAACCAATCCGCCAGCCCGCCCACCATGCCGGCTTCCGCCGCGGCGCGCACATAGCCCACCCAGGCGGGCGCGCCATGCGACTGCCACCACGAGCAGGACAGGAAGATCACCGCCATGAGCCCGAGCAGGCTCGTGACAAAAATCTTGTGATTCCGGAGGATCCGCCGCCGCTCTGCCTCGTTCGAGGGCGCGGGCATCATCGCGTGCTGAGACATACCTTGATTATGGCAGCCCGGCCCCGCGCAGTTCGAGTTGCTTATCGACGCTCTCGTGCACCAAAAATCCCCCGCCCGCGGGAGAATTCCGCAGACGGGGGAAGTGGCGCAGGGCGTGCGGCGCTAGTTCACGCGGCCGGTGGCCTTGCTGTACGCCTTGTAGTCCTTGCGGCCTACGGCGATCAGGATCGCGCCGAGGATCAGGGTGGCGGCGACGACGATCAGGCCGAGGATGAGCAGGATCTGGCTGTAGTCATTCTCCTGTGCGCCGAAGCCGGCGATCATGGCGGAGCCGCCCCAGACGGCGAAGCCGAAGCCGGAGAGGGACGCCAGGATCAGGGCCATCGCGATCCAGGTGGAGAATCGGTTCAGCGAGGAGTGCGGAGCGCCCAGGGAAACCGGGTCGTAGCCCTCGATGTAGGTGTCCGCGAGTGCCGACTTGTACGTCGGGAAAGACTCGCTGCTGATGTCTGCAACTGCGTGCTCGGAAGCCATGATGACTCTTTTCTCTCGTCCTGCTTCAAATACTCGGTAGATAGTATACGGCGGCCTAGTCGTCGCCACCACGGAAGGCTGCACGTGCGCGCTCGGCGTTGATCGCACCGACCGCGTCCAACGGGATACCCGCCGGGCAGACGTCCGCGCACTCGCCGTAGAGCGAGCAGTGGCCGAAGTTGGTCTCCAGCTCGTCGACCATGTTGCGGGCGCGGCGGCCGCGCTCCTGCTTGCCCAGCGGCAGCAGCTTCAGGTGCTTGAGCTTCGCGCCGGTGAACAGGTGTGCAGCACCGTTCGGGCAGGCGGCGACGCAGGCGCCGCAGCCGATGCAGGCCGCGTAGTCCAGCGCGGTCTCCGCGTCGTGGTGGTTCACGGCGAGGGTGTCGGCGTCCGGTGCGGTACCGGCGTTGATGGAGACGTAGCCACCCTGCTGCATCACGCGGTCCAGCGCGGAGCGGTCCACGGCGAGGTCCTTGATCACCGGGAACGCGCCGGAGCGGAACGGCTCAATCTTCAGGGTGTCGCCGTCCTTGTAGTTGTACAGGCGCTGCAGGCAGGCGGTGGTGTTGGTGTCCGCGCCGTGCGGGCGGCCGTTCACGTTCAGGCCACAGGTGCCGCAGATGCCCTCGCGGCAGTCGGAGGCGAAGACGAACGGCTCCTTGCCTTCCTCGACCAGGTTGTTGTTCACGTGGTCGAGGAGCTCCAGGATGGACATCTGCTCGACGGCGTCGTCCACCTGGACGGTCTCGAAGTGCCCTTCAGTGTCGGGTCCGGCCTGACGCCAGATCTCAAGTGTCAGTTTCATTACTTGTAGTTCCTTGTCATCAGCGGGATCGAATCAAAGTACAGGGGTTCTGCGTGGCGGATGAACTCGCCCTCGCCGGCCGGCTCCCACGCGGAGACGAAGCACCAGTTCTCGTCGTCTCGCTCTGCCTCGCCATCCTCGGTGAGGTGGTCCATGCGGTAGTGCGCACCGCAGGACTCGTCGCGGTCCAGGGCGTCGATGCACATCAGCTCGCCGAGGTTGATGTAGTCGGCCAGGCGCAGTGCGGCCTCGAGGGTCTGGTTCATCTCGTTCGGGGAACCCGGGATGGAGATGTTGGCACGGAAATCGTCGCGAAGCGCGCGGATCTTCTGGATGCCTTCCGTCAGGCCCTCGACCGTGCGGGAGACGCCGCAGTGCTCGTAGAGGATGTCGCCGAGCTGCTCGTGGTAGAACTCCGGGCCGTGCGGTTCGGTGCCGTTAACGGACATGATCTGCTCGATGGTGTCCTTGGCGCGGTTGACGGCCTCGGTGACCTCCGGCGCGTCCTCCGGCAGCACTTCCTCGCCGAGGTGGTTGGCCAGGTAGTTCGGCACGGTGAACGGGAGGGTGAACCAGCCGTCAACGGACGCGGAGAGCAGCGAGTTCGCACCCAGGCGGTTCGCACCGTGGTAGGTCCAGGAGCACTCGCCGGCGGCGAAGAGGCCGTCGATGGAGGTCATCTCGTTGAAGTCGGTCCACAGGCCGCCCATGGTGAAGTGGACGGTCGGAGCGATGCGCATCGGGACCTTGTACGGGTCATCGCCGATGGAATCCTCGTACATCTCGAACAGGTTGGAGTAGCGCTCGCGGATGGTGTCCTCGCCGAGGCGCTCGATGGCGTCGGTGAAGTCCAGGTACGCGGAGTTGTGCAGCGGGCCAACGCCGTAGCCGGCGTTGAGCTGCTGGGAGATGGCGCGGGAGGCCACGTCGCGCGGCACCAGGTTGCCAAACGCCGGGTAGCGGCGCTCGAGGAAGTAGTCGCGCTCCTCCTCCGGAATGTCCTTCGGGTCGCGGTCGTCGCCCTTTTCCTTCGGGGTCCAGATGCGGCCGTCGTTACGCAGCGACTCGGACATCAGCGTCGTCTTCGCCTGCCACTTCGCGTTGACCGGAAGGCCCGTCGGGTGGAACTGGATGAATGCCGGGGAGGCGAGGTACGCGCCGCGCTCGTACGCGCGCATCATGGCAGACGAGTTGGAGTTCTTGGCCAGCGTCGTCTTGTGGTAGACGTTGCCGTAACCGCCGGTGGCCAGGATCACGGCGTGGCCGGTGAACGGCACGATCTCGCCGGTGATCAGGTTGCGGGTGACAATGCCCTCGCAGTGCTTCTTGCCATCCTTTTCCGTGATGACCAGGTCCATCAGGTCGTTGTGGGTGAAGATCTCCACGTTACCCAGGTGGATCTGGCGCTGCAGCGCCGACGCGGTGGACAGCTGCAGCTGCTGGCCCGTTTGGCCACGGGTGTAGTAGGTGCGGGAGACCTGCACGCCACCAAAGGAGCGGGTGGCCAGGGTGCCGCCGTACTCGCGGGCGAACGGGGCGCCGATGGCGTTCATGTGGTCGATGACGCGGACGGACTCGATAGCCAGGCGCCAGCAGTCGGACTCGCGGCAGCGGTAGTCGCCTCCCTTGACGGTGTCCTTGGTGTGGCGGTACGCGCTGTCGTTGTCCACCTTCTTGCCGCGGGCGGAGTTCACGCCACCCTGCGCGGCGATGGAGTGCGCACGGCGCGGTGCGTCGTGGTAGGTGAAGGCCTTCACGTTGTAGCCCAGCTCGCCCAGCGCCGCGGCGGCAGCGCCGCCGGACAGGCCGGTGCCCACCACGAGGACGGTGAACTTGCGGCGGTTCAGCGGGGAGACCAGGTTCATGTGGTCCTTCTGGTAGCCCCACATGTCCTTCATGCGGACCTCGTCGCGGTTGGGCTCCGCGGCGTCCAGAATGTGCCCCGGGGTCACGCCGGGAGCGGCGGACTCGGGCTGGCGGAAGCCGCCGGACGTCTCCCGGCCGGCAGCACCCTGGGCGCCCACTGCGCCGGTAGCGGTGGTGTCGGCTGCGCCGCCCTGAGCACCCTTATTGGGGTTGTATGCGGTAGTCATAGTGTGTTTCTCCTCTATCAGCCGTTACCGGGAAAAGTCGGGGACGAATCCGCACGCGATGGCAATCGGCATCACGACGTTGCCGATGACCACGATGAACGGGAGGACGTACGCCAGCAGGACCATCAGGCCGCGGCCGCGCTCGCCGAGCCAACCGAGGTCGGAGACAGCGAGGTAGATGCCGTGGGTCAGGTGCATCAGCAGCGCGAGGTTGGCCACGACGTAGATCAGGGTGACCCACCAGCGGCCCGGCGCGAAGGTGGCGAGCATGTTGTTGCGCACCTCGCCGTGGACGAACTGGTCAGAGGCGACGACCTGGCCCGTGGTCAGATCCAGCAGGTGGAAGATGACGAAGAGCAGCAGGATTACGCCGGTGATGAGCATCCAGCGGGTCGCGGTGGACTGCCAGCCACCCATCAGGCCCGTGCGCTTGAACTTGCCGCGCGACTGGGACGAGCGCGCCTTCAGCGTGAACGCACCCCAGACGTGCAGCACCAGGCAGACGAGCAGCACGATGCGGGCGATCCAGAGGAAGCCCTCGTGCGGGAGCAGCGGCTCGCCGATCTCGCGCAGGAAGCGGCCGTATTCATCAATCGGCGCTTGCCCGTTGGCGTGGAGCGGCATAAAGATCTTCAGGTTGCCCACCATGTGGCCGAGCACAAAAAGACCGAAAATGAGGCCGGTGACGGCCATGGTCAGCTTCAAAGCCCACGTTGGGTAGGACGGCCGCTCGCGCAGCGGCTTTTCAGTGATTTTACCGTGACGAATGGCTTCACGGTCTGCGTTTTGTACAGTCATGGCACCTCCAGTGTCGCTACTACTGTAGGCAACCTTTGGGCACCCCACCTATTTATTCGCGCCACTTCCGCGCTCCCGCACCCCCTCCCACCTCGAATAATGGGAATACCTTTCTCGCTTGACCCCCGGAGCGCGCCCGCTCCCAGCAACTTTCAACGTTCCCAGCCCACCCTACGGCAATTTGTGACCTTGCACACTCTCACCGCATTTTGTTCATAATCCCCCTGCCTGCACCCCTTAATGTGTCAACCTTTCGTTGGTAAGTTCGCCCTTAGTTTCAACTCCAGGTTGAGCTTTCGCTTTTCGACGCCCCCGTGGCACACAAAAAGCGCCCCGGCGAAAACCGGGGCGCTTGGGGTGGGTCGACGGTGGCGTCGACAAGCAACTGCCTACAGGTTGATCATGTGACCTTCGACGCCGTGGGCAACTTCCTTGAGTACCTCGGACAGCGTCGGGTGAATGTGGATGCTGCGGGCGATCTCACCGGCGGTGAGGTCGAAGCGCTGGGCCAGGGTGATCTCCGGCAGGAGCTCGGAGACGTGCGGGCCGACCAGGTGCGCGCCGAGGATCTCGCCGAACTCGGCGTCAGCGATGAGCTTGCCAAAGCCCGCGGTCTCGGCCAGGCCGACAGCCTTGCCGTTCGCGGAGAACGGGAAGGTGGCGACCTTGATGTCGCGGTCCGGCCACTTCTCCTTCGCCTGCTCCTCGGTGTAGCCCATGGACGCGACCTGCGGGTTACAGAAGGTCGCGCGCGGGGTCATCATGTAGTCCTCGATCTCCAAGGTCTCCGCGTCCGCGATCGTCTCCGCGGCGATAATGCCCTGGGCCTCCGCGACGTGGGCGAGCTGCAGCTTCGCGGTGACGTCGCCGATGGCGTAGATGTGCTCGACGTTGGTGCGCATACGGTCGTCGATAGCAATGGCGCCACGCTCGGTCAGCTCGACACCCGTGTTCTCCAGGCCGTAGCCCTCGGTGCGCGGGGCGAAGCCGACGGAGATCATCACGCGATCCACGGTGAGCGTCTCAGTCTTGTCGGTGCCATTCTTCTGAATGTCCACCTCGACCTCGGAGCCGTTGTCACGCACAGCGGTGGTGGCGTGGCCGGTCAGCAGCTTCACGCCGAGCTTCTTGTACTTCTTCGCAATCTCCTTGGACACGTCCTTGTCCTCGTTGGGCAGGACGCGGTCCATGTACTCCACAACCGTCACGTCGACGCCGTAGTTGGACAGCACGTAGGCGAACTCCATGCCGATCGCGCCGGCGCCCACGATGACCATCTTCTTCGGGGCCTCGGGGTTGAGGATCTGCTCCTCGTAGGAGACGACGTTCTCGGACAGCTCGATGCCCGGGAGCGTGCGCACGACGGAGCCAGTGGCGATAATGCAGTCGTCGAAGGTGACGGTCGTGCCCTTGTCGTCGCCCTCGGTGATCTCGATCGTGTTCGCGTCGGTGAAGGAGCCGAGGCCGTTGATCTCGGTGATCTTGTTCTTCTTCATCAGGTAGTGCACGCCACCGACGATCTTCTTAGAGACCTGGCGGGAGCGCTTGTGGGCGTCCGAGTAATCGAACTCCACGTCACCCTTAATGCCGAACGTCTTGGCATCGTGGTTGAAAATCTCTGCAACCTCAGCGTTCTTAATTAACGCCTTGGACGGGATGCAGCCCACGTTGAGGCAGACACCGCCCCAGTACTGCTTCTCTACAACTGCAACCTTCTTACCCAGCTGAGCTGCACGGATGGCGGCAACGTACCCACCGGGGCCCGCGCCGAGGACAACAACGTCAAAATGTTCTTTACTCACGCCACACAGGATACGTGCATTCCCCAACTTTGGGTATGCATTCCCCCACATCGCGCTTCCGCGAGTGCCGTACAGCGCCCGAATGTGGGTACCGAGCACCCCGAAACACCCTGTACTCCGGTTTCGCTCCTGTAACGTGACGGCCGTCTGGCAATATATACGGAAGCAACGACGAGCCCTCCCGTTTGTTCACACCGTTTACACAGCTAACTAGGAAAGCGAGCCACCGTGAAGTTCACGCGCCCCGCACTCGCCGCCGTCGCCGCAGTTGCCATCGCCGCAGCCGCGGTCCCGGCAGGTATCCACCTCAGCGCCGACAGCGAGGAAGGCACCCAGCCCGCGCAGATCGCCGCCGCACAATCCACCACCTCCGCGACCGTGCCGGAGACGACGGAATCCACCGCATCTTCTGAGCCGGCAGAGACCACTGAGTCTTCTGAGTCCACTGAGTCGTCTGCGTCCTCTGCGCCGAGCGAGCCAACTTCGGACGCCGAGGACTCCGACAGCGAGCTCACCGACGCCAACGGCGGCGGCGCTTCCAACCCGACCGGGGACGAGGGCGAGGTCGGCGCGCTTATCGACGATGTCCTGTCCGGCCCCGAAACCGACCCCGACAAGCTGAACAACATGCAGGAGGAGCGCGCTACTTCCGCCGGTACCGTCAAGCCGCTCCCCCGCTCCCTGCCCGCCGCCACCGGCGGCACGCAGGAATGGGTGGACAAGATCAAGCTTTTCGACGGTGGCGAGGCCGTCGAGGTCTACTCCCCCTCCATGGAGCGCGACATCCCGGTCGCGATCATCCGCGCGACCGACGACCAGGGCAACTACATCAAAGACGCGCCGACCTACTACCTGCTCAACGGCGCCGGCGGCTCCGAGCAGGACACGGACTGGATCGCCCAGGCCGGCGGCACCCTCGACCGCACCCTGGGCCACGAGCCCGTCAACGTGGTCATCCCGATGGAGGGCGCCTTCTCCTACTACGTGGACTGGCTCACCGAGCCGGACAAGAACCGTTACATGAACGGCAAGCAGCTTTGGTCCACCTTCCTGGCCAAGGAACTGCCGCAGGCAATCGAGCCGTACATGGACACCACCAACGACCGCCGCGCGGTCTCCGGTTTCTCCATGTCCGCCACCTCCTCGCTCCTGCTCGCTGAGCACAACCCGGGCTTCTACAAGGCGGTCGGCTCCTTCTCCGGCTGCGCCGCGACCTCCCGCCCGCTCCCCTGGTTCTTCGTCGGCCTGACGGTGAACCGCGGCGGCGGCCTGACCCCGGATGAGCTGTGGGGCCCGATGGGCTCCGAGTACAACCGCTACAACGACGCGCTCGTCATGGCGGAGTACCTCAAGGGCACTGACCTGTACATTTCTAGCGGCACCGGCCTGGTCAGCGAGACCGACACCATCGGCTACCTGAAGAACCAGCGCAACCTGGAATCCAGCCGCGCCTTTTCTAACCACCTCACCCTCCTGGTCGAGGGCGGCGTGATCGAGGGCGCGATGAACGCCTGCACCCACGACCTGCGCGCCAAGCTGGACGCCAAGGGCATCCCGGCGCACTACAACTTCCGCGCCACCGGCACCCACTCCTGGCCGTCCTGGCTGGAGGACATGCGCGAGTCCTGGGCAACCGTGATCCGCCCGGCGCTGCTCCCGGACGAGCCGGAGACCACGACCGAGAAGGACACCCCGGCGGCCCCCGAGAAGCCGACCGGGACCGCCGCACCGGAAGCACCGGCCCTGCCGACGCTCCCGACCGAGCCGACTGAAACGACCACTGCCGCCGAGCCTTCCGAGTCCGCCGCCGCCACCGCGACGGAGGAGGCAACGGAAACCACTGAAACCACGGAAACCACTGAAACCACAGCGCCGACGGAGACCACCGCGGCCGACGCCAACTAGTCGCCCGCCGGAAACGCCTTGAGGGCTGGCTTGCACCGGGTGCAAGCCAGCCCTCAAACTATTGGGCCACAAACGTGCGGCTTAGAACAGCCCCAGACCGTAGGCGATGGTGGAGGAGGTCGACGAGCCAAAGTTGAGGATCTGGCCGAGCGCCTCGTTGATCTGGACCTGGATGGTTTCCAATCCGTTCATGTGAAAAACCTCGTTTTCTGTCACCGCTGTTACAAACTGTGCGGCCTATTGTCGCACACTGTAACCTCAATTGCCCCATGAGTAACGTAAGATGAGCACTCGGCAATATCTGAAACAGTGGGCACTCCCGCTTCTCTCTGTTACTCCCAAGACAACCTGGAAAAGGAATGCAGGACTGATGAACTTGAAGGGAGCCGTGGTTGCCGCGGCGTCGACAATCGCTCTGGCCTGCGGTATGACCCCGGCGGCGGACGCCGCCACCGTCACCGCCGCCCAGGTCGCGGGGCAGACCCCGGTGGGCACTGTGAAGGCGTGGGACGCGCGGTCCAACCCGCCGCTGGCGCTGAACACCAACCGCCCGCAGTCGTGGACCCAGCAGGTAGACCACAAGAACGTGCTGTCGTACCAGGTGTACTCGCCTTCCATGCGGCGTGACATCCCGGTCGCGGTGATCCCGGCAACCAATGCCGCCGGGCAGCGCGTGCCCAACGCACCGATCATTTACCTGCTCAACGGCGCAGGCGGCGCGGAGCAGGACCAGGATTGGCTGAAGTCCTTTACCACCCGCGAATTCTTTGCGGGCAAGGGCGTCAACGTGGTCATCCCGCAGGCGGGCGCGTTCTCGTACTACACCGACTGGGTAGACCAAAACCCGCAGGGGCGCTACGTCCGCGGGCCGCAGAAGTGGGAGACGTTCCTCACCCAGGAGCTGCCCGGCCCGATGGAGCGCACGCTCAACGCGGACAACCGCCGCGCCATCGTCGGCTTTTCCATGTCCGGCACGAGCGCGCTCGTGCTGCCGGAGCACCGCCCGGGCTTTTACGACGCCGCCGCCTCGTTCTCCGGCTGCGCCGCCACCGCCTCCCCGCACGGCTACAACTACGGGCGCGTGACCGTCAACCGCGCGGCGAACATCCCGAACTTCCAGGAGATCACCCCGGAGCAAATGTGGGGCCCGATGGGCAGCCCGAACAATGTGTGGAACGACGGGCTGGCCAACGCCGAGCGCCTGCGCGGCACCAAGCTCTACATCTCCTCCTCCACCGGCCTGGCTGGCCGGAAGGACCAGGTCAGCTACCTGGTGGGCGAGGCCGGCGTGCCGGAGATCGCGGCGGGTGTCGCCGCCACCACGTTGCAGGTCGAGGGTGGCGCGATCGAGGCCGCCATCAACCAGTGCAACCACGACCTGCGCGCAAAGCTCGACGGGCTGAACATCCCGGCGCACTACGAGTTCCGCAACGCTGGCACGCACTCCTGGGGATACTGGCAGGACGACATCCAGCAGGCATGGTTCACCACCATCGCCCCTGCGTTTGGGATGTAGATGCACCCGCAGAGCAAGCAGAGCAATCAGCCCCGCAGCAGAGCGATCGACCCGGCGCTGCTCGACCAGATCACCGGAGATGAGGCGCTGGCGTGGGCCAACGCGTGGTCCGCCGACACCGAGGCCTCGCTGACCGCGCTCGGCAGCCCGCTCGCCGAGGAGGCTGCGCGCCTCCGCAGCGACATCCGCGCCGCCCTGGACACCGACGCGCGCATCCCCTACGTGCTGCGCCGCGGCGATTTCCTCTACAACTTCTGGCGCGACGCCTCGCGCCCCCGCGGCGTGTGGCGCCGCACCACCTTGCCCGAGTTCCTGGCTCCGGAAACGGAGTGGGAGGAACTGGTGAGCGTGGATACGCTTGCCCGCGCAGAGGGCGAGGACTGGGTCTGGAAGGGCGCGACCGTGCTGCCGCTGACGCAGGACCGAGCGCTGCTGCGGCTGTCGCGGGGCGGCGCCGACGCGGTGACCATCCGCGAGTTTGACCTGCACACCCGCGCCTTTGTCGCCGACGGTTTCCGCATCGATGAGGCCAAGACCGATGTGAGCTGGGTCGACCGCGACACGCTCCTGGTGGGCACGGACCTGGGCGAGGACTCGCTCACCCACTCCGGCTACCCCGCGCAGGTTCGCCGCTGGCACCGCGGCACGCCGCTCGCGCAGGCGGAGGAGATCTTCCGCGGCGAGGCGAGCGACGTCGCCGTCGGCGCCTCCTACGACCCCACTCCCGGCTACGAGCGCACCGTGATCACCCGCGCCCTGGATTTCTACACGTCCCGGACCTGGGTCGACGGCCAGGAGCTGGACCTGCCGCTGGACTGCAGCGCGGTGCCCTACAAGCAGTGGCTGTTCATCATCCCGCGCACCGACTACCAGCCGGAGGGCGCAACGATCCCGGCCGGCGCGCTCGCCGTCACCGACCTGGAGCGCTTCCTCGCGGGCGAGCGCGACTTCCGCGTCCTGTCCGACTTGTCCGACTCAAGCGCGGTTGAAGACCTCTCGCTGACCGCCAACTACGCCTTCGTCACCACGCTCGACAACGTGTCCACCCGCATCGAGCGCATCGCCCTCGGCACCTGGGAGCGCACCGACGTCCCGCTCCCGCCGGCCTCGGCCGCGCACATCGTAGCCACCAGCCCGCTCGACGGCGATGAGGTATGGCTCAACACCTCCAGCTTCACCACGCCGAGCACGCTTTCGCTTCTCGACGCCACCGCGCCCGATCACCCCAACGCGGCCAAACACGCCCCCGCCCTCTTTGACCTTTCGGACACCGCAGGGCTGGAAACCCGCCAGCACTGGGCGACCTCCGCCGACGGCACCCGGATCCCCTACTACATCACCGGCGACTTCTCGCGCGGCCCGCGCCCGACGCTGGTGGGCGGCTACGGCGGCTTCGAGGTCTCGCTCACGCCGTCGTTTTCTAACGTGCGCGGCATCGCCTGGCTGTCCAAGGGATACTTCTACGTACAGCCCAACCTGCGCGGCGGCGGCGAGTTCGGCCCCAGCTGGCACTCGCAGGCCGTGAAGGCAAACCGCCACAAGGTGTGGGAGGACCACCGCGCCGTGCTGGAAGACATCGTCGCGCGCGGCTACGCCACGCCCGAGCGCATTGCCATCCGCGGCGGCTCGAACGGCGGGCTGCTCACCTCCGGTGCGCTCACCCAGTACCCGGACCGCTTCGGCGCCGCCGTGGTGCAGGTCCCGCTCACGGACATGCTGCGCTACCACACGCTCTCCGCCGGGGCGTCGTGGATGGCGGAGTACGGGGACCCGGACGACCCTGCCGAGCGCGCCTTCATTGAGACGTGGTCGCCGCTGCACAACGTGGCCAGCGCCCCCGCCTACCCGCCGGCCCTGGTGACCACGTCCACCCGCGACGACCGCGTCCACCCCGCCCACGCGCGCACCTTCGCGCTCGCGCTGTGGGAAGCCGGCCAGCCGGTCGACTACTTTGAAAACACCGTCGGCGGGCACGCGGGCGCGGCCGACAACGAGCAGGTGGCGCGCGTGGAGGCCATGATCTACACCTGGCTGGAACGCCAGATCGGCGACACAGCAACGGCGGAGCGCACGCAGTGAAGAACCTGACGCTGGCCACCATCTTCGCGGCCATCAGCGGCTTCGTCGTGCTCTGGGTCGCCGCCCGCGCCCTGGACCCGGAGACGGGCTACCGGTACTTCGCCGCGTTCTGGAGCGTCTTCTTCGCGGGCGCCGGGCTTGTCGACGGCATCACGCACGAAACCACCCGCGCCGTCGCCTCCGCCGCCGAGACCGGCAAGCGTGGCGCGGCTAACCCGTGGCGCATCGGCGCCCGGCTCGCGGCGGTGGTCCTCGTCGTCGTGGCGGTCGGCGGCGCCCTGCTCATGGGCACCGTCGTACCGCAGTCCCCGGGCACCGCCACTGCCCTGCTCACCATCGGCCTGATCAGCTACGTATTCCAGGCGGTACTGGCAGGCGTCCTGTCCGGCTCACACCTGTGGGACCGCTACGCCGCCCTCTTCGCCCTGGACTCGGGCGTGCGCCTGGTCCTCGCCGTGGTGGCGTGGGCCGCCGGGTGGGGCCTGCCGGTCTTCCTGCTCATCACCGTGATCGGCGCGGCGAGCTGGCTCACCCTGCTGCGCCGGGAGCACCTGCAGGTGCCGGTGGACGTGGACAGCGGCCTGTTCGTACGCCGCATGGTCACCGCTATGGTGGCCTCCGGGGCGTCGGCGGCGCTAATCACCGGCTTCCCCGCCGTGATCAACGCGGCGTTTCCCGGCGCGCCGGTGGCGGCGGTGATCAACGCCGTGATCCTCACCAGGGCGCCCGTGCTCGTGCCGCTGCAGCGCTTCCAGTCGGCCCTGGTGGTCCGGTTTGTGGAGCACCGCGACCGGATCTACGCGGCGCTGGCCATGCCAATTGGCGCGGTCCTGGGGCTCGGCGCGGTGGGGTTCGTCGCCGCGTGGGCGGTCGGCCCGCTCATCCTGCGCATCGCGTTCTCGCCGGAGTACGCGATGGGCGGGGTGTCGCTGGGCGTGCTCACCTTCGCGTCCGCGTTCATGGGCGCGCTCATGATCACCGGTGTTGCGGTACTCGCCCTGGAGCGCCACGGCTGGTACGTCGCCGGGTGGCTCACGGCCACGGCGGTGGCGTTTGGGATTTTGTTCGCGGCGCCGGTGGGTGCTGAGGGTGGGGGCACGGTGGCGTCGATAAGCATTGCCCTCTTCGCAGGCCCCCTGGCCGGCGCGCTGGTGCATGTGGCGGGGCTGCGGCGCGCGCTAAGGTAGTTCCCTATGGGAACAATGCTGGTCACCGGCGGTGCCGGGTTCATCGGGTCCAACTTCGTGCGCATGGCGCTCAGCAAGGTGGACAAGATTGTGGTGCTGGACAAGCTCACCTACGCGGGCAATCGGGACAGCCTCGCCGGGTGCGACGTGGAGCTCGTGCGTGGCGACGTCGCCGACGCCCCGCTGGTCAACCGCCTCGTCGCACGCGCCGACACCGTGGTGCACTTCGCCGCGGAATCGCACAACGACAACTCGCTGCGCGACCCCTCGGCGTTCATCCAAACCAACCTGGTGGGCACGTACACGCTGCTCGAGGCGGTGCGCGAGCACGGCGCGCGGCTGCACCACATCTCCACCGACGAGGTCTTCGGCGACCTCGCCCTCGGCGGCACGGACGCCTTCACTGAGACAACGCCGTACAACCCGTCCTCGCCCTACTCGGCGACGAAGGCGGGTTCGGACCACCTGGTGCGCGCGTGGGTCCGCTCGTTTGGCATCCCGGCGACCATCTCCAACTGCTCCAACAATTACGGCCCCTACCAGCACGTGGAGAAGTTCATCCCCCGGCAGATCACCAACCTGCTGCGCGGCGAGCCCGCGAAACTGTACGGAACGGGCGCGCAGGTGCGCGACTGGATCCACGTGGACGACCACAACGACGCGGTGCTCACCATCCTGGAGCGCGGCGAGCTGGGCCAGACCTACAACATCGGGGCCGGCGGCGCGCACGTGACCAACAAGCAGGTCATCGAGGACATCTGCGAGCTGATGGGCGGCACCTACGAGCACGTCGCGGACCGCCCCGGCCACGACCAGCGCTACACCATGGACGCGACGAAGCTGCGCCGCGAGCTGGGCTGGCAGCCGCGCTACACGGATCTGCGCGCGGGCCTGGAGCAGACGATTGCCTGGTACCGCGATCACGAGTCCTGGTGGGCCGCGGGCAAGGACGCGGTGGAGGCGGGCTACGCGGCGCGCGGCCACTAGGCAGCCCCTAGACTGGCGTGCATGTGTGAGACCCCGATTCAAGGCCTTAAGGTTGAACGGCTGACCGTCCACAAGGACAATCGCGGCTGGTTTAAGGAGAACTGGGCGGGCCAGGCGCTCGTGCCCGCGCAGCAGAACGTGAGCTTCAACGCCCGGCGCGGCGCCACCCGCGGGATGCACGCCGAGCCGTGGGACAAGTGGATCTCAGTGGCCTCGGGCCGCGTTTACGCCGCGTGGGTGGACATGCGCGAGGGCTCGCCCACGTTTGGGTCGCGCTTTGGACTGGAGATCACCCCGGACATCGCGGTGTTTGTGCCGCGGGGCGTAGCCAACGGCTTCCAGGCGCTCGAGGACGCCACGACCTACATCTACCTGGTCAATCAGCGCTACAACCCGGACGGAGCGTACGCGTTTTGCTCGTACAAGGAGGTCGAGTGGCCGCTCGAGCCCACCGAGCTTTCGGAGGCAGACACGAAGCACCCGATGCTTGCCGACGCCACGCCAGTCCCACCCCGCAAAATCCTCGTCACCGGCGCGAACGGCCAGCTGGGCCGGGCGCTCAGGCAGGTGTACGGCGAGGATGAGGCCGACTTTTTCACCCACGAAGAGTTCGACCTCACCGACATGCCCGACCTGGACTTCTCCCAGTACTGGGCCGTGATCAACTGCGCCGCGTACAACGACGTCAACGGCGCCGAGGACGACCGCGCCACCGCCTGGGCGGTCAACGCTGAGGCGCCGGCACAGTTGGCGGCGATCTGCAACGAACACGACCTAACGCTGGTGCACGTGTCCAGCGACTACATCTTCGACGGCACCCGCGAGGTCCACGACGAGGCGGAGATCCCCTCCCCGCTGTCGGCCTACGGGGCGTCGAAGGCCGCGGGCGATACCGCGGCGCAGGTGGCGCGCAAGCACTACGTGGTGCGCACCGCCTGGGTCTTTGGCGACGGCAACAACTTCATGTCCACGATGGCAGGTCTTGCCGCGCGCGGGGTGGAGCCGAAGGTGATCATGGACCAGCGCGGCCGCCCCACGTGCGCCGAGGACCTGGCCAAGGGCATCGCGCACCTGCTTCGCACCCGGGCCGAGTACGGGGTGTACAACCTGACCTCGGACGGGGACGCGGTGGGCCGCGACGAGATCGCCATGGCCGTGTTCATTGGCGTCGGCCACGACCCCTCCGAG
Organism: Corynebacterium gottingense; assembly: GCF_002285125.1. Classification (NCBI taxonomy): domain Bacteria; kingdom Bacillati; phylum Actinomycetota; class Actinomycetes; order Mycobacteriales; family Corynebacteriaceae; genus Corynebacterium; species Corynebacterium gottingense. The sequence goes on from NZ_NSGN01000006.1 coordinate 159,828, forward strand.
GTACACCCGGTGACCACGGCGCAGTACGCCGAGCTCAACGGGCCGGAGGCACGCCGCCCGGCGGAGTCCACGCTGAGCTTGGACAAGATCAAGGCGACCGGATTCACGCCAACCAATTGGCGAGCAGCACTCGCCCTGTACCTTGCGATGCAGTAGGTTTAGACGCTGAACTTGCTTTGCCTGAGGAAACAGTAAAAGGAGCTCCACCATGTCTCGCACGCAGATGCCTCGCACGCAGTCCGTCGCGTTAGCCACCGTCGCCGTCCTAGGGGCCGCAGGCCTCGTGGTCCCGGCGCACGCTGCACAGACGGGGCAGACAGGGACGACGTCTGCCACTCCGACAGCAACGGCAACCGGGACCACCACCGCAACGGCAACGCCGACCGCCACCCCGAGTCCCACCACCGTGACAACCCCGACGGTCACGGTCACCACCACCCCCACGGTCACGCCGACCACCACCACGTCGTCGGCCGCGCCCTCCGCCCCGGACATCCTGCAAGCGATGTCCAGCGGCGATTTCTCCAAGATCAGCAAGCCGCAGATCGCGTTGCTCGTGCTGGGCGTGCTCACCACGGTGCTGGGCCTGGCAGTGAAGTTTGATGTGCGCGAGATCGCCGCCGGCCGCTACACCTTCGAAGACTTCATGAAGGAAATGGCACAGGAGTAAGCGCGGCATCAGGGCGGGCGAACGTCGCGTGACCGGCTAGTCTGGGACGCATGCGAGGCATCATTCTGGCCGGCGGGTCCGGCACGCGCCTGTACCCGATCACGCAGGGCATTTCGAAGCAGCTCATGCCCATTTATGACAAGCCGATGATCTACTACCCGCTGACCACGCTGATCAGCGCAGGTATCCGCGACATCCTCATCATCACCACCCTGGAGGACGCGGGCGCGTTCAAGCGTTTGCTTGGCGACGGCTCACGCTTCGGAGTCATGCTCAACTACGCAGTCCAACCCTCCCCGGATGGGCTCGCGCAGGCCTTCATCATCGGGGAAGACTTCATCGGCAATGACTCGGTCGCACTCGTGCTGGGGGACAACATTTTCGAGGGCACGCAGCTCACCCGGATTCTTGGCGAGACCCGCGACGTGGACGGCGGTGCCATCTTCGCCTACGAGGTCTCGGACCCGCAGCGCTACGGTGTCGTCGAGTTCGATGCGGCAGGCACCGCCCTGTCCATCGAGGAAAAGCCGGAAACACCGAAGTCCAACTTCGCCGTCGTGGGCCTGTACTTCTACGACAGCAAGGTGGTGGAGATTGCCAAACAGATCACCCCGAGCGCGCGCGGCGAGTTGGAAATCACCAGCGTGAACGAGGCCTACCTGCGCGAGGGTGCGCTGAAGGTCCACCGGCTGCACCGCGGGGACGTGTGGCTGGATACCGGCACGATCGATTCCATGAGCGAGGCCAGCGCGTATGTGGAGGTCATGCAGAAGCGCACCGGCACCATCATCGGCTCGCCCGAGGTGGCCGCCTACCGGGAGGGGTTCATCTCCCGCGACGCGCTCGAGGCCCTCGGCCGCGCCACGCTGAAATCGGGTTACGGGCGCTACTTGTTGGACGCAGCGCGGGACTAGGAGACACTCCGCAATATACTTTTTTACCCTACTTTGTGCTACAAAATTAGTTCAATTCCGCCACACATGGTCGGGGAATGGTATTTTAAAAACCTTGAACTAGCCAGATGTGAAATCTCAGGGCTTCAGAGGAATTTGCCCTGAGATCACACGTTCACAATTCGAAGAAAAGCAGGTCAAGTCATTGCGCGTAGGCGAAGTCACAGTACTCATGTCCGTATACGCAAATACGAAAGCTGAAGATCTCGCCTTCGCCCTGAAGAGCCTACAAGCACAGACTCGGCCGCCCGAACGCATTCTCGTAGTTCTCGACGGCCCAATCGCCCAGGACGTCCATTCGCTTCTCAACAACGTCGATACGCTACCGTTGGAAGAAAATGTTGGCCTCGGGAAAGCTCTGGCAGCTGGACTTCGTGCAGTCGACACCGAATTTGTCGCACGCCTTGACTCGGACGATGCCGCTTTCCCACACCGCATCGAGACTCAGCTCAGTTTCCTCAATAAGCACCCTGACATCTCGGTAGTCGGCTCCTCGATGAGGGAGTTCAACGAAGCGGGTCACGGCAATATTAGAAAACTGCCGGAATCTCCCTCGGCGATTGCAAAATACGTCCGACTCAACTCCCCAATGAACCACCCTTCGGTAATGTTTCGCACCGCCGACGTACTTGCCGTAGGAGGTTACCGCGATCTACGTGGCATGGAGGACTACGATTTATGGGCACGCATGATCTCGCAGGGGAAGAAACTTTATAATCTCCCAGAACCTCTAACATATTTTCGAGTGGATCAAGACCAGTTCAGACGCCGTTCCGCGAACAACGTACGCGAGGCTGAAAGAGAACTTCAAACCGCGCTGGTTCAGTATGGCCTAGTCTCGCCGGTGCGCGCGCGCCTCAACTTCGTCCTCCGAAACCTCTACCGCGCGCTCCCACTACACCTCATGCAGCGCGCATATGGCGTGCTGTTCCATCGAAGTAAGTGAACACCGTTTTCGCTGACTATTCCTCACAGACTGCTCACGCGCGTGTACGCCCTACTTTTCCATCGAGACCGGTAACGTATTGAGCGCTATGAACCAATCTCGCGGCGTCGATAAGCATTCGGCGCAATACCCAGGGCGCAAACAGGGCGCGCACGAGTCTTTCACCGACACCTGGCTCATCGTCCCCTGCTACAACGAGGGTCAGGTCATCCAGGACGTGTTGGAGCACGCGCGGGAAACGTTTCCCAATATCGTGGCGGTCAATGACGGCTCGCACGACAACTCCGCCGAGGCGATCCACGCCGCGGGCGCGCACCTGGTCAACCACCCGGTGAACCTTGGCCAGGGTGCCGCGATCCAGACGGGTGTTGAGTACGCGCGTACTCAGCCCGGCGCGAAGTACTTTGTCACCTTCGACGCCGACGGCCAGCACCAGGTCAAAGACGTTAAGCGCATGATCCAGCGGCTGCGCACCGAGCCGATTGACATCGTCGTGGGCACCCGCTTTGCAGGCCAGGAGGAGACGCAGGTGCCGTGGATCAAGCGCCTCGTGCTGAGAACGGTGGTGCTCCTCTCCCCTCGCACCCGCAGACTTGGGCTGACCGACGCGCACAACGGCCTGCGCGCCTTCAATACCAAAGTGGCACACGAGATGAACATCCGTATGAATGGGATGTCGCACGCCTCCGAAATTGTCAGCATGATTGATGCGCAGGGGTGGCGCGTGGCTGAGGAGCCGGTGGACATCCTGTACACCGAGTACTCCATGAGCAAGGGCCAGTCCCTGATCAACGGTGTGAACATCCTCGCCGACGGCATTGTGGCAAGGAGGCTCCCATGATCCAGCTGTTCCTCATCCTGGCGACCCTGGTGCTGGTCATCTACTTCTTCACGCACCGCAAGAAGGCGAACGCGAAGGCGTGGGTCAAGCTCGGCTTCGTGGTGCTCGTCTTCGCGGCAATCTGGGCGATCCTGCGCCCCGACGACGTCACGGTGCTGGCCAACTGGCTCGGGGTGTCTCGCGGCACGGATCTCATGCTGTACGCGCTCATCTTCGCGTTCTTCTTCACCACCATCTCCACGTGGACCCGGTTCCGCGAACAGGAGCTGCGTTATGCCCGCTTGGCCCGCGCGGTAGCCTTGCAGAATGCGGTGCGCCCGGAAGATCCGTACGGCGCAGCGACTCAAGCATCGCAACCTGAATAGGAGTATTTTTACCGTGAGCGATACGAAGATCCCACCCCTGATGTGGGCCTTTACGGCCGTGCTCGCCATCGGCACCGGCGTGGGCGGATATCTCATTGGCAACCAGACCGCGACGCCGCCCGCCGCGACGGAGACCGCTCAGCAGTCTACCCAGGCAGAGGCCCCGAAGGTGGATGTTGCTCGCCGCGAGGCCGACGACGCCATGGCGCTTGGCGACGTCGACGCCCCCGTCGTCATCTCCGAGTTCTCCGACTGGGCCTGCCCCTACTGCATGCGCTTCGCCGCGCAAACGATGCCGGAGATTGTGAAGCAGTACGTGGACACCGGCAAGGTCCGCTTCGAGATGAACGACTTTGTCATCAACGGACAAGGCGCCCTCAACGGGGCGCGCGCCGGCCGCGCCGCAGCGGACCAGGGCAAGTTCTTCGAGTTCCAGGAAGCCTACGTCGCGGCCGCCTCCCAGGTGGAGGGCCACCCGGACTTCTCCCTCGACGAGCTCGCCGGGTTTGCCAAAGAGGCCGGCGTGCCGGACCTCGAGCAGTTCCGCTCGGACGCGGAAAGTGACAAGTACGACCAGGCGCTTTCGGAGGCGAACACGCTCGCCCAGCAGTCCGAGGTCACCGCCACCCCGACCTTTATCATCAACGGCCAGGTGCTCGAGGGCGCGCTGCCCTTTGAGAAGTTTGCCCAGGTCATCGACGCCGAGCTTGAGAAAGCCGACGCCTAGCCCGGGCTCGCCGGGCTAGTAGCCGCGGCGGATCCACTCCTCCAGGTGCGGGGCCTCCGCGCCGATGGTGGTGTGGTCGCCGTGGCCGGTGCGCACCACCGTCTCCGCGGGCAGGTCCAGTACGGACGTCTGCAGGGAGTGGATGATGGTGTCAAAGGACGAGAACGAGCGACCCGTCGCGCCCGGGCCGCCCTGGAACAGGGTGTCGCCCGAGAACAGCTCGCCGGCCTCCTGCGCGTAAACAACCACGGAGCCGGGCGAGTGGCCCGGGGTAGACAGCACCTTGAGGTCGGTGCCGGCGATCTGGAACGTGGTGCCGTCGACAAGCTGCTCATACTGCGCGTTGGGGTTCTCGCGCTGCCACAGGAAACCGTCGGTGGGGTGCAGGTACACCGGCGCGTTGACCAGCCGAGAGAGCTCCGGCGCGGCGTCGATGTGGTCCGAGTGTCCGTGGGTGGCAATGATGCCCTTCACCCGGCGGTCGCCCACCGCGGCGGCGATGGCGTTGGCGTCGTGGGCGGCGTCGATGATGTAGACCTCACTGTCGTCGCCGACGATCCAGACGTTGTTGTCCACCTCCCACTCGCCGCCGTCCAGCTTGAACAGGCCGGAGGTGACAACGTATTCTACGCGGAATGTCATGGTGGTCCTTTCGGGCTCGGTCTGACTAGAACTCGACGACGCTGCGCAACACGTCGCCACGCTTCATCTTGGCAAAAGCGTCCTCCACGTCGCCGACGCCGATGCGCTCGGAGACGAACTCGCCGAGCGGGAAGCGGCCCTGCAGGTGCAGGTCGACGTAGGTGGGGAAATCGCGCTCCGGCAGGCAGTCGCCGTACCAGGCCGGCTTGATGGAGCCGCCGCGTCCGTAGACGTCGATAGCCGGCACGTCGATGTGGTCGGTCTGGTTGGGCACGCCCACCATGACCATGCGGCCGGCCAGGTCGCGCGAGTAGAAGGCCTGGCGCCAGGTGGGCTGGATGCCCACGGCGTCGATCGCCACGTCGGTACCGAAGCCGTCGGTGAGCTCGCGGACTTTATCAATGACCTCCTGCTCGCTGAGGTCCTTCGCGCACACGGCGTGGGTGGCGCCGAAGGTCTCGGTGGCGGCGTCGCACTTGCGCTGGTCAATGTCCACCGCGATGATCTTCGATGCACCCGCGAGCGCAGCACCCGCCACTGCGGCCAGGCCAACGCCGCCCAGGCCGAAGACGGCGACGGAATCGCCGCGCTGGATGTCGCCGGTGTTCACGGCCGCACCGAGGCCGGCCATGATGCCGCAGCCGAGCAGGCCCGCGGCCGCCGGATCCTCGTCCGGGTTCACCTTGGTGCACTGCAGCTCGTGGACCAGGGTCTTCTCCGCGAACGAGCCGATGCCCAGCGCCGGGGTGAGCTCGGTGCCGTCCTCCAGGGTCATGCCCTTGGAGGCGTTGTGGGTGTTGAAGCAGTTCTTCGTGTCGCCCTTGCGGCAGGCGCGGCACTCACCGCAGACTGCGCGCCAGTTCAGCACGACAAAATCGCCGGGTGCCACGTGGGTCACGTCCTCGCCGACCGTGTCGACCACGCCAGCGGTTTCGTGGCCGAGGAGGAAGGGGAAAGCGTCCTCGATGTCGCCGTCACGGTATGCCAGGTCGGTGTGACACACACCGGTGGCCTGGACTTTCACCACTACATCGTTGGGGCCCGGCTCCGGGATGACGATGGTGGTGACTTCAACGTCTGCGCCCTTCTCGCGGGCGATGACTCCTTGGACCTTTTGGATACTCATAGGGCCCTACTGTACCGAAATTTGGAGATCTGTCACTTATCCGAGCACTGATCCGAGCGCTGGCCCCTCACACCAACCAAAGCCTTGACACATACCTAGATACGTTTCATACTTAGATACATGACATTCCCCCAACCTTGGATACGCGCCTTCATGCCGGCTGCGGTCCTCCGATGCCTCGCCGACGGGCCCGCGCACGGCTACGCCATCGCACAATCGCTCGAATCGCTCGGCTTCGGCAGACCAAAGGGCGGCTCCCTCTACCCCGTCCTGGGCAAGCTCGAGAACGCCGACCTCATCGAAGCCCACTGGGCCCCCAGCGAAAGCGGGCCCGGCCGCAAGACCTACTCCATCACCACCAAGGGCAAGGCCGAGCTCTTCGACTACGGCACCCAGCTCGACCAGCTCAAGGCGGCGCTTCGCGACGGGCCAACGCACACCACCGGCACCGCCGCCGCTGACTCTGCTGCTTCCACTGCGACCCGAAAGGACACGAAATGAGCTTCTGGACCGACCGCGCAACCCTTGTCCTCACCCTCAACCACGGCTTTTCCCGCGACGCGGCCGAGCAGGCCGCCGCCGATGCCGCAGCGCACGCAGACGCCGACGGGCTCACACCCGAGGCCGCCTTCGGCAAGGCCGACGAGTGGGCAGAATCCCACGCCGCCGAGGTCCGCGACGACTTGGCACACGGTGGCACGGACCCGTTCGTCGGTCAGGGACTGGCGCGCCCACCGCGCCTGGCCTGGATCTTCTTCGTCGCCACGGCAGGCTTCGCCATCGGACTCACCGTCGCCACCTGGAACGAAGACGTCACCCTTGGCATGGCGATCACCCCGGCGGTCCTCGCGCTCGGGCTGAGCGCCACGCTGGCAACGTACTGGAATCTCTACACCCGCATGGCGAAGTGGAAGGCCGGTGCCATTTCCGCCATCCCGCTCGTGGCGTTCAGCCTCATCGGTGCGTGGCTCATTACGGCGCTGAGCACGATCGACCTGCCGTTTGGCAACGGGTGGGGCCTCATCCTGGCACTGGTCATGTCGGCCGCAGCGTTCTTCCTGCCGTGGAAGAAGCGCGCGCCTCTCAACGCCGCCCCCACCGGCGATTGGGACACCACGGTCGCCAGGGAGCTGCGCGCCCGCGGCGAGTACCGCGAGCGCGAGATCCGCGAGGCACTGGCGGAAGCCCACGCGTTCGCCGAGGAAAACGGCACGACGGTGGAGGAAGAATTCGGCGACGCGAAGCGCTACGCGCACAGCCTCCCGTCGCGCCCGAAGCGTAAGTTGCAGCGCGCCGCCAGCATCAACGCCGGCGCATTCCTGCTCATGCTCGCCAACTTGGCGCTCAACTACTTCAGCGAAGACGGGCCAAACATGTTCGGCATCGTCATGTTCAGCATCGCCGCGGTATGCTCCGGCGCGGCAGCGATCTTCTCACTGCTTAAGATGCGGCAATCATAGCCGCGACGTGGGCGTGGCCGCGCTGGTTGACGTGGATGGGCAGGTTGCCCGGCCCGCCGTAGAAGTCTACGAGGCCGGCCCACATGCGCTGGTTATCCGGCGAGCACATGTTGTTGTTCCAGGTGGACGGCTTCATGTCCAGGAACTCCACACCGGTCGCGCGCGCAAGGTCAACCTGGGCCCACTGCGCGGAGTCCTCCCACTCCTGCACCGCCGCGAACGGGGTGTAGTCCGACACGTTCGGCGCAACATGGAAGAGGCAGACGCGGTCACCCTGCGTGATCTTGGGGTAGCCGACGATCTGGATGCGCGCGTTGGGGGCGGCGGCGCGAATACGATTGATCTGCGGCACCATGGCGGCGACAAAGTCGCGTCGAAAAGCGGCTCGATCGCGCCCGTCGTTGTGGTAGGTGTCGTTGAAACCGGTGGAGATGATCACGCGGGCCGTGCTGGGGGTCAGGCCGCCCTCGTCGACGGCGCGGGTGACCTGGGAGGCGAACTGCGGCCCCTTCTGGATGGAGACCGTGCCCGTGCAGGAGTAGTCCCAGGCGGGCAGCCCGAGTCGGCCGGCCGCCTGCTTGCCCCAGCTGGTTGGCGAGGTCGGGCACCACGTGGTCACGGAAGAGGAGCCGCGCGGGTCCAGCCCGAGCTTGCCCGCCGCCCACTGCGGGCCGCTCGGGTCCGCGATAACGGAGTCACCGAAGATGACCAGGTTTCGCTCCTGCGCCTGCGCGGCCGGTGCGCCGGCCATGCCGGCAGCCCCGACGGAGCCGATGGTGGCCAGGACCGCTGCGCAGGTGGCGGCAACCTTGGTACGAAGTGAAGTGCGCGTCATGTTCCGTATGCTCCTTGTGGCGGCATTATGTACAGGATGTGTATCCCCAAGTCGTAGACAAACGTTACCCGTGCCATACTTTCACCACAACATAAGTCACATACGTTTACTGAATTAACATCCCAAATCATTTTGTACAACTCAGCAGATATGCTGTGTCTGCCAGCTTTTCAGGGAAAGAAGGACCTCGCGCCATGCCGCACCCCGCACTCTCTCCCGTGGGCCGCGCCGCGTTCACCGCGCGCTCCGCGGTCCGCTTCCTCCGCGCCGCCACCCACGCCGGCTTCATCAGCGCCGAAGGCGGGCCGAAAGCCCTGCTCACCCTCGCGCCCGCGCTCGCACGCTACCACTTCACCACCGCGCGCGAGGTCGAGCAGGGCGCCGCGGCAGTGCCCGAGCGCACCGCGCTTATCGACGACGACGGCCTCCTCACCTACCGCCAGCTCCGCGACCACTCGCGCACCCTCGGCCGCTGGATGCTCGACGTCCAGCGCACGCAGGACCTCGACGCGCTGCGCATCGGCGTCATGGCGCGCAACGGCCGCGGCATCATCCTGCCCCTCGCGGCGAAGGGCTACACCGGCGGCACGATCTTCCTGCTCAACATCGGTTCCTCCCCAGAGCAGCTGGCCGGCATCATCGCGGAAAACGACATCAACATCCTGTTCATCGACGACGAGTTCGCCGACCGCATCCCCGAGGGGATCGACCACGTCACCACGGTGTGGGCGCACACTTCCCGCGACCACGGCGACGAGCTGACCCAGGCCGGCATCATCGCCCGCGGCACCCGCGACCTCCCCGCACTCCCCACCTTCCCCGCGCACGGCGACATGGTGCTCATGTCATCGGGCACCTCCGGCATCCCCAAAGGCATCCTCCGCCCCGAGCCGAAGCTGCCGATCGTGGTAGCCGGCTACCTCGAAGCCATGCCGTTCCGCTCCGGCCACACCATCCAGATGACGGCGTCCATCTTCCACACCTGGGGGTGGTCCGCGCTCAACATCACGCTCGGCGTGCGCGGCACCGTGGTGACCCAGCGCGTCTTCGATCCCGAGAACGTGTTCCGCCAGATCCAGAACTTCCGCTGCGACGGGCTCGTCTCCTCCCCTGTCTTCTTCAAACAGATGCTGGACGTCCCCGGCAACGAGCGCTACGAGACCTCGCACCTGAAGTTCATCGGCTCGGCCGGCAACGCGCTCACCCCCGCCATCATTGAGCGCATGCACGAGCGCTTCGGCCCCATCCTGGCCAACATCTACGGCTCCACCGAACTCGCCCTCGCCGCGGCCGCCGACCCGGAACTGCTGGCCAGCGACTTCTCCGTCGCCGGCCGCGTCCCGCCGGGCACGGTGCTCAAGCTTTACGACGCCAACGACCAGGAAGTCCCCCAAGGCGAAGTCGGCCGCATCTTCCTCAACAACGAAACGGCCCTGCGCGGCTACACCAACCCGGACACCCCGCTGGTCACCATCGACGGACTCGTGGAAATGGGCGACCTCGGCTACTTCGACGAGCACGGCTACCTCCACGTCTTAAGCCGCAACGACGACATGATCATCGTCGGCGGCGAGAACGTGCACCCGCAATCCGTCACCGAGGTCCTGGAGAAGATGCCGGGGGTGGACGAGCTCCACTCCGGCGGCGTCGACGACCCCGACACCTTCAAGCGCATCGCCGTGTGGGTGGTGCGCGAACGCTCCGACGCCGGCGCTCGCCTGACTCCCCAGGCAATTCGCGACTGGGTCCGAGCCCATTTGGCTGACCACTCCATCCCCCGCGACGTAAACTTCGTGGACAAGCTTCCGCGCAACGCGACGGGCAAGGTTGTCCCCCGCCTGCTGCCGGAAAGCCGCCGCGACACATAAGTCCCGAGGACCAGGGTGCCAGTGCTCATCCCCGGGCGGAAGGAGCCCCATGGGAGCTGCTGCACCGGGCCCGCGCGACAACGCCCGCGCACCATTCCTCCTCGCCCTCGCGTTCCTCATCACGGCCGGGTGGTCAGCGAACCACTTCGCCTCAGTGCTGGTGCTGCTGCGCCGCGACCACGACGTCTCCGCAGTGTTAGCCAACAGCGCCTACGGCATCTACGCGCTCGGGCTCTTCCCCAGCCTGCTCATCGGCGGGTGGATCGCTGACCGCTTCGGCTCGCGACCCGCCGTCGTTGCGGGCACCGTCATCGCGACCGCGGGCAATGTCTACCTCATGCTGGGTATCCCCGGGCACGGGTTGCTCCTCGGCCGCTTCGTCGTCGGGCTCGGGGTGGGGCTGGTCGTCAGCGCCGGTACTACCTGGGCAGGCAGGCTCCGCGGCGCGGGCGGGTCCACGCTCGCGGGCATCGCCCTGACCACCGGGTTCATGCTCGGTCCGGTCTCCTCCGGTGTGGTCGCCCACCTGGCCGCAGACGCGGTGAAGGTCCCGTTCGTGGTGCCGATTGTGATGGCTGTGGGGGTGATGGTGGCGTCGATACGCATGCGCGACGACGGCGCACCTGCGGTGACGAAGACTGCTGAGACTCGCCCGGGCCACAGCGAGGTCAAGGCGCTCGCGACTGCGGTGCCGATGGGGATATGGGTTTTCGCCTCGATCACGACCGCGATGGTGGTGCTGGCCGGGCGCACCGACTTTGCCATCGGCGCGGCGTTTATGCCTGGTGTGGCCGCGGTGCTGGGCTTTAGCGTGGCGCTGGCCGTGCAGGCGCTCGCGCGGCGCGGGCAGTGGGGGCCGCGCGCGGGTGTGGTCGGGGCGCTCGGTGCGGCCGGTGGCATGGCGCTCATCGCGGTTGGCGGGGCGCAGCCTTCCGCCGCCGTGTTCCTGGCTGCCACCGCGCTGCTCGGGCTCGCCTACGGACTGTGCCTGCGCGAGGGGCTTCTCGACGTCGACGAATACACCCCGCCCGACAAACGCGGCCGCGTCATCGGGCTGTACTACGTGGCCACCTACATCGGGTTTGGGATCTCGCCGCTGATCGCGTGGATCACGCCGCGCGTCGGGCCGAGCCTGCCGTTTGCGGTCTTCGCCGTGCTGGCTGCGTGCTCCGCGCTCATCCGCAGCGTGCAGATTCGGCGCGGGTACCTGATGCGTGGGGTTGTTGGGAGTTGAGGTTTCGTCGGTGTGGCGTCGTGGGTGTGACGTCCTAGATGGAGCTAGCTCCGTTTGGCCGATGCGGGCGACGGCGACCTGGGGTTTTGCGCGCGGCCTTGGTGCAAATGGAGCTAGCTCCGTTTGGGCGGGGTGGGCGATGGCGACCTGGGGTTTTGCGCGCGGCCTTGCTGCAAATGGAGCTAGCTCCGTTTAGAAGATGCGGCCACGCGGGTTCGAGTGCGATGGTCTCGTCGCTGATGGCGAAAATCTCTGCCTGTGCCCTTCTCATTTCCGGATAGCTGCAATAAACCATTCTTCCTCTAGGGGAAGATCACCTAAGATCGATTCGAAATCGCTGGAGATGATCGCCGGACGGAATCCTTCCGCATTGATCCTTGCTTCTTTGGTCTTCTCCCCTCCCACGCTCAACATAATTTTCCCTTGCTCAGCGGTTTGATGCCGAGCTAAAACATCATCGATTAGCGCTATAGAGCTTGCCCAGGATTCCTTGTCCGTATCATCAAAGGACTGTCGCGAGTAGAAATCGGGAAAGGGAATTCTCTGTACCGGAGAAGTACCAGAGGCCGAAACTTTCTTCACAGTGATCAATCGAAGGTTCGAAACCACGGATACTGGTAGCGCCAAGTCCCACACGGAAAAGAGCGGCCGAAGGGGCAATCGCTCATTCGCAGAGCGTACATTCACATGCACGTGGATAGCTTGGATATCTGTGTTCACAATGCGGGCCACGTCATTGAGTTCCCAAAGACCGAGAGAAACTTCCTTGTTCAAAGAACCTCCCGTTCTGGCGAAACCGAGGGACAACTCCGCCCACCGAAATCGGTCAAAGAGTAGGTCTAGATCTACTTCCACGTCAGCTGCGGTTACAGCTTCGAGAATTAAGTACTCGTCCTTAAACACGATGCATTTCACACGCCGCAGAGAAGCGTTACTTCCACGCCTCGAACCATGCCAGGTACATCAGCATAATCGTTGATGTCCACATCAACGTCGCCTGGAAATACCGTTTGCTCGTGATTCTTGCACACAGCACGTGCGGTAGCCCTATTTCCACGACCACCCCCACCAGGAATGGAATTTTTGGTGCCAATCCCTATCTTTCGGACTCCCTGGTTATGAGGCACTTTCGCCCAAAGTTCAATTCGTACATTCGCAGTTCTTGCGGAGCCAGAGACCTGATCCCACCATCCGTGGACACTGGCAGATCTAGGCCCTTCAGATGTAGAAATATGCGGGCGGTCGGAACGAGATTTAAATCTGAAGGGCTGCGGAAACATTCCATATGGAGTGATCTGTTCCTGTTCCCGCGGATCATTCAAATCAACCGCGTAGGGGACCGGGATTGCTTGTCCTAACGTGCTGGCCTGAGCGGGAGAAGTGAATGAAATGATGGTGAGAGCGTAAAAAGGGCACTGGCAGTTTTGTTCATGCATCTCCTAGAGAATCGCGGCATCGTTAGCTTAGCGACTGCATTCGTCTCACGGGCAGCTTCTGAATTGAATCTACCTAGAGGAGTCGGGGTAACAGAGGGAAAGGTTGTTACTGCGACGGGCACGTTTGACGCGCGCGTTTATAGCAAACCCACCCGCTTAGGTTGTAAAATTCCCGGCATGCCTAACAGTGCTTCCCGGGTCGCTCCCCCGCCTCGTATCTATCTGGCGTATGTGAAACGCTTCTTCCTAGACGACCTTCCCACGGCTTTACAAGTTTTGGCAGGTGCTAGTTTCGACGAAACAACCGTCCTCAACTGGATCGAAGAGGGGAAACAGATAAACCATGATATCTGGTATGAGGACATTCCCATTGATAATCTCCCTCATTCCAGTGCTGCACCGCGTGAAATCCTCATCCATTTTACCGGTGATTTTATGGACGAGGACTACTGTAATCAAGATCTCCAATGGTCGGATCCGGTAGGACGTAAAGCCCGCGTCCCAGATAATTTCCTTGGAATCGTGCGTCCCCAACCTGAACGAGAAGGAACACAAAACGAAGACGGTTATTTAGGCGATAACACGTACCTGTGGCGGGTCCCATGCCCATGGAAGAGTCGCTACTTGCTGTCACCGTTTACTGAAAGTAGTAACGAAAACATTAATTACGGTCGCCCTTTCTCGGTCTGAGTATCGCTTCAAGGGCCTATAGATTCGGTGGGGCGACCCACTTCTCACCCCGGATTTCCTGCGGCAACTCGACCCACTAAACCAACGAAGAAACCCCAGCTAAAACGGTGCGAGCTGGGGTTTTGTGCCCAGCCTTGGTCCAAATGGAGCTAGCTCCGTTTGGACAATGCAGCCTCGCCGGTTCGAGTGCGTTGATCTCGTCGCTGAGGCCTGCAATCAATGCCCTGCTCATATCCGGATAGCTGCGACAGACCATTCTTCTTCTAGGGGAAGATCACCCAATATCGATTCAAAATCACGGGAGATGATTACGGGTCGGAATCCCTCTGCATAGAACGTTGCTTCTTTAGTCTTCTTCCCTCCAACACTTAACACGATTTTCCCTTGCTCAGGTGTGCGGTGCCGAACTACGACATGATCGATTAGGGCTACAGCGCCTGCCCATGATTCCTTACCCATATCTTCAAGGCGATGCCGCGAATAGAAGCCAGGAAAAGGGATCCCTCTGTACTGGAGAGATTCCAGGACGTGAAACTCTCTTCATGGCGACCGACCGAAGGTTCGAAATGATAGCTACGGGGAGCGCCAAGTCCCACACAGCGAAGAGCTGTCGAAGGGGCAATCGGCCCTCCGCACAGCGGACATTCACATGCACTTGGATAGCTTGTAGCTCTTTGTTCATGTTGCGTGTGACGTCATTGAGTTCCCAGAGACCCGAATGAGGTTACCCTCGTTTAGTGGACACCCAACTTGCACGGATGTTGTGTCCGTAGGAGAGGATGTTCATTGTGCGCCAAAAACGCAAGAAGTACACGCCGGAGTATCGGCGTGAAGCTGCGAATCTAGTGATTGAGTCGCAGCGCCCGATCGCCCATGTGGCCCGAGAGATCGGTGTCGCCCCGGGACTTTTAGGTAAGTGGGTCAAAAATGAGCGGGAGCGACGCGGTGCTACTGATGGGATGAGTGAGGCTGATCTTCGGGCCGAGAATGCGCGCCTGCGCCGTGATCTGGCTGAAGCCAAGATGGATAATGAGCTTTTGTCAAAAGCGACAGCCTTCTTCGCCGCGAAGCAACGCGAGCAGAAAAGTTCGAACTAATGTGACGAGAGAAGGCAAACTACAGCATTAAACGTATGGCACGCCTGTTGAAGGTGTCTCGATCTGGATACTACAAATGGTCGTATACGCAGCAGCAACGACTCTTCGGCAACGATGATCGGGCGGCATTTTATGACGATGTTGACCGCAAGATCCGCCAGATTTGGGCTGACTCCGATCAGGTCTATGGTGCTCCGCGAATCACCGCAGAACTCGCTGATCGCTACGGCATTGCGCTCAACCGTAAGACTGTGGCTAAGCGGATGCGCCTGATGGGCATTGAAGGGATTTCACCGCGTGCTTTCGTCCCGGTGACCACGATTCAATCCAAGCGTAAGTCCACGCTTCCTGACCTGGTCAAGCGCATGTTTGATGCCGGTCAGCTGAACCGGGTGTGGACGTCGGATATTACTTACCTGCGCACCGGTGAAGGCTGGTTGTACTTGTGCGCGGTCCGTGACGGTCATTCCCGCCGTGTGCTGGGCTGGGCTATGGATAGTGTGCAAGATACTTCCCTGGTTGAACGAGCCCTGCGGATGGCGCATACGCTTCCGCGGTGACATTCCTGATGGCCTAGTGTTTCACGCCGACCGTGGCGCACAGTTTACAAGCGAGCAGCTCTGGGACGTCTGCCGCCAAATTTCTTACTGAGGTTCATCATCAGACCACGATATCCCGTTCTGGTTCACACCCCGAGACCTTAACCTAATGTTCACAGCTTTTTCATCCCCCATTCCCATCCCCCACGATCAGCATCAGGAGAGGGGGGAGCGTAGCAATGGGAAATCTTTGAAGCGTGAAAGTAGTCCGTGAACGGCTTTTGCTCAAGATGCACACATTCCTCAGAGTCCCATTCGAACGATGCCAATTCATGCCAGACCTCAAATTGTAGCCGCAAACAATGCAGATCCTTAAGGCCAAAAAAGCTGCATAGCTCTGAAATCGTAAACTCCGCAACGACTTCATCTTTGTACAGCTTAATCCGAACAACATGATGGTCAACGTCTACCGGTTCGCCACCCTCTAGGTTCCAGAGTGGGGTTTTTAACAATTTCATTAGAGCCTCCTTGATTAGACTCCCCTGTAAAGTCTCCCTGGCACCTTTCCAAGTTAAAAGGAATGGGGATGGTGGTGCCACGTCATATCCAGCGCAACCTCTTGTGGCCAACACACTTCACTCACGTTCCCTTTCAATTAGGGTACGCCCCAGAGTTACATGTGATGTGCTGGCATTAATGAAACACGGCGAGTAGGAAGTCTAATTCAACCCCAACTTCTGCGGCCCGAGAATTTGGCTATCTCTCTGTTCGCACTATTTATTCTTCATTTTCCACGACTTGCAATGCGTTTTGCAGACCATCGATAAGCTGG
>NZ_NSGN01000007.1:0-173775 GCF_002285125.1 Corynebacterium gottingense
AGGATTCCAGACGGACCATCTCTAGGACTTGATGGATCGCCTTCTCCTTGAATTCGGCGGAATACTTTCTGGGCATAGTGCCAATCCTTCCTTAGCAGAGGTAGGAACTAAACCCAGGACGCTTCACCTTATGCCCTTTTCCCCCTTCTACCCCTATAACGACAAACATATAGGGGTTTTGACACAGAAGGGGGCTGCGACCTGCGTGTTTCGGGTCTTTATGCGGTCTTCGACCCTTACCCGAAACGGCCCGTTGATGCGCGAAGCGCACATGGTGCCTACACAAAATCTGCAGGTCGCCACGCTGTGCGCACCACATACGGCGTCAGTCGTTGTATGTCGGTCTTAAAGTAAGGGCCGATGACGGGTGGAAACGCCGCTTGCGGCGTCTTCCCGCGTCATCGCGCACGCCGTGTGCAACGTGAGCTTGCGAACGTGCCACGGCGTCGAACCGAACGGCAAGACCGACATCGTTAACGTGGTGCGCACAGCCACACCCTGCACTCTGGCACCGCCGCTAGGCGGTCATTGCAGGGTGGTGAACATCCCGCAGCGAGCCATCCGCCGCAAGGCGGTGTTGATGCTGCTGCGGGGGTCAACGACACGGGCTGAGTAACACACTCCATATCGGCCCGTGCTACAAGCACACTATCGGTGCAGACGTATCACGTTCGCGGCGGCCATATGCGCGCAAGCGCATGTAACAGACACCGCCAGCGACGTGTGTTTCGCGAGCGCCCGCTCGCAGCAGATCCAGCGGCAGCTGTTGATGCAAATGTGTAGCGCCGCGACTCGATTGGTTCATCTTTGTGGCAGCGGCTGTACGGCCCTGTGGCGGCCGTAGACGCCTCGGATGGACGGAGTGCGCGTGCAGAAGAACAGTTTCGAGACGTCGCTGTTCGTCGTGTATCTGCCGAAGTCGATGTGCAAGGAGATCCCCGACTACTACACCAGTGAGGTGGACGGGCGCGAAGTGAAACGTCCGCGCTATGCAGCCCGCGACTACGAAGAAGCAATGATGTACCCCGAAGAGTCAATGCGTTGGCTCGCCGAGAACTTCATTCCCGGCGGTATCGACGCAGTCGCTGGCGGTGATATGAACTTCGACGAATCAACGCCACACATCCAGTTCCAGGCGGATACGTTCTCACCGAAGCCCGAAGATCCCGACAAGCTCCGTTGCCGCCCCGGCATCGCGTACAACACTGACACCTCAGTGCGGTACACATCCGGCCCGAAGAAGGGCAAGCAGATCTCGGGTAACCAGAAGTTCATCGACGCGCAACGGGGCCTGCGCGAACACATGCACTCGCTGGGCTATCCGGTGGAACTGGAAGTCTCCGAGCGGCATGACGAGTCGTTGAACCTCGGACGCTACGCAGAACAACAAGACCGGGAGCGCGACCTCGCCAAGCGCGAGGATGATGTGGAAGTCAAGAAGCGATCCGTGCAGCGCGATATGGACGCAATTGATCGTGACCGCGAGCAAACAGCAAAAGAACTTGAACAGGCAAAAGCTGCCAACGAAAAAGCGCAAGGTGTGTTGCAGCACGCCGAAGAACAGGCTCGCGCTGTTGCCGAGCGTGTGCTCAACGAGGCACGTGAGAAGGCAGAGCAAGAAGCCGAGCAGATCCGCAGTGACGCGCGCGAGAAGGCCAAGCAAGAAGCCGAGCAGACCATGGGCCTTGCCGAAGCGCAAGCAGACGAGCTGCTCGAACGAGCCGAAGAGACTGCACAGGCCAAGGCGGGCGAGATTACAGCCGCAGCCCGCAGCGAAGCGGAGTCGATCACACGCCAAGCCGACGAGGCCCGTAAGCAGGCTGAGCGCGACGCTGAGACGATCCGCAGCGAAGCACGAGATGAGGCCACAAGCATCCGCGACGAGGCCACGCGCGACGCTGCAGTAACGCGCACGGATGCCCGCGATGAGGCTGATCAGATCCGCCGCAACGCGCACACGGACGCCGAAGATGAAGCAGCCATCATCATCGAAGAAGCGGTGAAGTCAGGACAGCAGTTGGAGCATCTGGACAAGAAGTTCCTGGTGCAAGAACTGCATCGCAGCCCGGAGCTGCTTGAGCGCTACACGCTGTTCAAGCAGTCGCAGACCTCAGGCAAGAAGGGCGGGGCGCAGCAACGTGCGCGCGAGCGTATCGAGAAGCGCCGCCAGCAGCAACAGCAGCGTGATCGTGACGGCGGTATGGAGCTTTAGCAGCTCACCATGCGCTCTGCACGCCCGTCTGCGGGCCGTACAGGGCGCCGTCGGCGTCGTCGGTCATCTGCGGTATGAAACCGCTGAGATTCGGCGAAAATCGAAGAAATCTCGGCTAAGCGGGGCCAAGTGTCACTACGTTGCGCAGCGAATTGGCCGGTTAAGTGGCGGAGATATTGCGCAGCGCGTCGGTGTGTACGACGGCGCATGTGCTGCACAGCAAACATGCCAGCACACAGACCTGCAGAATGTCGTTGTCATCCTGTTGCGCAGTAAAGGTGTCAATAGGATGACAAACCACTTCACTGCCCAATTCACATGTCATTAAAGTGACAGGGCATTTGATTGCGCAGTAAACGTGTCGATGAAATGGGTGCCCAATACACAGTGCAACCTACGTGTTAATGAAATGTCACAGACACTACATAGTGCAGTGAGTTGCGCAGCAGAAACGCCAGTAAAAGCACCGCACCACTGCACCGTAAAACTGCACAAGTGATTCGCAGCAAATTGGCGTGTGAAATGGTTGAAAAAATAACCCCGCAGCGTATGCGGGGTTCATCCACGATTACAATTGCAACCGGGCTCACACTGCTATCGGAGGGTTAACTCCCCCTGCAACGCGTTCACAACGTCACGGGGAAGTACAGCTAGCGTGGGAGACGGGAATGTCACCACCACCACTATTCGGAGGTAAAACCATGACCCGCATCGCCATCATCGTCGGCAGCACCCGCCCCAACCGCCTGGCACCCCAGGTCGCCGAATGGGTGCACGAGCACGCGCAGCAGCACGGCGGCGCCGAGTTCGAGCTCGTGGACATCGCCCGACCAGAACCTGCCCCTGCTGGATGAGCCCATGCCCCCGGCCATGGGCCAGTACTCGAAGGATCACACCAAGGCCTGGGCCGAGAAGATCGCCTCCTACGACGGCTTCGTCTTCGTCACCCCGGAGTACAACCACTCCGTGCCCGCCGCACTGAAGAACGCCGTGGACCTCCTGTACGCGGAGTGGAACAACAAGGCCATCGGCTTCGTCAGCTACGGCAGCGCCGGCGGCACCCGCTCCGTGGAGGCGTGGCGGCTGATCGCCGCGGAACTGCAGATGGCCGACGTCCGCGCCCAGGTGTTCCTGCCCTTCAGCTCCGACTTCGAGGACATGTCGAAGTTCACCCCGACCGAAGGCGCCACCGGCGCTCTCACCGATGTGTTCAACCAGGTCACCGCCTGGTCGGAGGCGCTCAAGACGCTGCGCGGCTGACCGGTAGTTGGTCTGAACCAGGCCGAACGCGGCGAGAAACCTGTGGTTTCCCGCCGCGTTGTCGTTCGTTGCTCGCCTCAATGCCGAGCCGTTCGAGTTCTTCCGGATTGCCCCGCATCTCCCGGACCACCTCGGGCGTGCGGCTCTCAGTCGAGGATCTCCTCCACTGCCCGTAAACCGCTTGTCCGTCAGGTCGGGGTCGTCCTCGAAGGGGACCGGGGTTCCACCCGGTGGATTCTGCCCGGCCACTCCCCGACCGCGGGTCCCGCTCCACGGATGGACGCATCCAGGGTGGCGGTCAGGTAGCTGAAGTTCGCCGATTCCCCCTCGCACAGATCAGTTCTGGTGCCGTGGGAAAAGGGGTCTCTCCCCTGGCCCGGGACGGTGCCGGTTCGGCTGTCATACGCATCTTCGCCTGAATTGGACCCACCACGGCAATCCGCTGCACGACAGGCCCGGTGAGCCCTTGTTCCCCGTACCTCGCTCAGCTCGTCAGAGTCCCCTCCACTAGGCTCGGGGCACATGACAACTCGACCGAATTCCCTCCGGCACTGGGAGTACTTCGTCGCCGTGGCCGAGGAGGGCAGCGTCACCGGTGCCGCGGAGCGGCTGAGGCTGACCCAGTCCCCCGTGTCCCAGGGGCTGAAACGTCTGGAGTCGAATCTCGGCCTCGACCTGATCCGCCGCTCCGCCACCGGTGCCACCCTCACCGAGGCCGGCCGGTCCCTGCTCCCGCAGGCCCGGATTCTGGTCCGGGACGCCACGGAACTGCAGAGCATGGCCCACGCCATCACCGACGCCGGGGCCGAGGTACGCGTGGGGCTGGCCCCCTCGGTGCCGCCGGGCATCGCCTTCGACCTCACCTCCGCGTTGCGGGACGTCGGCCGGGTCAGTGTGCACACGGCCGAGGTGTCGCAGCTGGTCACCCGGGTGGGCGAGGGCCGTCTGGACTGTGCCGTCATCGAGGACCCGGCGCCGACGGGTGAGTTGTCTCGCGGGCAGCTGCACGAGGTTCCCCGGCTGCTCGCCGGGCCCGCCGAAAAGCCCGCGACCTGGGCGGCGTTGCGGGGACACACCCTGCTGGACAACACCGCCGCCGTCAGCCCGGCGGCCGCCGGACGCCTGGCCGACGCCTTCTTCACCATCGGCTTGCACCCGGAGACCGAGCTGTGGCCGGACCGGACGGCCCTGGCCGCGCGGCTCGGTGCCGGAGGCGCGATGGTGCTGCTCACCCCCGATCAACTCGGGGGCCTGCCCGCGTTCCCGATGCCGACGGCCTTCCACCTGCGGCTGCGGTGTGTGGTGCCGCCGCAACGGGGCGGGGCCGTCGGAAAGCGGGATCTGCGCGACGTCGTGGACCGTGCCCTGCGGCGCTCCCTCGGGCGTCTGGGAGAGACCGGATGACCAGGAGCCTGCGGGCCCGGATCGGCACCGAATTGGTCGCCGCGGGCTGTGACGGTTGGTGCTGGGCGCACCCGGTCGGCGAAGAGGCGGCCGGCGTCGGGGTCGGCGCCGACAGTCAGACCAGCATCTCGTCGATGTACAAGGTCCACCTCCTGGCCGCCTTCTGCCTAGCCGTGGACCGCGGGCTGCTGAATCCGCTCGACGCGGTGACGCTCAGCACGGATGACGGCCCGGTCGGGACCCCGGGAGTGGGGCTGTTCGCCGATCCCGTGACGATGAGCCTGCGGGATCTGGTGCGTCAGATGGTGGTGCTCTCCGACAGCATCGCCGCCCGGGTGCTGCAGCGGCGTCTCCCACCGGGCCTGGTCGGGGAGGTCGTCTCCCTGGCGAATCTCGAGGACACCACGATCGTCGCCCCGGGCACCACCGAGTCCGAACTCCCGGCCCTTCCAGAGGACGGCTCCGCGGCCAGCGAGGCGATCCGGCTGCTGGTCTCCTACCCCCGGGTCCACCAGGATCCGGCCACCTACCGCTCGGTGAGCACCCCACGCCAGCTGTGCCGCCTGCTGGACTGGATCTGGACGGGCCCGGATCTCACCGGGGTCTCCCGTGCCTTCGCCCGGACCGTGCTCGGGCAGCAGGTGTGGGGCCACCGGATCCCCTCCGGCTTCCCCGCCGGGGGCGTGCGCTTCCACGGCAAGACCGGGACGATCGGCCCCGTGCGCGGCGAGGTTTCCGTGGTGGCCGTCGACGAGGAGGCACCCATCGTCGTCGCCGTGATCACCCGTTCAGCCCGCAGCGGCCCGAACCTCGCGGCCGCGGACGCCGCGATCGGCCGCATCGCCCGGTTACTCGTCGATGAACTGCGCATGTCGCGCTGAGATTTCCCACCGGAGAACACCCCGCCGAGCAGGCGATATTCGTCTCCCGACTGGCCGGAAGTCGTGCGGGAACGTGGTAGCGGTGAGCCCGTGGGCCTAATCTCATCCGGCATGACCACCCGCACCACTGTCCGTGTCTCCGCCCTGCTCGCCGCTACGGCGCTCGCGCTCTCCTCCTGCACCGTGCCCTGGTTCCGGGACGCGGTGGACGAGTTCGTCGCCGCCTTCAACGCCGGTGACGACGCCGGTGCCGCCACACTCAGCGACGATCCCGCCCGGGCCGCAGCCGACCTGGAGCAGCTGCGCGCGGGCATCGGCGGGACCAGCGTGGAACTGGACGCCGGCGGCGAGGAGGACGGCGCCACCGAGATCACCGCCACCTGGACCGTCCCGAATGGCGATGAGTCCACTACCACCGGGACGATCACCCTCTCCGAACAGGACAGCGACCTCATCACCTGGGACAAGCGGATCTTCTCCACGGAGCTGAACGGGGACAGTCGCTTCCTCTACTCCGACGACAAGACCTTCACTCTGCCGGTGACCGACCGCAACGGCACCGACATCCTGTCCTGGACACCTGTCACCGTCGTCTCCGCGGGCCCGGAGCTGATCCCGCGGGCCGGGGAGATCGCCGCCGCCGTCCGCCCGGTCGTGCCGACCTCCACCGCCGAATCCGTCACCGCCCAGATCGAGTCCGGGGACGGCTCCCCGGTGGGGCTGTTCACCCTCCGAGAGCGGGACTTCGCCGTGATAGGGGACGCCCTGCGGGCGATCAAGGGACTGGACCTGCGGGAGGAGGGCCGCATGCTCGGCCCCACCCGGGACACCGCCTCCCCGGTGGACGGCGGCCTGCGCGACTACTGGTCGGAGAAGATCACGGCCGACGCCGGCTGGACCCTCCAGGCCACCTCCCCCACCGGCACGACCATCCTGGGGCAGGTGGAACCGGCGGAGAGCGAACCCGTGCGCACCACGATGGACCTCGGGGTGCAGACGGCCGCGAAGCGGGCCCTGGAGCCGATCGAGCAGCCCGCGGCGATCGTCGCCCTCAGCGCCTCCACCGGCGGGGTTATCGCCGTCGCGCAGAACGACGCCGCCGACGCCCTCGGCCCCGTCTCGCTGAGCGGGCTGTACCCGCCCGGCTCCACCTTCAAGACGGTGACCACCGCCGCCGCCCTCGAACGCGGCACCGTGGTACCCGACTCCACCGTCGCCTGCCCCGCCACCGCGGAGATCGATGGCCGCGTCATCCCCAACGACGGCAACTTCGCCCTCGGGGACGTCTCCATGACGCAGGCCTTCGCCCAGTCCTGCAACACCACCCAGGGTTTCATCTCCCAGGATCTGGAGCCGGACGACATGAGGAACACGGCGGCGCGTCTCGGACTGGGCGTGGACTTCACCGCGCCCGGCATGAACTCGGTGACCGGCTCCGTCCCCGTCACCGAGCCCGGCGCGGCCCGGGTGGAGGCCGCCATCGGCCAGGGCGAGGTCCTCTCCTCCCCCTTCGGGCTGGCCGTCATGGAGGCCTCCCTGGGCAACAACGGCCGGATGGTGCTGCCGACCCTGATCCAGGGTGAGGAGACCACCGCCGATCAGGACCCCGAGCCGCTCGACCCGGCGACAGTGCGGGCCCTGCGCGCGATGATGGCGGAGACGGTGGACTCCGGGACCGCCGCCAGCCTGAGCGACATCCACGGTCTCGGCGGCAAGACCGGGACCGCGGAGGTCGGGGGCAACCGGCCCGCCCACGGCTGGTTCGCCGGCATCAAGGGTGACCTTGCGTTCTGCACCTTCGTCGCCGGGGCGGAGTCCTCGGGACCGGCGGTGGCGGCCACGGGCCGTTTCCTGCGCGATGACGCGATGTCGGAGTGGCGCTGAGCGGACCCCATCACCCGGGCCAACGCTCACGTCGATCCCCCAAAAGTAGTATTAGTGCAGGTCAGCCCCATTCAGGGGGCGGAAGAGGACGTTCCGGACAAAAGTCCGCAATACCTCGGGTGATCACGTCAACTTCTGCGTTAAAAAATGAGGAGTCGTTCACTGTCGGTCAACATATTCGAGAAGGTAACCCGGTGTTTTCACGGGAAGCCGACTGACATGTGGTGAAGATCCAAGGAAAGTGACCATTGACCAGGCAAATTAGTAGTTGTTGATGTCACAATTTGCCTGCTCGAAGGGATCACCTTCAGGGTGAAGACTACCAGCTTCCATGTCGGTACCCCGCTCCTGCTCAACTGTGCTCGAACGCCGGACTCATGTTATTGGCCGCCACCGCCGACGCCGTCAAAGTCGCCGATGCCATCGACGTGGAACTGGCCGAGTGACAGAACCCGAACCTGCTGCACACCATGACCGCACTAGCCCTGGCACTGGCCCTCAGCGGGGACGACGCAGGCGATGTTGATCTCCTGGGCCCGTTGGTGGCCACCGGCCTGGTCGACCAGGTGCCGTCGCACTCCACGGTGCACCGCCGCCGCAAGGAACTCGCCGACCACGACGACGAAGCTGCCGGTGCCGGCACAACCGCGGTGCTGGCCGGCATGAAAACAGCCCGTACCGCGGACTGGACCGCCTGCGGTGCCCGCAACCCCGCCGCCGCGGCCAGCACCGATGCTCCGTTGGTTCTGGACCTGGACGCCACGGAAATCCTCGCCCACTCAGACAAGGAAAAAGCGGCCCCGACCTGGAAGAAGCACTACGGGTTCCACCCGCTGTGCGCGATCATCGACCACGGCGACGGGCTGACCGGTGAACCCGCAGCCGTCCTGCTGCGTCCGGACAACGTCGGCTCGAATACCGCCGACGACCACAAGGACGTCCTCGACCAGGCCTTGGCCGCGATCCCCAACCGCGTCGATGGTCAGGAGTGGGGGAAGCGTTTGCTGATACGCACGGATTCCGCCGGCGGATCCCAGGCCTTTCTGAGACACCTCAACCAACAAGGCCTGGCGTATTCGGTGGGGTTGCCGGTGACCTGGCAGATCGGCGACATCGCCTCCACGCTCGGCGAGGGCATCAAACAAGGCATCATCCGCGCGGGCGGTACGGTCAGCGACACCACGGACGCTTATGTCGCAGACATCACTTCCCGGATGCGATCCTGGGCCGGGGAACCACTGGGCATTAACCTCGACAAATACCCCACAGATATGCGGATTATCATCCGAAGCCCTGACGATGGCCTGGAAGGTACGAGGAGACCTGAATGGGGCGATTTTCCACTCGGATCACGGCAGTGTTTATACCTCTGAGCAGTACCGGAGGTTGTGTGAGCAGTTCGGCGTCACCCAGTCGATGGGAGCGATCGGGACGAGTGCGGATAACTCGTTGGCGGAGTCGTTCAACGCGTCACTGAAGCGGGAAGTCCTTCAGGATGAGCCTGTTTTTCCAAGTCAGCTGGTGTGCCGCCGGGATGTGTTTCGGTGGTGCACCCGGTACAACACGAAACGTTTGCACTCATGGTCCGGCTACCGCTCGCCGAATGCCTTTGAAGCCGCCTGATTAGCTGCACTGACTATCATGATCACCGCCTCCGCGGAACCGCACGGCGGGGCCGTCGACCCACTGCGGGCTGTCCCATTCGTCGAACGCGAGCAGAGCCCCGACACCGCACCGCTGCGTGCGCGCCCAATTGCGACCATTGATTCCGCTGCCCCACACCGAAGCAGTTTCACGGTCGCAAGCGTCGTGCTCGTCGCCGCCCTTGCTGTCGCAGTGGGCGCTTTTCGACGGATACTCCTCCAGGGCCGACCCCGGCATCGCTCCATTCACCACGGCTAAAACTCGCCGCGAAGGTAGTGCACCGAGACCAGATTGACTGGCGTCGCAGCGCTATCAGTAGGTCGCGGTCAGCGCTGCCTCGCGTGTGAGGGCCGGGCCTTCGGGCAGGAGACTGAGGATGCTCCACGGAACGGTGTCCACGTGCAGTGCGCCGACGACGTCGAGGTTGTCCCTGGTATCCACCAGATGGCGCTGACCTGAAGCGGACACGACGTGGTAGCCGGCACCGGTGTCGACGCCGACAGCACCGGAGGCTAACCCGACGAAATGGGTCGCGGGGCTGTCACCGGACAGCTCGACCGATCCTGCGGTCAAGACATCCGAATCTGGGGCAACGAGTGCAACAGAGCCTGACTCCGTCACGCACACGGCCGATCCTTGTGGATCAACCCACTCCGGCGCTTTCTCCGGAACGGCGATATCTAGCGGGACTTGGGCATCCGGATACGCGGCAATCTGGGAGGGGGAAGAGGTTGAGGTGGGTGCGGCGGCGTCGATAAGCAACTGCTTCTGTAATTCCGAAACGGGCTGAATGCCGCCATGCTGTGTGACAGCCCATGCTTCGTCGGTGCCGTCGGCGAGCAACAGGCGCGGCAATGGGTGTGGCAGGCGGACCGGCGGAAGTTCGCGGATCGCGGACAGCACCGGCGCACTGATGTCTGCGCGGACGACCCGCGCGTCGATGCCCAGGGCGCGTCGGATCAGCCTGCCCTGTGCATCGCTGTCTGGCGGGAGTTTTGCGCGCCCCTCATTGGTGAGCATCCACTCGTTGCCGCCCTGAGTAACCGCGACAGCCTGCCCGTCGGCAAGCTGCTGCACCGGTTCCCCGGCGACAACCGTGACACGCTCCTCCCCCTCGCACGCCGACCACGCAGCATCCACCGCATCACCCGGCGCGAACATCGCCGGCGCCGTGGCGATACCCAACGGCACACCGCGCGGCATCTCGGTGAGTCGCTCCTCCCCCACGCGCTGCGGCTCCTCCGCACTGCCTGCGATCAGTCGCGCCGACGTCAGGTTCGTCACCGGGTGCACTACCTCCCCGACCCGCACGTACATCGCCCCGTCATTGGCCCGCAGAATCGCCGCCGCGCCCGGATCCGGATTCGGCCGCAACCACGCGAACAGCCCCGATCCCGCCGCGATGAGCGCCACCGCGACCATCCCGAAGATCGCCGAACGACGCCGTGCCGCCAATGGATCATGAATCATCCGGATATCCCCGTAAATGAGCCCGTGCTCCACGCGCCGGCGCATGAAACGGTGCCCCGAAACCTGCGAACGCGTCGTCGGCAACAGCCTGCGCGCCTGCTTTGTCTCCCCCGAAACGGCATGAGTGTGCTGAGCCATGTGGACGCCCCCGTCGATTAGCAATGGCTTCTTTAAACGACGCTAAGCGCATGCGGGGCGGGCTTCAACCCGAAAATGCGCACTGAAGTGCGCAACGCTATTCGACGCCCGCGGCCGCCAGCTCCTCACTCGTCGGAGTCAGCTCAGGCAGCTCGGTGGAGCCGCCGTTGGCGACGGCGTCGCGCTGGAGTTCCTTGATCTCAGCTGGGGTGAGCTGCGCGTTGACGGCGAAGATGGTCACGCGACCGCGCTGGTAGACGGGCGTGACGCCGGGGGTGGTCCACAGGGCCTTGTCCACCTGCCAGTTTTTGGGCCCGGGCCAGAAGGTGTTGCCGGAGGAGACGATGAAGCGGACGCCCAGGTCGGCGGCGGCGTCGTCGGCGGGCGATTTCTCGTTCGGTCGGCCGCGTTCACCGGCGCCGAGTTGGCCGGCGCGGTCGGCGAGCAGGTTCGAGTCGACGCCCAGGCCGCCGTTGGGCCACAGGTAGTGGCGGGCGACTGTGGGCACGCCGTCGATGGCGTAGGCCCAGGAATACCCGTCGGTGGATTCGCCCATGACTAAGCCCTCGTGAGCCTCCGGGCGGGAGGCGAGCCAGGCGTAGGCCGTGAGCTGGTCGTCGTCGACCATGCGGTCGTTGAGGCGGGAGGCGTCGAAGGACATCTTCGCGCCGTCGACGGCGACGGTGGACGCCCAGGCGCCGGTGCCCCACCCGACGAGAACCGCGAGGATAGCGGAGGCAATCGACGTGCCCCACACCCACGGGCGGGTGCCGTAGCGGGCAGCGACGGGAGCGAGCGTGAACACGCGGATGATCATCGCGGCGCCGACAGCGGCACCGGCGATGACGGTCAGCGCCACGACCGTGATGATGCGGTGCGCGGAGTTGTAGTGCGGGGACCCGAGCAGGGTCAAAAGCGGTTCCCACAGTCCGTCGAACGGGTGCAGCGCATGCGCCGCGCTGGCCGTCATGAGCCCGTAGAAGACGGGCGCCCACACCTGCCCGCGCCAGACCACCATGGCGATCGCGCCGAAGCCGGCGAGCCACAGCAGGATGGTCGGGTCGAAGTCGGGGAAGAACTCGCCCACGTGGCGGGTGCTCATCTTGAACGCCTTCTCCCAGGCCTCCCCTGAAGTGACATTCTCGCTGGCGTCCCAGGTGTTCACCTCTTCGGCCTGAGTCTGGCCGGCGATGAGCTGCGGGAGGAACGCCACCGTCGCGCCGAGCGCCGGAATGGCCAGCCACAGGACATCGCTAACACGCGAGCGGTCCGGGCGCCACACCAGGTAGGTCAGCCAGTACAGCAGCACGGCGAGCACCACGACGAGCACCGCGGACGGGTGGACCTGCATCATGCCTAAGAACGCGAACAGCGTCGGCAGGGCCAGCGCGCGGTAGCGCGGCACCTGGTGGAACAACGCGATGACGATGCCGGACAGTCCGATCGCCACGATGTAGGGGCGCATGCCCACGAAATCCGGGATCCACACCAGCACCGGCGAGGCGTACACCGCGATGGCGGCCAGTCCCGCGGCGATCTGCGCGACCATGCCGCGGCCGCGCGCCATCGCCCACGCCAGACCAGCGGCGCCGGCGGTCAGGGCGAGACTCGGCAGCACGATCGACGCGAGGTTCACGGCTTCCACGGGGGCGAGGTCGCCCGCGCTGGCAAACAGCGCCGTCGCCGCGTGGAAAGCGGAAGGATAGAAAAGATCGATGTGCGTTTCGGGGTTCTGCAGCTCGCCCATCCGCGTGGGCGAGGCAATGCCTTCCTCCATGATGAAGCGCACCGCATTGACGTGCCACTGGATGTCCCAACCCTGGACAATATTGTCCAGCTGGCCGGGCACCTTCGACTGGAGTTCGAGCTGCTTGGCGATCAGCATCCACGCGCCAGCCACGACGCCGGCGCCGGGCAGCACCCACGACGGGTCGGCGATACTGCCGCGCCGCCAGTCGCCCGGCCACAGGGCACGCACCCAATTCTTCGCCGCGCGTTTTCTCGCCCGCCGCGCGAACGCGTAGCGCCACCCGGCCGCCAGACACAGCATGAGCACTAAGAAAACGATGAACGACGGCCACCCGAAGCGGATTCCCATCGCGCCGTACATCCAGCTGCCCAACCCGACGATGCCGAAGGTCGCGGGCAGCGACGACGCGGCCGCAGCGGGCAGTTTCGCGCCCGCGACCCACGCGAATATCAGCCCCGGCAATGTGAATACAGCGATGGCCAACCACACGGCACCGACTGCATCCATGCGCTACCTCCCGGGGGCGACTCGTTCGGACAATTCCTGCCCAAGCAGTCTATTCCGTCGCCCGGGAAGACTCGGAGTGCACCTCCGAAGCGTCGCGCCGGTCGCGCGTCACTGCAGCGCGAGCTGCGAGTTCGTTATCTGCCGGGTAGTCGACGCCGAGGAGGGTCAACCCATTTGCGGGTGCCAAACTCACCGCGGCAGAGCGTTCCTTCTCCCCCAGCAAAGCCGCGGCCCACTCACCGTCGCGCTTGCCGGAGCCGACGTCGAGACACGTGGCCACCAGCGCGCGGACCATGTGCCAGCAGAACGCGTCGGCGACGATGACCGCCTCGTAGAGCTCGGGTTCCTCACCGGTGGACACGTCGCGCCACTCGAACGAGCGGACCTCCCGGATCGTGGTGGCGTGCGGCCGCGCTTTGCAGAACGCCGCGAAGTCGTGCAGCCCGACCACGGCATTCGCGAATTCTTGCGCCGCGTCCAGGTCCACCTTCTTCGGCCACACCGCGGTGTCCCTCACGCGCAGGGGCAGCGCGCCGCCGTCCGCGGTGGTCACCCGGTAGCGGTAGGTGCGCGTCAACGCCGAGAAACGCGCGTCGAAGCCGTCGGGCGCGGCGGACACTGCCGAAACGCGCACGTCGGGATCAAGCAATTTCGCTAATCGACGCACCAACCTCCCCGGATCCCCCTCAATCGACCTCTGGTCCAGTGACGACACCGGAATATCCGCATGCGCCACCTGCCCGGCGGCGTGGACTCCCGCGTCCGTCCGGCCGGCCACCGTCAGCTCCACCGGGTAGCGCAGGATCAGGCTCAGCGCGTCCTCCAGCACGCCCTGCACCGTGCGGAGCTCTTCCCCACCGGCAGGTTTCTGGCGCGCCCAACCGTGGAAGTCCGTGCCGTCGTAAGCGACATCGAACCGCAGGCGCACCATCTCTTCCGGATCGTCCGCACGGTCACCTACAACGTCGAAATCACTTTTTCCTGCGCCCATGCCCCCAACCATAAATGGCGCCACTAGATGCGTTTGAAATCGCTTCACAAAACCCCAGGTCGTTTCCCTGCGGGGTTTCGTAGTTAGAACGGTACTTCTTCGCCCTCAGCGCCAGCCAGGGCGGCGGTCGCCGCCTCGCCTCCGCGACGGGCAGCGCGAGCAGCGGACTCCTTCTTGGAATCGATCAGCTGCACCGTGTCGATGCGCGCCACCAGCGGGTACTGCTTCACACCGTCCTTGTCGGTGTAGACGTCGGTCTTGAGCGAGTAGCTCACCGCAACGCGATCGCCGGAGCCGATGCAGCCGAACACACCGGGGTTCGCGGCGTCCTGGACGTAGCCGGTCAGCTCCACGATCTCGCTTTCCACCTTGCCGGTGGACTTGTTCTTGAAGGTGTTGCGCGCATAGACGCTGAGCTTCACCGTCGCGCCGCCGTTTGCGTGCTCGAACAGCTTGGGTGCGCGAGCTGCGTTGCCGACGATGGTGCCGTTGTTGAAGGGGTTGGACATGTTGGTTCTCCTTACGTGAGTGGGTGTGATTTGCCGTGCAATTTGGGTACTTAAGCAGCTGCTTTGCTGCTGCGGGGCGGTTGCGCTGTCGTTACAACACTGCCCAGGGCAGCGGTGTGCCTGCCGCCTCTAGGTCGCGCAGTTCTTGTGCTGCGCCCGGATCGGCGTCCTCGCCGTCGATGCCGTCGGCGAGCTGGTAGAGCAGTTCCAGGTCGGTGTGGGTGATGTCGCGCATCACGTGCCTCCTTGTTCGGATTGATGGTCAATCCGTCTGTTGGAGACAGCTCTGCTGTCTAAAGGTCACTCCCCTGCCTCGTTGCGGTGTCTGTCGTCGCAAGCCAAGGCCCCGCGAGAAAAAGAAACCCCGTTGCATTGCTACAACGGGGTGTGTGGTGCTACTCGGCAAACAAGATCGTGCGGGTCTTCTCAGCGCCCTCGCGGACAAGCTCGACCATCCGCTCGCCCTGGCCGATATCGGTCAGCTTCGCCACCAGCGACGGGAAGTTCTCGTCTGGCCCGATCTCGGTGGCTCGCTGCGCAGCCACGCCAGCTAGCCCCGGCTGGCCTGTGGCGTGAGCGAGCACGGCAACAGTGGCGGTGAGCTGCGAGCGCATGCCTGGCCAGCTGGTCGGGACAGCGCGCATAACCTTCTCTATGAACGCAAGGCCCGCCTGCGGGTCATCGAGCAGTGCGGCAAGCAGCGTGTCCCGCAAGCGCGGCGTGGTGAAGCATTTCAGCGCAGACCGAACAGCGCGAGCGCTCGGCTGGGTGATCCCTGCCGCCGCCTGCTCATACTCACGCTGCAGCACGTCTGCGAACATGGGCGGGATATACGCCAGCGCGTCTTCGATGATGTCGGCGTGCTCGGCAGCGTCGATGCCGTGGTCAGTGCTGTTCAACCGTGCCTCGATGTCGTCTTTGCTCGGCTCCGGCAGCTCGCCGGTGTGCTCTAGCATCTGCTGCAGCGCCGCTGATGCGGCGACCTCGCCGACAACACCGTGGCGCGGCTCGTCGATGAGCGGATGCTGGTACACAGACCACCAAGCAGCCCCAGTGACGATCTCGGGCACCTGCACCACCCCGAGCAGCGGCGGTAGCGGCGAGGCCCCGCTGGTGAGGTACGTGGCCGTCTCGTCGAAGACCGGCTGCGCAATGTCATCGCTGATCATGTACGCGATAACAGCGTCGAGTTCGAGGTGGTGGACCCACGCTGCGAACCGCTCGCGGCTCTCGGTGAGCTTCTCCACTGCTTCGTCCAGGTCGAACCGTGCGACCGGGCCGAGGCGGACGGTGTCGACGCCCTCGTCGTCGACGAAGAACGCGAGGATCAGCGAGTTGTTCGGGTAGAACCCGAGGATGCCGGGGAGGTTCGCGAGGATCTCGCCGTGGGATGCAAGCGTGTGAGAATGGGTGGACATGGCAGTGCTCCTTTGCACGAATACGGGGTGTATGTGGTCAATCCCGTATTCGGCCCGGCTCTGCCGGTCGCAGGCGTATCCCAGCAGTGCAGCACTCATGTGTGCCGAGCGTCGCTAGCGCAGCCTGATGCCTTCTCGCCGGGTGCGAGCGCTAGCGACGCAGCCTGTGCTTAAGCGTCGGCTTCGATGCGCTTGAGAGCGCGATAGATCGTCGGCCGCGAGACGTTAAAGGTGCGCGCTACAGCGCTGACGGACTTGCCGCCGTCGATAAGCTCCTTGGCCATCTGCGCCTGCTCAGCGCTGAGCTTCGGCTTGGGGCCGGCGACCCTGCCCTGTGCGCGGGCGTGCGCCACGCCCTCACGGGTGCGCTGGACAAGCAGGTCACGCTCCCACTCGGCAAGACTTGCCATGACGTTGATAACCACCTTGTCGGTGGGCTTCGACGTGTCCAGCGCTGGCTCCAACACCTTGACGTTGATGTCACGCTCGGCGAGGTCAGCGATGGTGTTCACGGTGTCCGCGAGGCTGCGGCCGAGCCTGTCCAAGCGCGTGACAACGAGCGTGTCGTCGGGGCGCATGTACGCCAGCGCGTCATCAAGACCAGGCCGTTGCCAGTTGGTGCCGGAGATGGTGTCTGAGTAGATGTGGTCCGGGTCGCAGCCAGAGCCTGAACGCTCAGATGACTTCGAGCCTGACTTCTAGCCTGGAACCGCTGGTAGAAGTAGCTGTATCTGAGGCAATGTCGAAAGAGCCTAAGAGCCTGCACGAGGCAGCAGAAGCCTCTAAGAAGGCTCACAGCGCTCTGCTCCAGGAGAAGGAGTCCAACGAAAAGCTGCTGGAGGAGATACGCGCAGAACGCAAGCAGTATAACGACGATATGGAAAAGTCGAACACGAACTTTATTAAGGCCTGCATGTCTGCCTCGTGGATTGCAGCCAGTGTTCTCTTCGTTGCTATCGCACTCGTTGCTGTCGGAGCCTTGGGGAACGGGCTGCTAAGTATGCTCGGCATACCCGACGGCGTGTCTGCCTTGTGGGGTCACGTCCAGGAGGCCAACGGCATCGGCCCAACACTGGGCTGGTTGGCGTTAACACTTATCGTCATAGGGGTTCTTATAGCGCTTATGACCTGGATGTTGTCCCAGGCTGCGCCGGGTATTGCTCACTTAGTCGAGGAATACCGTCGCAATCACCCGAGGAAAGAAACGAACCACTAACTAGAACACGTGCACCGTAAAAAGTAAAAATCCCCACAACACAGCGTAGCGGTTAACCGCTACGCTTCTTTTATGCTCTTCCTATGCCCCAACTTTGCAACAGCACCAATAAACTGGCGCCCCGGTTATAAGTTGGGGCGCCAAGTCGATGTGCTCGAGTCGGGGGATGTTAGTGGCCGGTGCCAAGCCGGCCAGACAGGCGGTTCAGCCGGTCCTGACTGGGACCGTCGAGCCCGATAATGGACACGGTTTTGCCTCTGTCCTGGAACTTCTGCGTAATCGCGTCAAAGGTCGCGACCGTGGAGGCATCCCAGATCTCCGCCTCAGTGAGATCAATAGTGATATGACGGGCAGAATCGGTGTAATCAAAGCGATAAACCAGGTCATTGCTTGATGCCCAAAACAACTGGCCATGCACCCGGTAGGTACGAGTATCAATCTCTCC
Source organism: Corynebacterium gottingense (assembly GCF_002285125.1). Lineage (NCBI taxonomy): Bacteria > Bacillati > Actinomycetota > Actinomycetes > Mycobacteriales > Corynebacteriaceae > Corynebacterium > Corynebacterium gottingense. The sequence continues at coordinate 17,730 of NZ_NSGN01000007.1, forward strand.
ATCGCCGTCGCCGTCGATCTCGGAGACCTTTTCAATGGAAGCGATATGTGCCATCCGACGGGCGAACATGATCATCGCGGTGACCACACCCAACACCACACCAATGGCCAGGTTGCTGGTGGCTAGGGTGGCAATAATCGTCACGGCCATAACAATGGTCTCAGAGACCGGCATGAGTTTAAGGGTGCGTGGATGCACCGAGTGCCAGTCGATGGTGCCGACCGAGACCATGATCATGATTGCCACCAGCGCAGCCATCGGGATCATGCCAACGATGTCGCCCAGTGCCAGGACCAGGACCAGCAGGAACACACCGGCTAACAGGGTGGATAGGCGGGTACGTGCCCCGGATTCGCGGACGTTGATCATGGTTTGACCGATCATCGCGCAGCCACCCATGCCGCCGAAGAAACCGGAGGCAATATTAGCCACCCCCTGTCCCCAGGATTCACGAGTTTTATCGGAATGAGTGTCGGTGATGTCATCGACGAGCTTGGCGGTCATCAACGATTCCATGAGACCGACCACGGCCATGGCCAGGGCATAAGGCGCGATGATCTGCAGGGTCTCCAACGTCCACGGCACGTTCGGAATAAACAGGGACGGTAAGGTCTCCGGCATCTTGCCCATGTCCGAGACCGTCGGGACAGTCAAACCGGCGGCAATGACCAAACCGGTGAGCACGATAATCGTGACCAGCGGGGCGGGGATCACACTGGTGAGCTTGGGGAAGAAAATCATGATCACCACACCCAAGCCGACGAGTGGGTAGACTATCCAAGGCACATCAATGAGGTGTTCGAGTTGGGCGGTGAAAATCATAATGCCCAGTGCATTGACGAAACCCAGCATCACCGATCGGGGGATAAAACGCTGAAGTTTCGCCACACCGAGGGCGCCGAGCACGATTTGTAGGACACCGCCCAACAGGACGGTGGCGATGAAATAATCCATCCCGTAACCACGCGCCACAGGAGCAATGACTAGGGCAATAGCCCCGGTGGCGCCGGTGATCATTGCCGGGCGGCCACCGGTAAAGGCGATCGCAATGGCCATGACTACCGAGGAAAACAGACCCATGGCTGGGTCAACACCGGCAAGGATGGAAAAGGCAATGGCCTCAGGGATCAGCGCCAGGGATACCGCCAGTCCGGCCAGAATCTCTATACGGATACGGGCGGGGGAAGAAAATGCGTAACGGAAGGATGCGATGATCCCGGTAGGGGCATCAGCGCCGTCTGGACTCAGGAGGGGGCGGGGGGCCGCCGTGCTAGTTTCAGTCATAGATGTCCAATCTTTGAGGGGATAGGTAACTGGGCGAACGCCCGAAAGGAATCCAACCCTCTAGTAACTTTAGGTTTGGTGATGGTGGTCATGGTAGCGGGAGTTTTACTCAACCGCCAACCCAGGCACAGGAACCCGTGGGCAACATCACCGTGAAGGAGAACAGGCAATGCAAAACAGTAATTTCAAGATCGGCGAGGTCGTTGACCAGACGGGGTTGTCGATTCCCACCTTGCGTTATTATGACAACGTCGGCCTGATTACCCCATCGGGGCGTAGCCCTGGTGGGTTCAGGCTTTATAGTGAGGCTGATGTACGTCGTGTTTTGCTGGTGCGACGGATGAAACCGCTGGGGTTTACTCTGGATCAGATGCGGGAATTCCTGGAAGCTGCGGAGATTCTTCATAGTTCAGATGGCGGGCAGGACAGTGATACCGCACAGCAGGCACGGAGTAATGCCAAGGCCACCCTTGCCGACATTCGTGAGGAGACGCGCACCCGCTACGAAAAGCTACGCAAGCAAATTGCCTACGCTGAGGAATTCCTCGATCTGGTCAACACCCTGGTACCCTAAACTGCCCCCATCCTTCGCAGGGAGAAAAAGACCATCGTATTGAATGCGCTCTGTCGAATCGCGTTCCAGATGAAGTGGACGAACGCCCGCGGCCTCTCCGGAGTGGATGGCGATAGTACAGAGGACTTCTGAAATCCGTGCAGACGACTCCTCAAAACGACACAGTCATCCAAGGTCACAAAATCGAAAATTGTCACTTAACCCCATCACTTCCAAACCGGCTTAAGTGACAAAATGCCATCGCTAAAGTCCCGATTTGAGTCCCAGGACGTGCGCCTTAAGAGAAATAACTAAAGCCCCTACCAGTGTTTCTCCTGGTAGGGGCTTGGAAGTTGGTAGCGGGGGCAGGATTCGAACCTACGACCTCTGGGGTAACAAGAGCCGTGTCATACTTCCTGCGAACGCCACGGTTGAGCAGTGTCGCCCCCGATACACGAAGGCAGATCTCCCCCGAACTGCCGGCTCCCGTGGCGTTCCTTCGTAAGAGCTTTGCGCGCCGCAGCGCATGCGCGCGATTGTTGACGTGTCACACACTGCAACCTAGTTCCACACGATCTGCACCGATTCAGGGTTAAAGGTCTTGGTGCCGCGCACGCCACGGCGCAGGCGCACCTGGCACAGGGTATTGATGACTCGGCGCTGCACGGCAAGCTCTGCGTTGTCGAAGGCATCCACGGGCGAGGCGTAGCCGGTTGTGTCGAGCAGCGCCGATGCGCCAGCAAGACGGGCACGGCGCGTTTCGAGTTTCTCGATCTGCGGCTCATAACGGTTTCGCGCGCGCTTGAGGTCACGGGCCTCGATAAGCTCCTCATCGTAGTCAGCCTGGACGCGGGCGAGCTTTGCGCGAAGCTCAGCGAGTTCGTCGTCGATGGCGTTGACCTCGTCGTCGTCCACAGTCGGCAGCAGGTCCGCCAGGTCGTCACGGCCAAGGCGGGCGCGGATCACGGCGAGCACAAAATCATCGACGCTATGTGTGCGCACTAATCCACAGGCGGCGCAGCGGTAGCGGTCGGCATGTGTGCGCACGGGGTTGCCACACTCGTCGCAGACATACAGACCCGAGCCGAGATGGCGGCGAGTGTTCCGGCGCTCCTTGTTGGTCAGCCGGTCGGGATCGTCGAGCACGTTCTGCACGCGCCACCACAGATCTGGTGTGACGATCGGCTCCCACTGCCCTTTCACCGGCTCGCCGGTATCGGGGTCGCGGACGATATGCGTGACACGGCGGTATTTGTTCTTCACGCCTTTGCGCTTGGCCTTCTTATAAGTGGAGTAACCCGCATACACGGGGTTGCGCAGGATCGAGTGCAACGACGTGTAGGCCCACGGCTGCGCGTCGGGAACCGGCTTTTCTTCCTGGCCTTCAGCGCGGCGTCGAGCGTTGCGCTCTGTGACCACGGTGTACATATGGCGCGGCGTGGTCGGGATATCCGGCAAGCCCGGTTGATCGACCCCAGATAAGGCGCGCGCAATGTCGCGCATGGAGTTGCCCCTCTCGACAGCGCGGAACATACCGAGCACGGCGGCGGCTTCGGATGGAATGATCTCGCCGGTGGAGGTGTAGCCGATAGGGCGCACACCGCCGGAGTACCAGCGGCCCTGCTCGGCGCGTTGCTGTTGCGCACGAGACTGGCGCATGCTCTTTCGCTCGATCTCGCCGCGTGCCACGGCTGCTTTGATGCGCGCGTACATTCTGCCGCCGTCGGTGGCAAGGTCAGCATCACCGTTCGCAGTGACGAGTTTCAGCCCCTGCTCCTCTGCCCTGTCGATCCACTCTTCGAGCTGCCAGGGCTGCCGTGTGAGGCGGTCGAGGTCCCAGCAAATGATCGCGTCGATCTCGCCGCGCTCAAAGGACGCCACCATCGCGTCGTAGTCGGGGCGGTCCACGTCCTTCTTCGACGCGGAGATCGACTGATCGACGTAGGTATGCACGACGTCCCAGCCGCGTTGCTCGGCAAGGGCTTCGCAGTCCTGGCGCTGCCGGTCGATGGCGAGGCCGTCCATGGCAGCATCGAGCGAGATACGGAGGTAAATAGCAGCACGTGTTGTCATGCCGCTAACACTAGCGCGCCTCAGGTTACATTGAAACGAAACTCCACGACGTCGCCGTCGACCATGACGTAATCCTTGCCCTCCTGGCGCACCTTGCCGTGGGCACGTGCCTCTGCCATGGAACCAAGCTCATCCAGGTCCTCGAAGGCGACGATCTCGGCCTTGATGAAGCCCTTCTCAAAGTCAGAGTGGATCACGCCGGCCGCCTGCGGGGCGGTGTCGCCCTTGTGGATGGTCCAGGCGCGCGCCTCCTTCGGGCCGGCGGTCAGGTAGGTCTGCAGGCCCAGGGTGTCAAAGCCGGCCTTCGCCAGCGTCTGCAGGCCCGGCTCGTCCTGGCCGACGGCGGCGAGGAGTTCGGACGCGTCTTCGTCGTCAAGCTCCAAAAGCTCGGTCTCTGTCTGGGCGTCGAGGAAGACTGCGTCGGCGGGGGCAACGACGTCGCGCAGCTCCTGCTTACGGGCGTTGTCGGTCAGCACGTCTTCGTCGGAGTTGAACACGTAGAGGAACGGCTTGGCCGTCATCAGGTGGAGGTGGTGCAGCAGGGAGAGGTCAATATCGCCGGTCTTGGAGGCGGCGAACAGCGTGCGGTCGCTTTCGAGCACGGCCTGGGCCTTCTTCGTCTCCTCGGCCTGCGCGGCGATGTCCTTGTCCTTGCGGCCGTCCTTTTCCAGGCGCGGCAGGGCCTTCTCAATGGTTTGCAGGTCAGCGAGGATCAGCTCGGTGTTGATCACGGCAATGTCGCTCGCGGGGTCGATCTTGCCGTCGACGTGGATCACGTTGTCGTCGCTAAACGCCCTGACCACCTGGCAGATCGCGTCCGCCTCGCGGATGTTGGCCAAGAAGGCGTTGCCCATCCCCTCGCCCTCGGAGGCACCCTTCACAATGCCGGCGATGTCCACGAAGGACACGGTCGCGGGCAGGATCCGCTCAGATTCAAAGATCTCGGCCAGGCGGTCCAGGCGCGGGTCCGGCAGCTCCACCAGACCCACGTTGGGCTCGATGGTGGCAAACGGGTAGTTGGCAGCAAGCACCTCGTTGCGCGTCAGGGCGTTGAAGAGGGTTGACTTACCAACGTTGGGCAGTCCGACGATTCCAAGTGTAAGGCTCACGTCGGCCTATCCTAGCCCACTTCGCCTCCTCCCCCGACACGCAGGGGGTGCGAGCGCTTTGGATGCGAGTGGGGCACAATAGTGCGGGTGAGTAGCAGCAAGGCAAACACCGAAACCGTCACCGACCCCCAGGACACCGCTGCGGTCGAACGGGAGGATCGCGTGGACCGCGGCGTGGTCATCAACTCGTGGGTCAAGGGCGCCGCGATGTTGACGCTGCGCCTGCTCATCATCGCCGTGTTCCTGTTCGCGTTGGGCAACCTCATCGGCGCATTCTGGGCCGGCGTCCTGCCGATCGTGCTGGCGCTGATCATCTGTACGGTCTTGGCCCCCATCGCGTCGTGGATGCGCAACGCGGGCCTGCCGTCCGGCCTCGCCGCGACGATCACCCTGCTGGGCTTTTTCGGCCTGCTCAGCGCAATTGCCCTGCTCATCGCCCCGGACATCGTCTCGCATTCCCGTGTCCTCTACCTGCAAGCCCTCGAAGGCATCCAGCGCATGCAGCTGTGGCTGCAGGGTCCGCCGCTCAACATGGACCCCGACGACCTCAGCCAGGCGATCAACGAGGTCGCCCAGTGGATGCAAAACCAGGCGGGCGCGATCGCCGGCGGCGTCTTCTCCGGCCTGGGCACCGCGGCGAGCCTCATGGTCTCGCTCATGGTCCTCCTTGTGCTGACCTTCTTCTTTCTCAAGGACGGGCACCGCTTCCTGCCGTGGGTACGCTCCGCCACGGGCGGCCGTACCGGCCTCCACGCCACCGAGCTACTCACGCGCGCCTGGAAGACGCTGAGCGGTTTCATCGTCGCGCAGGCCATCGTCTCGCTCGTCGACTCCGTCTTTATCGGCCTCGGCATCGCCATCGTCGGCGTACCGATGGCGTTCACACTGGCCGTCATCACCTTCATCGCCGGCTTCATCCCGATCATCGGCGCCGTCACCGCAGGCGCCCTCGCCGTCCTCGTCGCCCTCGTCTCCCTGGGGTTCACCGAGGCTCTCATCGTCCTAGCCATCGTCTGCGCGGTCCAGCAGCTCGAGGGCAACATCCTCTCCCCCATGCTGCAGTCGCGCGCTATGAACCTGCACCCGGTCATCGTCCTGGTCTCCGTCACCGTCGGTGGCGGCCTGTTCGGCCTCATCGGCGGCTTCCTCGCCGTGCCCGCGGCCGCGATGATCGCGGTGTGCTACCGCTACGTCCTGGACATCCTGCGCATTCACTCCGGCGAGAAGTTCGCAGCCGAGCTCGATTTTGTCACCGAGGAAGGCCGCACCATCGCCGAGATCGAAGAGAAGGAGTCCGTCCACGAGCGCGCGGAGTGGCGCAAGGAGCGCCAGTGGACCGCCCCGCCGGTCATCGAGGAGCCCGAGGCGGACGAGCCCCAGGGGTCGTCGAGCTGGAAGAAGCTTATCGACGCCCACGAAAACTCCCGATTCGCCAAAATGTTCGGAAATTCCGACCCGGAGGGCGAAACCAAGGATTAGGTGTTCGGTGCGTGTGGTTAACTCGGGCGCATGTCTACCGCCACCGCATTTCTCATCCTGTCCACGGGCCTCCTCCTCGGCTTCATCGCGGGACTGTTCACTGGCATGAGCTGGCTCAGGCGCAACACCCCCACGCCCGCCCCGCCGGCGGACCTGGCGCCCGTCGCCCGTGCACTCACGCAGCTCCAGGATCAGCTGGACGAGCTGGACAAGGACCAGGCCGTCGGCCGCAACGCGCTGGCCAGCCAGGTCCAGGCGATCGGACGGACCTCTGCCCGGCTGGGCGACCGCACCGATCAGCTCATTAACGCCCTGCGCAGCCCGCAAACGCGCGGGCGGTGGGGCGAGATCCAGCTCCAGCGCGTCGTCGAGCTCGGCGGGATGGTGGAGCACGTCGACTTTGACGTGCAGGCGCACCTGCGCGGCGGCATCGACACCCCAGGCGTCCGCCCCGACATGGTGATCCGGCTCTCGCAGGACCGCAACGTCGTGGTGGACGCGAAGGTGCCGTTCTCCTCGTACCTAGACGCACTGAACACGGAGGACCCGGAGGAGAAGCAGGCATACATGCGCCGGCACGCGCACTTGCTGCGCCGCCACGTGGACACGCTCTCATCCAAGTCCTATATCCAGGCGTTCCAACCCACTCCGGAGTTTGTGGTCATGTTCGTGCCCGCGGACCCGTTCCTCGACGCAGGCTTGACCATCGACCCGGAGCTCCTCGACTACGCGCTTGCGCGCGACGTGGTCATCGCCACCCCCACCACCCTGTTCGCGCTGCTGCGCACGGTAGCGCTCGGCTGGCGGCAGGACTCGGTCAATGAAAAGGCGAAGGAGATCCAGCGGCTCGGCGCGGAGCTGCACACTCGCCTGCGCGTGATGGGCGAGCACTACAACAAAGTGGGCGCCTCGCTGGACAAGGCCGTGGAAGCATACAACGCCACGCTGGCGTCGATGGACTCGCGCGTCATGGTGACCGCCCGGCGGCTGGAGGATATGGAGGTGCCCACGGGCCGCGCACACGCCGCGCCGCTCACGCCTGCCACATCGCGTCCGCGGCACGCTGCCGGGTAAACTGTGTCACCGTGTCTCACGTGATCCGGAATACCAACGCCCCGTCTGCACCCTTCCAGGGCCTGCCGACAGGCTCTGCCATTGGCATCCAGTTCGCAGCCCTCGTGACCGGAGCACTGCTGTGCACCATGATCGGCCAAATCGGTTGGCCGTTGCTGGCCTGCTTTGCCGTCGGGGTCATCCTGGTCACCACCGTCGTCGAGCCGAAGGGGCTCTTCCTCACCGTCGCGTCCGCGCCGATCATGTTTGTCATCGCCGTGTTGGCTACGGGGTACGTGCTCTCGCGCAGCCAGATCGCCAACGGAGGCACCTCCTCGCGCGCCGCACTACTCACGGTGTTTTACCCGCTCACGGAAGTGTTTCCCGCGCTGATCACCATCACCATCGGCGCAATCATCATCGCGGTGGTCCGCTACAAATTGGTCGAGCGGCAAAACCGTGCGCGCGCCCGCTCCGAGAGTGCGGAACGCCACCGCGTCGCAGAGAGCAACCAGCGCACCTCCGTGCAGAGCCGCCGCGCGCGCGAGCGCACCTCGAGTGTGTCCGTGCAGGAGCTGCTCAACCGCGCGAAGACCGAGCGCGAGAAAAACCCGCGCCCGCAGCGAACGCGGGGCGGGTTGAACGACAACCTCTACGACTAGCGTCTAGCCCGCGGTATTTTCCTTCGTGCGCCGCGCACGCAGATCGCGGGGCAGCGCGAACGTAATGGTTTCCACCGTGGTGGTGACCTCTTCGACGTCGGTGTAGCCGCGCTCCGCGAGGAAATCCACGACCTGGCCCACCAGGATCTCGGGGACGGACGCACCGGACGTGACGCCGACGGTGTTCACGCCCTCGAGCCACGCCTCGTCAATCTGCGAGGCGTAATCCACCAGGTGCGAGTCCTTCGCACCGGCCTCCAGCGCCACCTCGACCAGGCGCTTCGAATTCGACGAGTTCTGCGAGCCGACGACCACGACCAGGTCGGAGTCCGCCGCGATCTTCTTCACCGCAGCCTGCCGGTTTTGGGTGGCGTAGCAAATGTCATCGCTCGGCGGGTCCTGCAGGTGCGGGAAGCGCTCCTTGAGTTTGGTCACGATCTCCATCGTCTCGTCCACGGACAGCGTGGTCTGGGAGAGCCACACCAGCTTCTGGTCCTGCAGCGACTCCGGCAGGCTCTCCACTCCCTCGACACCGTCGACCAGGTGCGTCACCTCCGGTGCCTCACCCGCGGTGCCCTCGACCTCCTCGTGGCCCTCGTGGCCGACGAGCAGGATGTGGAAGCCGTCGCGGGCGAAGCGCTTCGCCTCGTTGTGCACCTTGGTCACCAGCGGGCACGACGCGTCAAGCGTGCGCAGGTTCAGGTTCGCGGCGGACTCACGCACCGCCGGCGAAATCCCGTGCGCGGAAAAGACAAGGTGTGCGCCCTCCGGCACCTCGTCGGTCTCATCAACAAAAATTACGCCGCGCTGCTCAAGGGTCTCCACAACGTACTTGTTGTGCACGATCTGTTTGCGCACGTAGACGGGCGCGCCGTACTTTTCCAGCGCCTTCTCCACCGTCTCTACCGCGCGATCCACCCCGGCGCAGTAGCCGCGAGGCGCAGCAAGAAGAACTTTTTTACCCTGATCAGTCATGGAACCGACAGTACCCAATCTGCGTCTAAAAGAATAGGCGGCTTCGCACGGCCCGGGGCGCTGCGTACGTGGCGGCGGTGGCGTCGAGAAGCGCTCTGCCCGTGTGCCGTGCGAGTGCGCTGTGTAAGTTCGGCTTTGGAAGAAAGGAGAAAAGGTGGCAGAAACCGCGAAAGAGAAGACCACGCCCGAGGCGCCATGGTCAGTCTCCAAGCTCAACACCACCGTGAAGGGGTGGATCGAGCGGCTCGGGTGGCTGTGGGTTGAGGGGCAGCTGGCCCAGATCAACGCGAAGCCAACCTGGAAGCTGTCCTACCTGGTGCTGCGCGACACGCAGGAACAGGTCAGCGTACAGCTCACCGTCAACTCGGGCATGTTGCGCGACATGCCGACCCCGCTGAAGGAAGGCGACCGCGTTGTCGTGCGCGGCAAGCCCGCGTTCTACGCCGGGCGCGGCACGTTTTCTATGTGGGTCACGGAGATTCGCCACGTCGGTGAGGGTGAGCTGCTCGCGCGCATCGAGCAGCTGCGCAAGCAGCTTGCCGCGGAGGGGCTGTTCGACCCGGCCCGGAAGCAGCGGCTGCCGTACCTGCCCACCACGATCGGGCTGATCACCGGCAAGGGCTCGGCCGCGGAGCGCGACGTGCAGTCCGTGGCGCAGCAGCGCTGGCCTGCAGTGCAGTTCCGCACCATCAATACCCCGGTGCAAGGCGCACTCGCGGTGCCGGCCGTTGTCGAGGCACTCGAGCAGCTCGACCGCGACCCGGACGTGGACGTGATCATCATCGCCCGCGGCGGCGGCTCGGTGGAGGACCTGCTGCCCTTTTCGGAGGAGGCGCTCCAGCGCGCGGTCGCGGCCGCGCGCACTCCGGTGGTTTCCGCGATCGGCCACGAGCCGGACACGCCGGTGCTGGATAACGTCGCGGACCTGCGCGCGGCAACGCCCACCGATGCGGCCAAGCGCGTCGTGCCCGACGTGGCGCAGGAGCGCGCGCTTATCGCGGAGGCGCGCCAGCGCTCCGCGGCGGCGCTCCGCGGCTGGGTGCGGCGCGAGCGGGACAGCCTCGCTGCGGTGCGGAGTCGCCCCGCGCTCGCGGACCCCATGTCCCCCATCACCAGGCGGCGCGACGAGCTCGAGCGCGCTCGCACGCAGATTCGCCGCGATGTGACGTACCTGCTGCAGCAGGAGCGCAGCGGCGTGGCGTCGTTACGCGCGCAGGTTGCGGCGCTCGGCCCCTCCGCGACACTCGCGCGCGGGTACTCGATTGTTCAGGTCCTGCCCCGCGACGGCAGCGGGCCGGACGTGGTCACCAGCATTGAACAGGCACCGCCCGGGGCGCAGCTGCGCATCCGCGTGGGCGACGGCTCTATTACCGCGGCCTCGATGGCCAACACACCAGCAGATTAAAGGAGACACTATGGCAGACAACACTTTCGGCGCGGGCGAGGCCGGCGAGAACGCGTTCCCGGACCCGCAGGACCTCAGCTACGAGCAGGCCCGCGACGAGCTCATTGAGACGGTGAAAATTCTCGAGCTCGGCCAGATGAGCCTCGACGAGTCACTCAAGTACTGGGAGCGCGGCGAGGCGCTTGCCAAGCGGTGCGAGGTGCTTCTCGACGGAGCGTCGCAGCGCGTCGAAGCCGCCATCCAATCCCGCTCCGAGGACGGCGACGACGGCGACACGTCCAACTAACTCTGCGCCGGCAGCGGTGCCGCGGTGAGCGCCGCCTCAATCAGCGCGCGGAACTCCTCCTCGGTGCCGGCGCCGGTCACGAGGAACCGCGACTGCCCGGCGTCGACGGCCCACAGGTCGCGCACGTCGTCGGACGCAGAGGTGTACACCTGCGCTTCCGTGCCGCCCACGTCAACGGAGCGCTGCAGCTCGCGCGGTTTCTGGTCGGCCCCCCGCACCGCCTTGTCCAGCGGGGCGCCCGTCTGCGTCAGCTGGAGGTAGCCCCCGTCGGCCGTGACCCAGCCGACGGTCGGCGCGGGCGCCTGTTCGATCATCGCGCGGCGGGCGGAGTTGGTCACCCAGCCCGCCGGCGCCTCGGGGTAGACCACCGGGAAATTCACGGAGCGGGCCTCCATGTCCAGGAACGTACGCGCGTCGACCTCCTGTACCGGCCCCTGCTCCGGCTTGCCGGGGTTGAACGTGCACAGACCGGTCGCGCCGACCGCCACGAGCATGATCACCACGATCAGCACCATGTTGAGCGCGATGTTTCGTCCGTCCTGAAAGATGCGGGTGCTGCTGTTACTTGCCACGTAGGCCAGTATGGCACGCGGCGTGGTCCACCCCCGAATTTGTCAGCCGCCGCGGCCGCACCGACGCGCGGGCCACGCATCCGCCCTGCTGGGGTGCGTCGTCCCCCGAATTGGTGGGATTCCGCGCCGAAACCGGGCGCAAAAGTGCGACAATAAGACGGTGCGGTGTGGTGTCGGTTCACCCCCGTTGATGTTCGATGCATGTTTTTACGCCCAGGAGGCCACATTTCGATGTCTGAATCGAAGTCCACAGAGTACTTCCCCGACCGCAACCTCGCGATGGAGCTCGTCCGCGTCACGGAGGCCGCAGCGCTGGCCTCGGGGCGCTGGGTTGGCCGCGGGAAGAAGAACGAGGGCGACGGCGCGGCCGTCGACGCGATGCGCAAGATGATCAACTCCGTGAGCATGGACGGCGTCATCGTCATCGGCGAGGGCGAGAAGGACGAGGCCCCCATGCTCTTCAACGGCGAGCAGGTGGGCAACGGCGAGGGCGCCCGCGTCGACCTGGCGGTGGACCCGGTCGACGGGACCCGTCTCATGGCGGAGGGCCGCCCGAACGCTATTTCCGTCATCGCCGCTGCGGATCGCGGGGCAATGTACAACCCGAAGGACGCGTTCTACATGAACAAGATTGCGGTCGGCCCGGAGGCCGCCGGCCACATCGACATCACCGCGTCTGTCGCCGACAACGTTCAGGCCGTCGCGAAGGCAAAGGGCGTGCGCCCGAACGAGGTCACCGTGGTCGTGCTGGACCGACCGCGCCACAAGCAGCTTGTCGACGAAATCCGCGCCGCCGGCGCCAAAGTCCGCTTCATCATGGACGGCGACGTCGCAGGTGCGATCGCCGCCGCGCAAGACACCAACTCCATCGACATGGCCATGGGCGTCGGCGGCACCCCGGAGGGCGTCATCACCGCGTGCGCGCTGAAGTGCCTCGGCGGCGACATCCAGGGCATGCTGGCTCCGCAGTCCGAGGAGGAGCGCGAGAAGGTGCTCGCCGCGGGCCACGACCTCGACCACGTTCTGACCATCGACGAGCTGGTCACCTCCGATAACTGCTACTTCGCCGCCACCGGCGTGACCAACGGCGACATGCTGCGCGGCGTGTCCTACCGCAAGAACGGCGCCACCACCCGCTCCCTGGTGATGCGCTCCAAGTCCGGCACGGTCCGCTACGTGGAGTCCCTGCACAAGCTGGCCAAGCTGCAGCAGTACTCCGTCGTCGACTACTCGGACCCCACCCACGAGTAGCGCCCCTCCCCCACATCGGGCGGTCGCGAACTGGGACGACCGCGCCCGGCGGGAAAAAGGGGCATAATCGTGAGCTCAAGAATATTGTGACCAACCACGCAAGTAAGTAAAGGACGTTAGTTATGGCAGAACAGCAGTACCGCATCGAGCATGACACTATGGGCGAGGTCAAGGTGCCTGTCGACGCCCTCTGGCGCGCCCAGACCCAGCGCGCCGTAGAGAACTTCCCCATCTCCGGCCGCGGCCTGGAAGACCAGCAGATCCGCGCTCTCGGCCTGCTCAAGGCTGCCTGCGCGCAGGTGAACAAGGACCTGGGCAAGCTGGACGCCGAGAAGGCGGACGCAATCATTGCCGCCGCGAAGGAGATCGCTGACGGCAAGCACAACGACCAGTTCCCCATCGACGTGTTCCAGACCGGCTCCGGCACCTCGTCCAACATGAATACCAACGAGGTCATCGCCTCCATCGCGAAGGCGAACGGCGTTGAGGTCCACCCGAACGACGACGTCAACATGGGCCAGTCCTCCAACGACACCTTCCCCACCGCGACCCACGTGGCGGCGACGGAAGCCGCGGTCCAGGACCTGATTCCGGGCCTCGAGGTCCTGCAGAAGTCCCTGGCCGCAAAGGCTGACGAGTGGCACGAGGTCGTCAAGTCCGGCCGCACCCACCTCATGGACGCCACCCCGGTGACCCTGGGCCAGGAGTTCTCCGGCTACGCCCGCCAGATCGAGCTGGGCATCCAGCGCGTCCAGGGCACTGTCGAGCGCCTCGGCGAGCTGGCCATCGGCGGCACGGCCGTCGGCACCGGCATCAACACGCCGGCCGAGTTCGGCGGCAAGGTCACCGAGGAGCTGAAGAAGCTCACCGGTGTTGACGCCCTGTCCGAGGCGGCCAACCACTTCGAGGCCCAGGCGAACCGCGATGCGCTCGTCGAGTTCTCCGGTGCGATGCGCTCCGTGGCCGTATCTTTCTACAAGATCGCTAATGACATCCGTCTGATGGGCTCCGGCCCGCTCGCCGGCTTCGGCGAGATCCACCTCCCGGACCTGCAGCCGGGCTCCTCCATCATGCCGGGCAAGGTCAACCCGGTGCTGTGCGAGACCGCCACCCAGGTCTCCGCCCAGGTCATCGGCAACGACGCCGCGATCGCCTTCGGCGGCACCCAGGGCCAGTTTGAGCTCAACGTCTTCATCCCGATGATGGCGCGCAACGTCCTCGAGTCCTCGCGCCTGCTGGCCAACACGGCCCGCCAGTTCGCCACCAAGCTTGTCGACGGCATCGAGCCCGACGTCGAGCGCATGCGCGGCCTGGCCGAGTCCTCCCCGTCCATCGTGACCCCGCTGAACTCGGCGATTGGTTACGAGAACGCGGCGAAGGTTGCCAAGCACGCGATCAAGGAGGGCATCACCATCCGCCAGGCCGTGATCGACCTCGGCTTCGTCGATGGCGAGAAGCTCACCGAAGAGGAGCTGGACAAGCGCCTCGACGTGCTCTCGATGGCCAACACCGATCGCAACTAATCGGCCCCGCCGGTTAGGATAAGTCCCCAGTATCACTACCGAGCTGGGGACTTTTACATGCCTGATTCCTTTTCCGAGCTGCGCCACGCGGGCGGCTCCAACAAGCCGTGGGTCGCCGGCGGCGTCTTCGCGCTCGCGCTCGCCCTCATCGGCGTCGCGCTCGCCGCCGCGTACTGGTCAAGCAACCCGCACAGCAATTCCCTCCCGGCCACGGTTACCGTCACCGCGCAGCCGTCCGCGCCCGGCCCGGACCTCGCCCCGGCGGGCACCTACTCCGGCACCTTCGTCCGCCTCGCGGAGACCACCGATGGTGCGAATACGCTATCGTGGCCGGTCGTCGCCTCGTTCGGCGGCGGCACGGCGACCGTCACCTACCCAAACAGCGGGTGCAGTGCGCTTATCGACGCCACGCTCCACCATCACCCACTCACCGACAAGTGCGAGACCGCGAACGGCGCCGACGCGCGCTGGGAGGTTGCCGTGCCCGACAACGGGCTCGTCGAGCTCACCTACCTTGAGGACGACCAGCGGATCGCCGGCGGCACCCTCTCAATCGGGTTTGACCGGGCATAAACAGACGATTTGCCAAACTTTGCACTGAGTGTAAGATTGCACTCCGTGCAAAATTCACAGTCTTCCGCAAACGCGTGGGAGGTGAAGCGACAGCGCACCAGGCGGCGCATCTTTGAAGCGGCTATGGACCTGGTCGAGGCACACGGAATCGACAACACGACCGTCGAGGACATCTGCCAAGCCGCCGACATCTCCCGGCGCACCTTTTTCAACTACATGGACTCCAAGGACCACGCAATCCTTGGAGCATTCCCCTTCGATCTCACCGAAGACGGACTCGAGGCCATCGCGTCAACGCCCTCGGACAACCTTGTCGCGCTCATCATCGAGTCGCTCGAGGAGCACCCCGAGGCCGCAGACCAAGAGCACCTCGCCCGTCGGCGCAAGCTACTCCACCAGCACGTGGAGCTTGAGAGCGCCGCGATGGTTCGCAAAAGGGAGGCGATGAAGGCATTGTGGCGTGCCGTCGATAAGCACTTTGCACAACATCCGCAAGACCGAAAGCTCGACGGACCGGTCGAGGAAGAAATTCACGCAGTTGTGGAGATCTTCTTCTTCGCCGTCTCCCGCTATCTCCACCTTCCGGAACGACCGGAAGGCACCCTGAAAGCCAACCTGCTGCGCGCAGGCGCCATGTTTACTGAGTTTACAAAGGAACTGAAATGGAACAATCCGGTAACTCCGGCGTAACAACCGGGAGCACCGTCGTTGAAGGCGGTGCAAAGCAACACATTGGACTGATTTTCACGGCCCTCCTGCTCACCATGCTGATGAGCTCCATGGGCCAGATGATCTTCTCCACCGCCCTGCCGACCATCGTCGGCGAACTCGGCGGCGTTGACCACATGAGCTGGGTCATCTCCGCGTTCCTCATCACCATGACCATCGCGATGCCGATCAACGGCAAGTTTGGCGACGGCCTGGGACGCAAGTGGTTTTACGTCGGCTCGATCGGCCTCTTCGTCATCGGCTCCGCCCTGGGCGGCTTCGCGCACACCATGACGCTGCTTATCATCGGCCGCGCCGTGCAGGGCCTTGGTGCCGGCGGCATGATGGTGAACTCGCAATCCATCATCGCCGAGGTCGTCCCCGCCCGCGAACGCGGCAAGTACATGGGCGTTATGGGCGCCATGTTCGGCGTCGCCTCCGTGCTCGGCCCTGTCCTGGGCGGCTGGTTCACCGACGGCCCGGGCTGGCGCTGGGGCCTGTGGATGAACATCCCGCTCGGCATTCTGGCCATGCTGGTTTCTGCCTCCGTCCTTCGCCTGCGCAAGGGTTCCGAGGGCCCGCTTAACGCCGACTGGCTCGGCATGGTGCTGATGATTATCGGCACCACCAGCCTGATCCTCACCACCACATGGGGCGGTACCCAGTACGAGTGGGGCAGCACGACCATCCTGACCACGATCGCTATCGCCGTGGTTGCCATCGTCGCATTCGTCTTCGTTGAGCTGCGTGCGAAGAACCCGATGATCCCGATGGGCCTGTTCAAGAACCGGAACATGGCGCTCACCACCGCCGCCGGCACGGTGCTCGGGATGGCAATGGTCGGCGCACTCGCCTACCTGCCCACCTACCTGCAGATGGTGCACGAGATGACCCCGACGAACGCGGGTCTCATGATGATTCCGATGGTGCTGGGCATGCTGGGCACCGGCATGACCGTCGGCTTTGTCATCTCTCGCACCGGCCGCTACAAGATGTACCCGCTGGTGGGTATGGCCATCACCGCCGTCGGCATGTTCCTCTTCTCCCGCCTCACCGTCGAGACCTCGCTGGTCATGCTGGGCATCTACATGTTCATCTTCGGCTTCGGCCTCGGCCTGGTCATGCAGGTGCTGGTCCTGATCGTGCAGAACTCCTTCCCGGTTGCCATGGTCGGCACCGCGACGGCGACGAACAACTTTTTCCGCCAGCTCGGTTCCTCCATCGGCGCCTCCCTGGTTGGCTCGCTGTTCATCCACAACATGCGCACCCACATGGAGGAGCGCATGCCTGAGGCGATGGCACAGCTGCCGCCCGAGCAGGCGCAGGCGATCGGCCAGCAGTTCAGCGGCGGCAGCAGCAACCTCACGCCGCACCAGGTGGCGCAGCTGCCCGACGCGATCCGCGAGGTCGTGCTGACCAGCTACAACGACGGCCTCACCCCGGTCTTCCTGATGATCGTGCCGCTCGCCGTCATCGCCTTCCTCCTGCTCATCCCGATCACTGAGGATCCGCTGAAGGAAACTGTGGACTAGGAAGAGCCACTGACCAACACAAAGGAGCCACCCTGGCACTCGCCAGGGTGGCTCCTTTTCTGCGTTCTTCGGACCTACTTTTCGTCGGGCTTTGGCAGCAGCAGCTCGTATATGTCGGAGTCGCGCCACTCGCCGGCGCGCTCGCCGTACGTCATCTTCGCCATGTGGTGGAAGGTGCCGATCTTTTCAAACCCGCGGGAGATGTGCAGGCCCGCGGAGCCGGTGTTCTCCGGGAAGATCCACGAGTGAATCGACCACTTGTCCAGCGCAACGCAGGTCTCGATCAGCTTGTCCAGCAGCGCGCCGGACACGCCCATGCCGCGCGAATCGGGGTGCGTGTAGATCGAATCCTCAACCACGCCATGGAACACGCTTCGCGACGACGCCTTCGCCGCGGCAACCCAACCGAGCACCTTGTCGTCGTCAAGCGCATCAACGGCGACGAAAACGGTCTCGATGATCTTACCGCGGGAGAACGCCTCCCACGTCTGCCCCTTCGTCTCGTAGGTGGCGTTTCCAGTGCTCAAGCCCATCTCATAGATCTCACGGACCTGCGGGTAGTCCTCAGGGCGGATCGGACGAATATTAAAACCGTTTTTGGCCATGCGCACTATTGTCATGGCCTTCGAAGTAGCGCGCAAACCGCGCACGAAAAACGCCCCACCACCAGGGTTTTCCTGGTAATGGGGCGCGAGCTATAGCGTAACGCTACGCCAGACTAGTGCTGGTTGATGATCGGGCCGAACTCGCCGTTGTCGCCGCGGGTCCACTCGATGGTGCCGTGCTCGAACTCCTGGATCCAGCCAGACTCGGACGGCAGCGGGGTCTCCGCCTCGAGCGGGAAGCCGAGGGTCTCGGCGTGGTTGCCGTTGATCCACTCGTTCGCAATCTCGCCCCAGATCGGCGCGCCGCCGGTGTTCTCGTTCCAGGTGACGTAGTGCTCGCCGTCGTAGGAGACGATCCAGCCGTTCGCGGTCTCCTCGATGGAAGCCGGCTCGCCCCATGCCGGGTCGGCGTACTTATCGATGGCCGCCGCCAGATCGTTCGGGACCATCGCGGTCTCGCCGTCCGCGGTAGCGATTTCGGTGGTGTCACCCTCAGCGCCGGCAGCAGCGCCCGCGCCTGCAGCGCCCTCGGCACCCTCAGCGCCGTCTTCGCCCTCAGCGCCGTCCTCGGCGCCAGCGGTCTCGGTGGCGGTAGCGGTCTCGGTCGCGGTCTCCTCGACCACGGTGGTGCCGTTCTCGCTGTCGCCCTCGTCGGAGGAGCAAGCGACCAGGCCGGTGGCCAGGGTCAGCGCAGCTGCGGAAGCGACGATCTTGCGGGAGATGCTCATAAACAAAACCTTTCGTTGTGTCGTTTACGTGACGTGACCATTATGCAAGCTATACATTCCCACGCCGTTTTACCCCACCCGAACGGGGGTAAAATCTCCCGCTCCCCTTGCAGAATCCTGCACTATCCCCATGGATAGCAAACAAAAAGTGTGCACATCCCGCACTAGTTCCGTCCGCGCCGCCTTCCCCGTCCACGCGGCTGGATCGCTTTCCCCTTCTTCCGCTTCTTGTGGCTCTTGTGGCTCTTCTGGGCCGCGTTGGCGCGCGAGGACCGCACCGAGCGCCCCTTGGTGATCCCCACGAAGTCCTGGATCGCGTCGCAGTCGTCGTCCTTGCGCCACACCAGCGCGATCGGCGTCGGCGCGACCGATGGTCCCGCCACCTCGAGCGGCACGACCTGCTTCTTCGACAGGTGCTTGAGCAACGGCAGCGGTCCGTACGCCACTCCGACGTTCGCAGCGACGACCTGCAGCGCTTCGCGCAGCGCGTCCACGTCGGGCCGGTGCGAAAACGGCAGGTTCACGTACTCGTCGGCGAGGTCCGATTCCGCGACCTGCTCCCCCACCTCCGCGTACACGGAGTCCTTGGGCACGGCGACCCCGGGGGCTTCCTCGTAGAGGCGGACCATGTGGAAGTCTTCGCTCGCGGCGTCGAGGCGCGGGTCCGGGAGGCGGAGCAAGGCGACGGTGGGTGGGGAAGAGGGGGCGTCGATAAGCACTGCCCAGGGGTCGGCGGCATCGATGGCCTCGACGGAGTCCCCCGTGGCCTCCTGATAGCGCCGGATCCATTTGCTGGGCGCGGAACCTGTGACGAAGACGAGGGAGAGCATGCCCAGAATGCTACCGTGTGCAGCATGAGCAATGAGACGCCGTCCAGCACGGCTATGAAGCCGGAAACCGCCGCGAAGAAGCTCGGTGTGTATCTGCCCGCCACCCCGCAGGAGTTTCAGGACGGGTCGGTTACCCATGCTGAGCTGCGAGAGCTCCAGCAGAATCCACCCGAGTGGCTGCAGGAGCTGCGCCACAACGGGCCGCACCCCCGCCCCGAGGTCGCCCGCAAGCTGGGCATTTCCATCACCGCGCTGAAAAAGCACGAGATGGACCGCCCGCTGACCACCAAGGAAATCAGCGAGCTGCTGGCAGACCAGCCGGAGTGGCTGCGCGAGGCCCGCGCGGCGCACGCCGAGCAGCGCAGCGACAACTAGCGCCTTAGAGCATCTTCCAGTCTTCGAGGCCCGGGTAGAGCGGGTACTTCTCCGCCAGTGCGTCGACGCGCGCGTGCAGGGCCTCGGTGTCGGCAGCCTCGCCCTTGATCAGGGCCTCCGCAATAATCTCTGCGACCTCGGTGAAGTCCTCCTTGCCAAAGCCGCGGGTGGCCAGCGCGGAGGTGCCGATGCGCAGGCCGGAGGTGACCTTCGGCGGGCGCGGGTCGAACGGCACGGCGTTGCGGTTCACGGTGATGCCCGCGCTGTGCAGCAGGTCCTCCGCCTGCTGGCCGTCCATCTTGGAGTTGCGCAGGTCCACGAGGACCAGGTGCACGTCGGTGCCGCCGGAGACAACGTCCACGCCGGTCTCCTTCGCATCCGGTTGGGTGAGGCGGTCGGCGAGGATGCGCGCGCCCTCGATGGTGCGCTCCTGACGGTCCTTGAACTCCGGCATGCCGGCGATCTTGAACGCGGTCGCCTTGGCCGCCACCACATGCATCAGCGGTCCGCCCTGCTGGCCGGGGAAGACCGCGGAGTTGAGCTTCTTGTTCAGGTCCTCGTCGTTGGTGAGGATGAAGCCGGAGCGCGGGCCGCCGATGGTCTTGTGCACCGTGGAGGACACGACGTGGGCGTGCGGCACCGGCGACGGGTGCAGCCCGGCGGCAACCAGGCCCGCAAAGTGCGCCATGTCGACCCACAGGTACGCGCCGACTTCGTCCGCGATGGAGCGGAACTCGGCGAAATCCTCGTGGCGTGGGTAGGCGGACCAACCGGCGATGATCACCTTCGGCTTGACCTCGCGCGCCTGCTCGCGCAGCTTCGCCATGTCGATGGTGTGGGTGTCCTGCTCCACCTCGTAGGCCGCGACGTTGTAAAGACGGCCGGAGAAGTTGATCTTCATGCCGTGGGTGAGGTGGCCGCCGTGCGCCAGGCTGAGTCCCAGGATCGTATCGCCCGGCTCCGCCAGCGCCATGAGGACGGCGGCGTTAGCCTGCGCGCCGGAGTGCGGCTGCACGTTGGCAAACTTCGCGCCGAAGACCTGCTTTGCGCGCTCCTGGGCCAGTTCCTCCACCACGTCGACGTGCTCGCAGCCGCCGTAGTAGCGCTTGCCCGGGTAGCCCTCGGCGTACTTGTTGGTCAGCACAGAGCCCTGTGCCTGCAGGACGGCGCGCGGCACGAAGTTCTCGGACGCGATCATCTCCAGGGTGTTGCGCTGCCGGCTCAGCTCGTTGACGATGGCCTCGTGTACTTCGGGGTCGAAGGTGGCGAGGTCCTGGTAACGGAAGTCTTCAGACACGTGCTCCGGGTCCTTTCAATGGTTCAAGATTCGATGGCAAAATCCCCGCAACGCGGTGACTTCCTAGCAGTATAAACGTCACCCCACGCCCACGGGGGCAACTTTCGGTCCTCTTCAATCCCTGCCCTGAGCGCGAGCATTGCTCCAGCGAGTGGAACAATGGACCCCATGGCTCAAGGTGTACGGGGAGCGGACTCAAGCCCCTATCTGGACTTCCACCGCCAGGATTGGCGCGAGCGCCGCGCGGCGATGCCGCAGGTGCTCACCGCCGAGGAGGCGGAGAAGCTCAGCGGTATCGGCGAAAACCTTGACTTGCAGGAGGTCGAGGACATCTACCTCCCCTTGTCGCGCCTCATCCACCTCCAGGTCCGCGCCCGCCAGAAGCTCACCAACGCCACCGAGACCTTCATTGGTGGCGACCCCGGCCACGTCCCGTTCATCATCGGCCTGGCCGGTTCGGTGGCCGTGGGCAAGTCGACCACTGCGCGCGTGCTCCAACTCCTGCTGCAGCGCTGGGAGTCGCATCCCCGCGTGGACCTGATCACCACGGACGGGTTCCTCTACCCCACCGAGGTGCTCCAGGAGCGCAACCTCATGTCGCGCAAGGGCTTCCCGGAATCCTACGATCGCCGCAACCTCATGCGCTTCGTCACCGAGGTCAAGTCCGGCCAGCCCGTGGTCAAGGCGCCCATCTACTCGCACACGGCGTACAACATCCTGCCCGGTGAGTACATCGAGGTCCGCCAGCCCGACATCCTCATCCTCGAGGGCCTCAACGTCCTCCAGACCGGCCCCACGCTCATGGTCTCGGATCTGTTCGACTTCTCAATCTACGTGGATGCCTCGGTCGAGCACATCGAGCACTGGTACATCTCGCGCTTTCTCAAGCTGCGCCACACCGCGTTCCGCGAGCCGGGCGCCCACTTCGCCGACTACGCCCAGCTTGATGATGCCCAGGCGACCCACCGCGCCCGCGAAATCTGGCAGACCATCAACCTGCCGAACCTGGTGGAAAACATCTTGCCCACGCGCCCCCGCGCCTCGCTCGTGCTGCGCAAGGGCTTCGACCACACGGTGCAGCGCGTGCGCATGCGCAAGCTGTAGCGCTTGTCAGCGCCCCCTACTTCCCGAACCGACGCGACCGTTGGGAGTACTCGCGCAGCGCGCGCAGGAAGTCAATCTTGCGGAACGCGGGCCAGTAGGTATCCGTAAACCAGATTTCGGAGTAGGCGGCCTGCCAGAGCAGGAACCCGGACAGCCGCTGCTCGCCCGAGGTGCGGATGACCAGGTCGGGGTCCGGTTGACCCGAGGTATAGAGGTGCTCCCCGATCGAGTCCACCGTGACCGCCTCAGCCAGCGCGTCCGTCGTGGCGCCGCGGGCGGCTTCGTCCCGGATGAGGGAACGCACCGCGTCCACGATTTCCTGGCGCCCGCCGTAGCCGACGGCGATGTTGACGGTCAGCCCCGCCTTCCCCGTGGTTGACTCCGCGGAGCGCTGCATGCGCTCCACCACGTCCGGCGGCAGCAGGTCAAGGTGGCCGACGAGGCGCACGCGGCACGAATAGTGTTCCGTCGCGAGGTCCTCGATCACGTCAGAGATGATGTCAAAGAGCAGCTCCACCTCTTCGGAGGTGCGCTGGAGGTTCTCCGTGGAGAGCAGGTAGAGCGTGACCACGTCAACGTCCATTTCCGCGGACCAGCGCACCAGCTCGCCGATCTTCGCGCCGCCCGCCCGGTGCCCCTGGGAGATGTCGGTCAGCCCGGCCTCGCGCGCCCACCGACGGTTCCCGTCCGCCATCACAGCGATATGCTTGGGCCGCTTCTTGCCGCGCAGCTCGCGCTTCAAGCGCAGCTCGTACAGCGGGTACAGCACCTTCTCCAGCAACGTCACAGTCCTCACTCTACTCATGTGGCGCGCTCGCGCTTAGAAAATACGCTTCTTCCCGAGGTCCAGCACGCCGGCCTCGCGCATCGCGGCGTCCAGCGCCTCCTGGTCGAACGGGTCAATCCCGTGCGCCTCGGCAAACTGCTGGCGGCGCCGGAACCGCGAGTAGCGGCGGTGGAAGGCAAACCCGAGCGAGAGGATCACCACGGCCAGCACCACCAGGATGAGCAGGCCGATTGGCGATGCCTTGCCAAAGTCCGGCCCCACCGGGGTCTCCGCGGGCGCCTGCGCGAGCACGTAGCTCGACGCGTTCACCGCGGACGCGGTCAACGATGCTGTGAACCCAATGCTCATTTCGCGGCCTCCTCTTCGATGCCGGCGAACAGGTCGTCCTCCGGCAAGTGCGTTTTCACCCTGGTCTGCGCGAGCTCGAACTCCTCGGTGGGCCAGGCGTCTCGCTGGTCCTGCACCGAGCTGGCCAAAAACGCGCCGGCCGGGTCAATCTGGGTGGCGTGCGCGGTGAGCGCCGCCTCGCGCTGCGCGAAGTACTCGCCGCACTCCACCTGCGTGGTCACGCGGCTCATCACGTCGGCCTGGTTCTGCTCCCAGCGCGCAATCATCAGCTCGTACGGGCTCGGCTTGCCCTGCGCGTAGAGTCGCTCCTGCAGCAGACGCATCCGCTGCAGGATAAACCCGTGGCTGTAATACAGCTTCAGCGGCGTCCACGGCTCACCCGCCTCGGGCGCAAACTCCGGATCGCCCGCTTTTTCCCAGGCCAGCATTGATACGGTGTGCACCATGATGTGGTCCGGGTGCGGGTAGCCACCGTTTTCGTCGTAGGTGATAATGATGTGCGGCCGGAATGCGCGTATCGACGCCACCAGCTTGGCCGCCACCGCCACCGGATCCTGCACGGCGAACGAACCCTCTGGCAACGGGGGCAGCGGGTCCCCTTCCGGCAGCCCAGAGTCCTGGTAGCCCATCCACTCGTGCTCGACGCCGAGTGCTTCAACCGCGCGGGCCATCTCCTGCTCGCGGACCTGGATGAGGTTGTCCATCACCCCCGGGCGATCCATGGCTGGGTTCAAAATGTCGCCCCGGCGGCCGTCAGTGCAGGTGACCACCTTGACGCGATTGCCTTCTGCCGCGTATTTCGCCATCGTCGCCGCGCCCTTAGACGATTCGTCGTCCGGGTGTGCGTGGATTGCCATCAGCCGCAAACCAGTCACGAGAACTCCAACTTTTGTAGGGGGCAGTGCTTCAACTCCGGCCCATCTTAGTACCATCAAGTGCGAAGCAATCGTTCGCTCCCGCGCCGCTAACCCAGAAGGAGAGGTCGCCGCCGTGTCCACTACCTCGAATGCACCCGCAGCACCAGGCAACGGCGGTACTTCGCGGACGCGGTACGGAGGGGGCACGGGGGCGTCGGCAAGCAAGCTGCCCGGGCGCATCATGGCGATCGCTGCGGTGCTGCTGGTGGGTTTTGCCATTTTTGCCGTGGCGCGCGTGATGAGCGAGCGGTCCGCGCAGCCGGTCAGCGCAGATTTCATTTCACAGGAGAAGGTCGATGACTCGACCTCGCGGCTGTGGATCGACGTGACCCGCGAAGATACTGACGTGCCGTCCTATTGCATCGTCACCGCGGTGGACTACCACCACGCGGAGATCGGCCGCCGTGAGGTGGTTATCCCCGCGGGGGGCGAGGAAATGGAACGACTCGCCGTTGACATGCCGGTGCGCGGCGATCTCGCGTCGGGGCGCGTCTACGGGTGCTCAGAGAAGATTCCGGACTATATGGATGCGGAAAGCGCCTACTACGCGGCCCGGTAGCCTGCGGGCGGTGTGTTAAGATCCGCCTGTATATTTGTACGAGTATGACCACGTAATCCGTCGGACTGGGCCCGGCCTGGGAAACAGGCGGGCTCGTTTTTGACGTATGAGGGAAGGGTTTTCCGCATGGCTGAGACGCAAAAGCAGTACATCACCCCGGAAATGAAGGACAAGCTCGAGGCAGAGCTGCAGCAGCTGATTGATAACCGCCCGGTGATCGCTGCTGAGATCAACGAGCGCCGCGAGGAGGGCGACCTCAAGGAGAACGCGGGCTACGACGCGGCTCGTGAGCAGCAGGACCAGGAAGAGGCCCGCATCAAGCAGATCTCCGAACTGCTGGCCAACTCCACCACCGAGCGCACCGGCGTCATCGAGGGCGTCGCGCACGTCGGTTCCGTCGTGCACGTGTACTACAACGGCGACGAGAACGATAAGGAGACCTTCCTCATCGGTACCCGCGCTGCCTCCACCGATAACAAGGATCTGGAGACCTACTCCGAGAATTCCCCGCTTGGCGCAGCCGTCGTCGGCGCCTCCGAGGGCGATACGCGGAAGTACACCGCGCCGAACGGCCGCGAGATTTCGGTGACGATTCTCTCCGCGGAGCCGTATGATTCTGTTAAGGCTTCCACGCCGCGCGACTAGTACCACTAGCACGCAGCCTCATCCCCGCTTTATTGCACGCTCTTAGAACTAACTGAAGGATCAAACCTGTGATTTCCGTTTCCCGTAAGGCCGCGGCCGGCATGCTCGCCGTGGCAGCAGTTTCCCTCTCCGCCTGCCACCCGCCGCACCAGGTTGACTCCGCCGAGAAGGTCGACACGGCGAAGAGCCAGGACCCGGATTCGCTGGCTTCCTACGGCGCGACCCCGTCCGGCACCGCAGCTGCATCCGGCACCGCTACCGCGTCTGGCACCGCATCCGCGCAGCCGACCACTATCACGGCCTCTGACGGCACCCCCACCATCGCCAACTGCGGCGCCGTCGAGCTGGAGCGCCCGACCGAGCTGGTGCTGGATTGCACCGACCAGGGCAACCTGCTGCGCGACATCGTCTGGGATTCCTGGGAGGCCGACGCCGCTACCGGCACCGGCACCCGCGTGGCCCCGGGCCAGGAGCCGGAGAACATCGCCGTCTCCCTGTCCGAACCGGAGATTGTCAACGGCGTACTGGCCTACACCACGATCACCGTGGACGGCGCCCAGGTGTACCCGGAGCGCGACATGTAAGTTCGCCCTCCCTCAGGGCACGCGAAACGCGCCCGGCCCGCAACCTTGATTCCTTGCAAGGTGCGGGCCGGGCGCGTTTGGTATTCAGTGATTAATCATCATTGAAGATGGACAGGAAGCGCAGGATCTCGGTGTAGAGCCAGATGAGCGTCACTGCCAGGCCGAGGGCGACGCCCCATGCCTCCTTTGCCGGCGCACCGGAGCGCACAAGCTTATCGGCCGTGTCGAAGTCCGTCAGGAAGGACAGCGCGGCGGCCACGATGCAGGCAAGGCTGAAAATGATAGCCATCAGGCCGTCGCCGCGCAGCGGGTTGATACCGGTGAACATGGCGAGCAGGAAGTTACCCAGCGCCAGGATGGCGATGCCGAAGATGATGCCGGTCAGCGCGCGGTTGAAGCGCGGGGTCACGCGGATGGCGCCGGTGCGGTAGACAAACAGCATGCCGATGAACACGCCGATCGTGCCCAGGATTGCCTGGAAGATAAGCGATCCGGCTGCCCCGCCGACGAGGAAGGAGAAGCCGCCGACGAACAGGCCTTCAAACGCCGCGTAGAGCAGCGTGACGGTCGGCGAGCCGAAGTTCCTGGAAAACGCGTGGACCAGCACCGTGATAAAGGCGGCGATACCGCCAACGAGCGTCAGCCCCATGCCGACGGCCGGGTTCACGCCCATGCACAGGGCGAAATTCACCGCGGCAAACGCGACGATCACTGCGAGGGTGATGCCGGTCTTCGACACAATGTCATCGACCGTCATCGGGCGCTGCGAGTCCTGCGAGACCTGCGGGGCCTGCCCAGGTTCAGTCTGGACGCCACCGTAGGGGGTGTGCTCGTTGTTTCCGTATCCGTAGCCCTGCTGCTGGGCCTGGGGCAAGTTCTTCAGTACCGGATTGCTACTTCGCATCTGGTTTCCATTCCTTTCCTTGTCCATCGTCCGTGTCACCTTATGTAACGCCCCACCTTCCCAGATAGTTCCCATCCGCGTATGAAGCTCGCGGCACACGGGCCTAAAGTGTGAGTATGCATCTGCCCGAATGGGGCGCGCCGGTGCTGTTTACGCGCGCCCACCAGCAACGGTTTCGCCCCGCAGCGGTGGGCGACGCCGTGCACGAGCGTCTGCTCGAGCTCACGGGGGATGCGCACCCGTTTGCTGCGCAGTACGGGGACGTGGAAATCCTGGCCTTCCGGATCAGCCACCCGGTGGACCACTACCTGTTCAGCACGTTCGGTCTGGCGCCGGTGCGCTCCTCGCTCCCGCTCGCCGGCACGCACACCGAGCTGACGCTCCGGGTTCCCGCAGCCGGCGCGCCGCTTCCCCCGGGTTGGCCCGCGGCGGTGCTGGGCCGGTTGGTCCGCCACATCCGGAGGACTGGCCGCCCCATCGAGCCCGGCCACTACTTCGACTTCCACGCGCCGGTCGCAGATGGCGCGCGGCTTTCCGCGTTCAGCTTCGTCGCGGACCCGCTGCTTGGCGTCGTCGATTCGCGCCTGGCCATGGTCCGCTTCACCTACGCCGTGGGATTGAACGCGCGCGACCTCGAGGACGCGCTGGCGTGGGACCCGCTGAAGTTCACGGGCGTACTCGGAGACACGTTCCCCCTCGGGCTGAGCGATCCGGCGCGCGCGGACGTAGCCACGCACCGCGCCGCCCGCCGCATTGTCACCGCGGCCACCGCCCGCGAGGGATCGACCGTGGGCGCCGTCGAGTCGCGCTTGCTCGGCGTCGAGGGCACCGGGCGTATCGACGTCTCCGTCGACGGCGCCCGCGCGATCCTACGCGCCATGCGCCACCGCCTCCCCTTCGGCAGGCCTTTCGCCCTGGTGGCAGGTCACAACTGGCTGCTGTTCGACCCCGACCTCCCAGGAGCCATCGCCGCAGAGGAGGACGGTCTGCGCGTGCCCACCTCCCCGGACGTGCGCAACGAGATCCTGGCCAAACTGGACGCGGCACCAGGGACGTACCGGTTCGTCACCGCCCCACTCGAGTTGCACGTCGTGGATACGCAGCGCTAACCCGCACGAGCATCGGTGCAATGAGCCACGACACCAACGCCCCCACCACCCTCGTGTGGTTCCGCGACGACCTGCGCCTGCACGACAATGCGGCACTTGCTTCGGCGCCGCGTTGACGTGGAACCGCCGCTACCACCGCACCGACATCGACGCGCAGGTCAAGGAGGCCACCGGCGCGGTCTCGCACCCCGGCTTCCTGCTCACCGAGCCCTGGGAGGTCCGCACTGGTTCCGGCACGCCCTACCGCGTATTCACGCCCTTTTCCAAGAAGGCACAGGGCATGCTTCTCGACGCCCCTCCGTCCCCCACACCCGCCCCTGCCGTTGAGGGATTGGAGGGGGTCGAGTGGGCGTCGACAAGCGTGGACGAGCCCGAGTGGAGCGCAACGCTTGCGGCGCACTGCACCCCCGGCGACCGTATGGCACGCGGTCGCGCACCCAGAGATGGACCCCGATGCGCAACACCTCGAGCAGCTCGCCCGCTGGCAGCGCGGGGAGACGGGCGTGCCGTACTTCCGTATCTTCAATCCGCTCACGCAGCAGCAGAAGTTCGACCCTGACGGCGCGTACGTCAGCCGCTGGGTACCCGAGGTGAGTACCCCCGCCTATCCTGGGCCGATGGTGGATGTACAGGCATCCCGCAAGGTGGCGTTAGCGGCCTACGACGACATCGCGGCGCATCATTAGTCTGGTGCGAAGATCCCATCCACCTCCACCGAAAGGACATCCCTATGGGCATCTTTGACAACCGCGTCGCGCTGGTCACCGGCGCAGCATCCGGCATCGGCAAGGCCGTTGCCGCCGACCTCGCCGCCAACGGCGCGAAGGTCGTCGTCGCCGACATCAACGAGGACGCCGCCCGTGCAGTCGCCCAGGACATCGAGGCGGCCGGCGGCACCGCAGCCGCGCTCAAGCAGGACGCCGCGAGCGCGCAAGAGAACGAAGCAGCAGTGAAGTTCGCTGTGGAGACGTTCGGCGCGCTCCACCTCGCGGTGAACAACGCCGGTATCGGTGACCAAGTCCCGCTCGCGGAGAAGAAACTCGAGGACTGGGACCGAATCATCAACCTCAACCTCAACGGCGTCGCCTACGGCTGCCACTACCAGCTCAATCAGATGCTTACGCAGCAGGATGGAATCCCGTGCGCGATTGTCAACATGTCCTCCATCCACGGCTCCGTCGCCCGTCAAGGCGGGATCGCGGCGTACGCCGCCGCGAAGCACGGCGTGATCGGGCTGACCAAGTCCATCGCCGCGGACTACGCCGCCAAGGGCATCCGCTGCAACGCCGTCGGCCCCGGCTACATCGACACCCCGCTGCTCAACCGCCTGTCTGAGGAGATGCGCCAGCAGCTCGTTGCCCGCCACCCGCAGGCTCGCCTCGGTCGCGCGGAGGAGGTCGCAGCCATGGTCCGCTTCCTGCTCAGCGACGAAGCCTCCTTTGTCAACGGCTCCTACCACCTCGTCGACGGCGGATACACTGCTATCTAGGCCTTCTAGCCCCCTCGAAAAGAAAGGTGTACTTCCCGTGTCCACTTCAGCCTCGTCACCAACCGCAGCCGTGATCGGCGCCGGGTTCGCCGGCCTCGCCACCGCCGCGCTCCTGGCCCGCGAGGGATACGAGGTGACCGTCTTCGAGCGCTTGGACGCAGTCGGCGGGCGGGCCGGGGAGGAAACCTTCGACGGGTTCCGCTTCGACATGGGGCCGTCCTGGTACCTCATGCCGGACGCGTTTGACCACTTCTTCGCGCTCTTTGGCTACCGCACGGAGGAGCTGCTCGACCTCGTTCCGCTGGACCCCGCGTACCGCCTGTTCCCCGAGTGCCAGGCGCCACTCGACGTCCCCGCGGACCCCGCGCGCGCTGCGGCGCTTTTTGAGTCCATTGAGGCCGGCGCGGGCGCGAAACTCACCGAATACCTCGACTCCGCCGAGCGCACCTACGACCTGGCGTTGCGCCACTTCCTCTACACCACATTCTCCTCCCCCGCCGCGTTCCTCGCGCCGGAGGTGCGCGCCGGCTACGCCGACCTGGCCAGGTTCCTCACCACCCCGCTCGACCGCTTCGTGGCGCGCCGCTTCAGCGATGTCCGCCTGCGCCAGATGCTCACCTATCCGGCGGTGTTCCTGTCGTCGCACCCGTCGAAGACCCCGTCGCTCTACCACCTGATGAGCCACACCGACCTCACCCAGGGCGTGCGCTACCCGCTGGGCGGATTCGCCGCCGTCGTCGACGCCATCTACCGCATCGCCCGCGAGCAGGGCGTCCGCTTCCGCCTCGGCACGGAGGTCACCGCCATCACGCACTCCGGCGGCCGCGCCACGGGCGTGCGCGTTGGCACGGAGCAATTGCTTTTCGACGCCACCGTCTCCGCCGCCGACCTCCACCACACCGAAACACGCCTGCTCCCGGCGGACAAGAGGACCTACGACGAGCCCTACTTTGCCAAGCGCAACCCCGGGGTCAGCGCCGTCCTGCTCACCCTGGGGGTGCGCGGAGCACTGCCTCAGCTGGCGCACCACAACCTGCTGTTCAGCCGCGAGTGGGGCACGGATTTTGACGCGGTGTTCGACGGCCCCGTCAACGCGCGTCCCCTGGGCGCCTCGCGCTCAATCTACGTATCCAAGCCGTCGGCCACGGACCTCGGCACGGCGCCCGAGGGGTACGAGAACCTCTTCGTTCTCGTCCCGGTGCCCGCCCAGACGGATGTTGGGGGCGGAGATGCGTACGGAGGCGGGGCGTCGACAAGCGTCGAAGCGATCGCCGACGCTGCCCTGACGCAGATCGCGGAGTGGTGCGGCATCCCGGACCTGCGCGAGCGGATCGTCGT
Organism: Corynebacterium gottingense; assembly: GCF_002285125.1. Taxonomy (NCBI): domain Bacteria; kingdom Bacillati; phylum Actinomycetota; class Actinomycetes; order Mycobacteriales; family Corynebacteriaceae; genus Corynebacterium; species Corynebacterium gottingense. The sequence goes on from NZ_NSGN01000007.1 coordinate 48,387, forward strand.
GCATAAGACGGTCGGGCCCGCAGACTTCGCGGACCGCTACCGCGCGTGGTCCGGAGGCGCGATCGGCCCGGCGCACACGCTGCGGCAGTCGGCGTTTCTGCGCGGGCGCAACGCGTCTCGCACACTGGACGACCTCTACTATGCGGGCGCGACGACGGTGCCGGGGGTAGGCGTGCCGATGTGCCTCATTTCTGCCGAGAACGTGGTGAAACGGCTCCGCGGCGATAAAAGTTCTGGGCCTTTACCTACCGCCTGACGGCGTCGATCACGTATGGTCGGTCGCATGAAACGACACACCGTAATTGCCGCGACACTGCTGACCTCGGTGGGCCTGGCGCTTGCCGGCTGCTCGGCCGATGACTCGACCAGCACCGACACGAGCGCAACGGCATCGCAGGAGTCCCCAGCGTCTGAGAGCACTGAGAGTCCCGTGGAAGCTGCGCCGGCGGAAGACCGAGGCACCGGCGAGCCGCCCGCCGAGTACGGCGAAGAGGCCAACAAGGTCATCGCCGCGTTCAAGGAGAAGTACCCCACCGCGGAGGAAACAGACCTGAATGCGCTCTACGAGCAGATGGGCGGCGACGACCAGTCGATGGAGACGCCCGGCGATGTCACCGTGGATCCGCCGCAGTGCGACTTCTCAGACGAGACCAAGGTCCTGGACAACCTCATGACCAAGCACTCGAAATCCACCCTGCTGTCCAAGCCGGCAGAGATGCCCGAAAGCGGTCCGTCGGTGGACCTGGTCGTCGCGGAATTTGGCAACGAGGACGACGCGAAGGATCTGCTGAAGCGCAGCGACGTCTACAGCGGCGACTGCACGGACATCACGATCACGTCCGGCACCGGAGAGCAGGCCGTCTCTTCCCACAACACGTACGAGAAGTCGGACCTGAAATTTGAGGGCGCGGACGATTCCTTCTCCGGCGTAACCACCGTCGAGGGCGCAATGTCCTACACCGGAGAGACGGTCTACGGCCGCTTTGGCAACACCGTTGTCCAAATCACCGGTTCCGGCGAGGACCCGGAGCAGGTCACGCGGCTGCTGCAGGACGCCGTTGACGCGGTGAGCTAATCGGTGCCCCCAGTGGGACTCGAACCCACACTGAATCGATTTTAAGTCGACTGCCTCTGCCGATTGGGCTATAGGGGCAACAGGCAGTCATCGTACCCTGCACCCCCGACGCACTAAGAATTGCCTACCCCTCCTGAGATTAAGAACATATTTTCGATTCCATCCTCTTGGTGTTGGCTCCAAAAGTAGACTCATTACCCCAAACGGTAAGCACTATATAAAGTAGGTCTCACGATGGAAAAACAACTCACCTCGGTAGAAATTTGTGCTGGAGCTGGCGGTCAAGCGCTCGGTCTTGAGCAGGCAGGCTTTCACCACCGAGCTGTAGTGGAAATTGATGATCACGCAGTGGCAACACTTCGCTCGAACCGTCCGGAGTGGAATGTAATTCACCACGATGTTTTAGAGTTTGATATTTCCCCTTACACAGACAACCTCGACCTCTTTGCAGGTGGTGTCCCCTGCCCGCCGTTCTCCATCGCGGGAAAGCAATTAGGTCAAGACGATGAACGCGATCTATTCCCTCGCGCGATCGAACTCATCGCTAGCTCAAACCCGAAGGCAGTATTGCTGGAGAACGTTAAGGGACTGGCGCAGCCTCGTTTTGCGGCCTACAGAGATAAACTCGTCAACCAACTCGCAGAGCTTGGCTACCAGTCGTACTGGGAACTCGTTACTGCTGCAGACTATCGAGTACCCCAACTTCGGCCGCGATTCATTTTGGTTGCACTGAAAGAGGAGTATGCCGAGTATTTCGCCTGGCCAACGCCATACGAGAACCGCCTCACGGTAGGGCAGGCTCTCGAACCGCTTATGGGTGCAAACGGCTGGCCAGGCGCAAAACGCTGGGCGCAACAGGCAAACGCCATTGGGCCGACTCTCGTCGGCGGATCTAAGAAACACGGCGGACCAGATGTCGGTCCAACCCGAGCCCGAGAAGCTTGGAAGAAATTAGGCGTCCGTGGCACAAGTATCGCAGAAGAGCCTCCTCACCCGGATTTTCCAACCGATCTCTCTGAAAATTTACCTCGCCTCACCGTGAAGATGGGCGCCGTAATCCAGGGTTTTCCTCCAGAGTGGAAATGGGAGGGGGGCAAGACTGCGGCGTGGAAACAGGTGGGGAACGCGTTCCCACCACCTGTGGCCCACGCGATCGGTGTTCGAATTGCATCTGCACTACGAAAGGAGCCTCTGCAGGGCCTCTCCCCGGCCACAGCGATCATCCCTAACGCACCGTTACTCGAGGAGCTATCATCATGAAACCGCGTCCAGCTTTAATTACATCATCGCGCCGCGCCTTACATCAGCAACTTGTTGAATCAGGCACCCTTTCCATCGCGGAGACACCACTTGGCAAGATCGCATCAAACGCTGACAAGAGTCAGTCATCGTCCCGGGCGCTTTCTCTCCACGTCGCGGAACAGCTCCATGCACACACTGCCAAGAAAAAGCCTGGACAGAGCGCTGGAGCGGGCTTCGAACACATCATTGCTGAATTCCTGGAAGCAACGTTCCCCTATATGCAATCTGTGCGCCCGGGCGATTGGTCCATCCTCAATGTGGGCAGCTCACGCCGTAGAGACCATCTCGCAGTGTATGAGCCATATACGCACCTTGCGAGTTTGGCAGAAGCAATCCGCCTTAACCCCGACTTAGGCGCGTCCCTGGGCAACAACTATGTCATATCACCGGACATTTTGGTTCTCCGAAATGCAATCTCAGACGACGTGCTAAATCAAGACCGTGTCATCGTCGATGAACACACTGGTACCCTCTCCCCTGTACGCGCTGCAAACCGCGCGGCTCCCACCGCGCATGTGCACGCTGTCATCTCCTGCAAATGGACAATGAGGAGCGACCGATCTCAGAATACGCGTGCGGAAGCGCTCAATCTGATTAGAAACCGAAAAGGTCGGTCTCCGCATATTATCGCTGTCACAAATGAACCAACGATGAGCAGGATAGCTAGTCTTGCTCTGGGCACTGGCGACGTCGACATGGTGTACCACGTTGCGTTGAATGAGCTTATGATCGCGATTGAAGAGAAGGGAAGCGACGACGCCAAGGAATTAATGCATACCTTGGTAGACGGTGACCGCCTGCGTGACATCGCTGACCTTCCACTTGATCTTTCGGTCTAATTAAATGCTCAGTAGCCCTGCGTCCACTTTCCCTGTACCCATCGGCGCAGCATTCGGTCTCACATTTCATAGTGGAGGCGCTCGTGGTTAGTCGCAATCCGCTATTCGCGGGCACCTGCTGCTGAACTGACTGCCGTCATGCAAGAGGCGGGCTGGCGCCAACGCTTGCAGCCTTCGTATTCAGGGCATCGTCGAGGGGCGCATCCACCGCAACCTGGTTCCACCCCGCCTGCGCCCGTTCGGTGCGAACTCCTGCGTCACGAAAGGCAGTCGTCACGGCTCGACGTTCTGGCACAGTCGAGACGCGCATGGCACTACTCCTGCCACGAAGCGAACGGGCGGTTCTTTTCCCCGGTCACCACCGGCCCCAATGCGGAGCATTTTCTTGGTGCCCATCTCCCCGAATCGGCTGCTTACTCGCTGACCGAGATGACTTTCTTCTTGCCCTTCTTGCCTTTCCCTCCGGCAGGCTTGGGGCCGTTGACGTCAATCTCCTCGACATCGAACATGCTGGACAGGAAGTCGGCTACCCACTGAACGAGTTCCACGTCGCGCAAGTTCGGGCTGTTGATGGCCTTCGACTCGCGCGGCATCGGCACCTGGAGCGTCTTCGCGGCGGCGCGGTAGTTCGCCCCCGAGTACAGGCGCTTGAGCCGCACCTGCTTGGAGTCCGGCAGCTCCACCGGGTGGAACTTGATGCGCGTGCCCTGCACCAGGATGTCGGAGACCCCGGCCTTGCGCGCCTGGTGGCGCAGCCGCGCCACGGCCATCAGGCGCGACACCTCGACCGGCATCGGCCCGAAGCGGTCCACCATTTCCTCGGCGACGCGCGCGAGGTCCTGTTCTTCGCGCGCCTCGGCGAGCTTGCGGTAGATCTCCAGGCGTAGGCGTTCGGCGTTGACGTAGGTTTCCGGGATGTGGGCGTCGACAGGCAAATCGACCCGGATCTCCTTGGGGCCCTGGTCGGTACCGTCGACGGTGCCGCCGTCCATCATGGTCTTAAACGTTTCGACCGCCTCGCCGACGAGCCGGACGTACATGTCAAAGCCGACACCGGCGATGTGGCCGGACTGCTCGGCGCCCAGCACGTTGCCGGCGCCGCGCATCTCCAAGTCCTTCTGCGCCACCGCGATGCCCGCGCCCAGGTCGTTGTGCTGGGCGATCGTGGCCAGGCGGTCGTAGGAGGTCTCTGTAAGCGTCTTTTCCTTCGGGTAGAGGAAGTAGGCGTAGCCGCGCTCGCGGGAGCGCCCCACGCGCCCGCGCAGCTGGTGCAGCTGCGACAGGCCCATGTTCTGGGCATTTTCCACGATGAGCGTGTTCGCGTTGGCGATGTCCAGGCCGGTCTCCACGATGGTGGTGCACACCAGCACGTCGTACTCGCGGTCCCAGAAGCCCTGCACGGTCTGCTCGAGCACCTGCTCGCTCATCTGCCCGTGGGCCACCACCACGCGGGCCTCCGGCACGAGCTGGCGCAGGGTGCGGGCGGTCTTCTCAATGTCGGAGACCTTGTTGTGGATGTAGAAGACCTGGCCGTCGCGCAGCAGCTCGCGTCGGATCGCCGCGGCAACCTGCTTGTCCTCCTGTGGGCCCACGTAAGTGAGCACCGGGTGGCGGTCCTCCGGCGGCGTGGTGATGCTGGTCATCTCGCGGATGCCGGTCAGGCTCATCTCCAGGGTGCGCGGGATCGGCGTCGCCGTCATGGTGAGCACGTCCACGTGGGATTTGAGAGCCTTGATGTGCTCCTTGTGTTCCACGCCGAAGCGCTGCTCCTCGTCCACGATGATCAGGCCGAGGTTCTTCCACTGCACGCCGGTGGTGAGCAGGCGGTGGGTGCCAATGACTACGTCCACGGAGCCGTCGGCAAGCCCGCCCGTGATCTCCTTCGCCTCCTTGGCTGAGGTGAAGCGGGACAGCTCACGGACCGTCACCCCGAAGCCGTCCATGCGGCCGGCGAAGGTGTTGTAGTGCTGCTGAGCCAGCAGCGTCGTCGGCACGAGTACCGCGACCTGCTTGCCGTCCTGCACGGCCTTGAACGCGGCGCGCACGGCCACCTCGGTCTTGCCGAACCCGACGTCGCCGACGATGACGCGGTCCATCGGCGTCGGCTTCTCCATGTCGTCCTTGACCGCGTCGATGGCCGCCATCTGGTCCTCCGTCTCCACGAACGGGAACGCGTCTTCCATCTCCTGCTGCCAGGGCGTATCCGGGGCGAAGGCGTGGCCCGGCGCGGCCTGGCGCTTGGCGTAGAGCTCGATGAGCTCGCCGGCGATCTCGCGCACGGCCGCGCGGGCCTTGCGCTTCGTGTTCTTCCAGTCCGAGCCGCCCATCTTGCTCACGCGCGGGGCCTCGCCGCCGGTGTACTTGCTCAGCAGGTCCAGCGATTCCATGGGGACCCACAGCTGGTCGCCGGGCTGGCCACGCTTGGCGGGCTGGTACTCCAGCACGATGTACTCGCGCCGCGAGTCCTCGTCGCCCGTCTTGATGGTGCGCTCAGCCATCTTCACAAACTTGCCAATGCCGTGCGTGTCGTGGACGACGAAGTCGCCCGGCGTGAGCGCGAGCGGGTCGACGCGGTTGCGGCGACGCGGGGCGCGGCGTTTGGCGCCGGCGATGTCGCCGACCCTGTTGCCGGTCACGTCCGTCTCGGTCACCACGACCAGGTTCGGACCCGGGAACACCATGCCCGCGTGGCTGAGCGCCTGGTAGAGGGTCACGGCGCCGTCGACAGGTTCGAGCCCCGGCGTGGCGATGCGCGCGGAGACGCCGTGTTCGCGCAGGCGCTCCGCGGTGCGCTCCACGGAGCCCTTCGCCGGGGCGACGAAGGCGACCTTGCCGTGGTTCTGCTGCACGTGCAGCTTCAGCGTGGCGTAGAGCTTCTCAATCTCCTTCGGGTCGCCCTTCGGCGCGGGCGCGGGCTCGAACTCGAGGGGCAGCGTCTCCGTGTCGTCCGCGGCGAACATGCCGGGCGGCGCGAAGGTCCACCACGCCGCCCCCGCGTTGCGCGCGGAAACCTCCAGCGACTCGTAGGAACGGAACGAGGACGCGGACAGGTCGAGACCCTCCACGGCGACGGGTCCCTCGGCGCCCATGGCGGCAGCCTCCCAGCCGGCCTCGAGGAATTCGTGGTCAGTCGCCTCCAGATCGGCGATGCGGGTGCGCACCTTCTCCGGGGAGGTCACCATCACGATCGCGCCGGACGGCATCAGCTCCGGCAGCGCCGCGTACTTTTGCTCGGTGAGCGCGGGGATGAGCGCCTCCATGCCGTCGGCGTGGATGCCCTCGGACACGCGGGTGAGCAGCTGCACCAGGGTCGGGTTGGACGGGAACTTCCTGGCAAGCTCGTCGGCTTTGGCGGACACGGTGGCGTCGATAAGCAACTGCCTGGCGGGGAACACCTCGACGGCCGCGACCTCGTCGATGGTGCGCTGGTCCGCGACGGAGAAGCTGCGCAGGTCGGTGACCTCATCGCCCCAGAACTCGATGCGGACGGCCTGCTCGGCGGTGGTGGGGAAAATGTCGATGAGGCCGCCGCGGGTGGCAAACTCGCCGCGCTTAGCCACCATGTCCACGTGCTCGTAGCCGAACAAGGAAATCCGCTCGGTGAGCTGGGAAAAGTCGTACTCGCGGTCGGCTTCGATCCGGATCGGCTCCGGCGCGGGGAGGACGGGCTGGCACGCGGCGCGCGCGGCGGCCACGATCACCCGCGGCATCTCCCACAGCACCTTCGAGCGCCGCCCCACCACGTCCGGCGCGGGCGAGAGCCGCTCGTGCGGCAGCGTCTCGTAGGCGGGGAAATGCCCCACCTTCGCCTCGCCGAGCAGCGCCTTGAGCTCCGCAGCGAGGTCCTCCGCCTCGTGCCCCGTGGCGGTAATGAGCAGCAGCGGCACCTCGCGCGCGATCGCCCCGGCCGCCCAGGCGCGCGCCTGGTCCAGCCCCGTCACATGCAGCGAATCCATCCCTACGTTGGCCACCAGCCCCTTGAGCTTGGGGTCGGTCATGGCCATGGTGAGCAGCCCGCCAAGCGCGGGCACGGTGTCCTGTGTCATTCGTCCTTCTCCCCATCCGTGGGCTTGTAGTGCTTGTCGACGCCACCTTCTCCGCCCCCACCCGCAGCCGAAAGTTCACACGGCACGATGTGGGGCTGCGCTTCCAGGCCGCGGAGCCCGTTCCAGCACATGTTGGCGATATGGGCGGCGGTGGTGTACTTGTCCGGCTGGCGCTCGTCCAGCCACCACAGCGCGGTGTTGGACACCGTGCCGACCAGCGCCTGACCGTACAACGCCGCAACCGAGTCATCTAATCCACGCTGGCGGAACGCCTGCGCTAACAGCGCGGAGACCTGCGAGGTGACGCGGCTGAGCAGCGTGGTGTAGGTGGGCTCCTCCCCCGGCGCTTGGCCGCGGACGATAATGATGAACCCGTCGGTTTCCTCCTCGACGTACTCCAGCACCGCGACCACCCCCTTCTCGATGCGCTCGCGCCACCGCCCGTCCTGGATCACCGCGGAGATCCGCGTTTCCAGCTTCTGCATCTCCACGTCGATGACGGCGCGGTAGAGCCCCTCTTTGCCGCCGAAGTGCTCGTAGATGACCGGCTTGGACACCTCGGCCCGGCTGGCGAGCTCCTCCACCGAGATACCGTCGAGCCCGCGCTCCGCGAAGGCGGCGCAGCCCACGGCAATGAGTTGGTCCCGGCGTTGCTTGCCGGTCATTCGCTGACGAGCCATGCGTACTACTTTACGTCCGCGCTGCCCGCACCCGTCGAGGCCTCACCGCTGGTGACATTTTCTGGAATCGCGCGCGATACGCTAGACTGTCTTCTTGTCATTCCCCATGGTGTAATCGGCAACACTACGGTTTTTGGTACCGTCATTCTAGGTTCGAGTCCTGGTGGGGAAGCTTTTTTATGCAGCGGGTTCGCGTGGCTCAAATAGTAAAATCAATCTTTCCCCGACTACACTGCCATTGTTTTAACAGCTACTCGGAAGGCCTCCCCTATGCCGCGCCCAATTCACGGCTCAACCCAGTATGTCCCTGCGCTCGACGGGCTCCGCTCGATCGCGGTGCTGTTGGTCATTGCGTACCACCTAAACCTTCCGGGCTTTGGCGGCGGGCTGCTCGGCGTCGGCGTCTTTTTTACACTCTCCGGCTACCTCATCACGCTCAACCTGATGAACGGCCACCTGCGCGACAACTCGCTGCACCTGGGCACCTTCTGGCTCCGCCGGTTCCGTCGTCTCGCGCCGGCGATGTTGGCCACCGTCCTGACGGTCCTGCTTCTCTCCGTCGCCTTCGACGCCGAGCACCTGCGCGACCGCGCTTTCGAGGCCCTCAGCTCGGTGTTCTACGTGAACAACTGGCACAACATCGCCACGGGGGCGTCCTATTTTGACCAGTTCAACGGGCCCGGCCCGCTTGACCACATGTGGTCCCTGGCCATCGAGGAGCAGTTCTACCTCCTGTGGCCGCTCCTGCTCTGGGTCCTGCTCAGGGTGCTGCGCCGCCCCTGGCTCGTCGCCACCGCCACGGTCCTCCTCGCCGCCGCCTCCTTCGGGTGGATGTGGGCGCTGGCCACACCCGACGTGGACCCGACTCGCATTTACGAGGGCACCGACACCCGCGCCGGCGGCCTGCTGTTGGGCGCGGCGCTTGCCATCATCGTCGCTGCGCGCCGCAACGCCGGGAAGCAGGTGGCCGCTTCACCGGTGGCCGGCACGCTCGTCGGCGCAGTCGGCTTTGCCGGCATCATCGCGCTGAGCATGGTGGTCGCCCAGGAGAACATGTTCCTGTACAAAGGTGGCATCCTCCTGCTCAACGCGGCGACCGTCATGGCCATCTACGCCGTCTTGGGCACGCGCGGCCCCTGGCCCGCGATCCTCGGCTGGGAGCCGCTGCGCTGGATCGGCGAACGCTCCTACGGCATCTACCTGTGGCACATGCCGGTCATCTACTTCATGCCGAATACGTGGCTGCAGGAGCACCTGTTCTGGGCCTCCGTGCTCACCGTCGGTTTGTCCGTGGCGCTCGCAGCGCTCAGCTGGACCCTGTTTGAAAACCCGATCCGCCGCCACGGCGTGTTCGGCCCGCTCAAGGCATACAAGACGGAGCCGCTGCAGGCGCTGCGCCCGGTATCGCTGGGGTCCACGGTCACGCTGATCAGCGTGATCGCCATCGGCATCCCCGCCCTGTTCGCCACGGACACCGGCAGCCCCGCGAAGCCGACGATGGCGCTGCCCGACTCCGCGAAGAGCAGCGGTCACAGGGAACAGGAGGCCGAGGAAACGACCGAATCTATGACTACCACTGAGCAGGCGGCGTCGTGGAGCGACCAGGCCGCAGACGTCACCACCGCCTGCGGCCAGGTCATCCACGTGGGCGATTCCACCTCGATCGGCATGTTCGACCCCGGCCAGCTCCCCGAGGGCGCGGAAACCGCGATCGACCGCTACCTGGACGCCGGGGCGGACAGCGTCGAGACGAGCGTCTTCGGCGCTCGCGCCACCAACCAAGGGTTTAGCGGCAACGGCGAAAACTACCCGTCTGCCATCGAGTCCGTCCAGCAGCTCCAAAACATGGGCGTGCCCGGTGAGGACACCTGCTGGGTGATCGCCACCGGCGTCAATGACGCGGCCAACGCGGACGCCGCCCGCTCCTACGGCTACGACACCACCGGCGAGATCGAGACCAACATTCGCACGATGCTCGAGCTTCTCGACGGCTACCGCGTCATGTGGCCGACCGCCGCCACCGGCAACCCGAGCAACGGCTTCTACTCCAACGAGAACATGCAGGAGTTCAACGACGCACTCCGCAAGGTCGCGGCGGAGCGTCGCGACGTCGTGGTCTACGACTGGGCGTCCGAGGCCCGCGGCCACCTGGATTGGTTCCTGGCCGGAGACGAGGTGCACTACAACGCCACGGGCAACGACGCGCGCGGCACGCACTTCGCCTCAGCGCTGTCCCACGCATTCCCACAAGGCATCGAGACCAGCGACATCCCGAAGGACGCGGAGGTTACTGCGGACGGTCCAAAATCTTAAACTGGCCCATCATCCCCTCGTCCTCGTGGAACAGCATGTGGCAGTGGTACATGAAGGCGTACTCGGAGTTGGGGAGGAACGGGATGTCCACGTAGAGGCGGACCGTGGCCAGCGGCGGAATGTAGACGGTGTCGTGCCAGCCGTCCGTGAACGCTAACTCGCCGCCTTCCACGCCGAGCACACGGAAGCGCGCGTTGTGGATGTGGAAGTTGTGGGGCCAATCCGCGTTCTCGTTGGTCACGGTCCACACCTCCGGCCCCTCCTTATCAATGACAAAGTCGATCCGGTCCATGTCCATGGACTGCTCGTTGATCTGGAACCCGTTGAGGCGGAACTCGCGCTCCACCGCTGCCTGCACATCGTCGGAGCTCACCTCCGGCGCCGCGGCGAGCTCCGACGGCAGGTCCCCGTTGCTCCCGGACGCAGGCCCGGTTATTTCCAGCAGGTCGAACGTGTCGCCCAGCCCGAAGCCGTTGGCCACCTCCTCGTCCGGGAGGCCGCCGCCGTCCGGCACCCCGATGCTGCGCAGCTTCGCGGTCTTGCCCGCCTCGAGGTCCAGGATAACCTCGGCGCGCTCGCCCGGGCTGAGCAGGATCGAATCCACCTCGACGGGGCGCTCCAGCAAGCCCTGGTCCGTAGCGATGACGTGGACCGGCGTGCCGAAGCTGAGGTTGTGGAACCGCATGGTGGTCCCGTTGAGCAGGCGCAGCCGCAGCCGCGACGCTTCGGCCTCCAGCTTCGGTTTCGTAATGCCGTTGATCAGCGGGGTGTCCCCGAGCAGGCCGTAGGTCGGGTCGATCGTCTCGTCCAGCTGGCCGTCGTCGGTGAACTTGGCATCCGTGATTACCACCGGGATGTCGTCCACGCCGTAGGTACTGGGAAGGCCGAGAGCGTCCGCGTCGTCGTCGGCAATCACGATGCCCCCGGCGAGGCCGCGGTACGCGTGCAGCGCGGACACCCCGTGCGGGTGCGGGTGGTACCAGACGGTGGCGGCGTCCTGCCGCACGGTCCACTCCGGCTGCCACTGCTCCCCCGGCGCGAAGGCGAGCGCGGGGCCGCCGTCCGCATCAGCGGGAAGGTGCATGCCGTGCCAGTGCACGACGGTGGGCTCGCTCACCTGGTTGCGCACAGTCATCCGCACGGTCTCGCCGTTGCGCATGTACAGGGTCGGCCCGAGGAAATCGCCGTTGAAGCCCCAGGTCTTGGTGCGCACTCCGGGCAGGATCTCAGCGTGCCCCTCCTGCGCGGTCAGCTCGATCTCGCGCACTCCCCCGACCAACCGGCCCTGGTCCAACGGCGGAATAGGCAGGGGCCGCGCCTCCTCCTTCGCCCCGCGCGGGGTGGGTTGCCCGCTCGCGCAAGCGGCGAGTACCGCCGCACTCGAGAGGACGATGCCCCGGAAAAAGGTCCGCCGATTGATACCGCGTGCCACGGTCAAAGCCTCCTGCTCAGCCGAAAAGTTTGGTGCGCCTCATTCTGCGCACGCCACCCCTCAACTCTACTATTCCCCACATGAGCAACAGCCCGAAACCACATCAGGAGTACAACGCGCGCAGGTTCATCTGGTCGAACGGCCTGCAAGGCATCGGCGACCAGATCGTCGCCCCCAAAACGGTCCTGCCCTGGCTCTTCACGGCGGCAGGCGTGCCGCACGTCTTCACCTCTTTCCTCGTCCCGATCCGCGAGTCCGGCTCGATGCTCCCCCAGGCCGCGCTCAGCCCGTGGGTCACCTCGCAGGCGCAGCGCAAACGCGCCTGGCTCATCGGCTCGTGGGGCCAGGCGATCTCCGCAGGCTTGATCGCGCTCAGTGCAATGCTTATCGACGGCACCGCCCTCGGCGCCGCAGTCGTCGTCCTCCTCGCAGCGCAAGCGGTGTTCCGCGCGCTGTGCTCCATCGCGGGCAAGGACGTGCAGGGGCGCACCATTGAGAAGGGGCGCCGCGGCCGGATCACGGGCCGCGCCGCCGCGCTGTCCGGCGGCTTCACCCTCGCCGTCGGCCTTCTCCTCTCTTTTCTCCCCAACGACTTGCCCCGGTGGGTGATCGTGGCGCTGCTGGCTGGCGGCGCATCCACGTGGGCGTTCGCCTCGCTGGTCTTTGGCACGATCAAGGAGCCCGCCGAGGAGCCGACTCCTGCGTCCAACACCAACTGGGCGAAGGCCACCTACGATCTGGTCAAGGGCGACCGCCAACTGCAGAAGTTCCTCGTCGTGCGCTCGCTGATGTTGGTCACCGCCCTGTCCACCCCCTTTATCGTGGTGCTGGCGCAATCGGAGGGCGCGAACCTCTCCAACCTGGGCTCGTTCATCATTGCCTCTGGCGGCGCGGCGCTCATTGGTGGGCGCATCTCCGGCATCTGGTCCGATAAGTCGTCGAAGACGACGATGGCTTGGGCGGCGGCGGTGGCGTCGATAAGCCTGCTCCTGCTCGTCGCGAGCGCAAGCCTGCTGCCCGCGGCCGCCAACGCGTGGATCATGCCGCTGGGCTTCTTCGTGGTCAACCTGGCGCACACCGCCGTGCGCGTGAGCCGCAAGACGTACCTGGTGGACATGGCGGACGGCGACCGCCGCACGATGATCACGGGGGCCGCGAACACCGTGATGGGCGTGGTGTTGCTAGTGGTCGGCGCGATCTCCTCGGCGATCTCGGTGCTCGGACCGCAGACCACGCTGGTGTTCCTGGCCCTCGTCGGCTTCGTTGGTGTGTTCTCCGCCGCGAACCTGAAGGATGTCTCTGCCCGCAACGCGTAGGCGTTATGCGTTAACGTAAACAGGACGATAGTTACTCAACTCAAAGCCATACATAAGGAGCCAAGAGTGCCAAACCACTCCCAGTGCGCCGTCGTTGTGCTCGCCGCAGGCGCCGGTACCCGCATGAAGTCGACGAAGCAGAAGACGCTGCACGAGATCGGTGGGCGCAGCCTGCTCTCCCACTCGCTGCATGCCGCAGCCTCCGTGCACCCGGAGCACGTCGTCGCCGTCGTCGGCCACCAGCGCGACCAAGTGTCTCCGGCGGTGGACGAGATTGCCCAGGAGATGGACACCACCATCCTCCAGGCGGTGCAGGAGGAGCAGAACGGCACCGGCCACGCGGTCCAGTGCGGCCTGACCGCCATCCCCGACTTCGACGGCACAGTCGTGGTCACCAACGGCGACGTCCCGCTCCTGCAGCCGGAGACCATCGAGGCGCTCATCAGCGAGCACGAGCGGGCGCAGGCCGCCGTGACGGTGCTCTCCCTGGAATTCCAGAACCCCACCGGCTATGGCCGCATCATCCGCGACGAGTCCGGCGACGTGCGCGAGATCGTCGAGGAGAAGGACGCCAACGACGAGCAGAAGGCCGTCAAGGAGGTCAACTCCGGCGTCTTTGCGTTCGACGGCGCCGTGCTGCGCGACGCGCTGACCCGCATCAACTCGGACAACACACAGGGCGAGCTGTACATCACCGACGTGCTCGGTATCGCCCGCGGCGACGGCAAGACCGTTGCGGCCTTTGTGGCGCCCGACGCCCGCGAGCTCGCCGGCGTGAACGACCGCGTGCAGCTGGCTGCCGCCGGCAAGGAGCTGAACCGCCGCCAGGTGGAGAAGGCGATGCGCGGGGGCGCCACCGTGGTCGACCCGGCGACCACCTGGATCGGCGTAGACGTGGAGATCGGCCAGGACGTGATCATCTACCCCAACACGCAGCTGTGGGGTGCCACCTCGATCGGCGACCGCGCCGAGATCGGCCCGGACACCACGCTGACCGACATGGAGGTGCACGCCGGCGCGAAGGTAGTGCGCACCCAGGGCGAGCTGGGCGTGATCGGCGAGGACGCAACCGTCGGCCCGTTCACCTACATCCGCCCCGGCACCGAGCTGGGCGCGCGCGGCAAGCTCGGCGGGTTCGTCGAGTCCAAGAACGCGAAGATCGGCGAGGGCTCCAAGGTCCCGCACCTCACCTACATCGGCGACGCCACCGTGGGCCGCGAGTCCAACATCGGCGCTTCCTCCGTCTTTGCCAACTACGACGGCGTGAACAAGCACCACACCACGATTGGCGACTACTGCCGCACCGGGTCCGACACCATGTTTGTCGCCCCGGTGAACATCGGTGATGGCGCCTACACCGGCGCGGGTACAGTGGTAACGGAGGATGTGCCTGCCGGCGCACTCGCCATCAAGGAAGGCCGCCAGCGCAACATCGAGGGATGGGTGGAAAAGCGCCGCCCGGACACCGATGCTGCGAAGGCTGCCAAGAACGCACGCGAGAGCTAAAGGATCGCAATGACTGGATACTCAACCGAAAGCCACAAGGACCTCAAGGTCTTTTCCGGCCGCGCACACCCGGCGCTGGCGGACCAGGTGGCCAGCGAGCTCGGTATTGACCTCGTTCCCACCACCGCCCGCGACTTTGCAAACGGGGAGATCTTCATCCGTTTCGAGGAGTCCGTCCGCGGCGCCGACTGCTTTGTCATGCAGTCGCACGCGCAGCCGCTGAACAAGTGGCTGATGGAACAGCTCATTATGATCGACGCGCTCAAGCGCGGCTCCGCGAAGCGCATCACCGCGATCCTGCCGTTCTACCCCTACGCCCGCCAGGACAAGAAGCACCGCGGCCGCGAGCCGATCTCCGCCCGCCTCATCGCGGACCTGCTCACCACCGCCGGCGCTGACCGCATTGTCTCCGTGGACCTGCACACCGACCAGATCCAGGGCTTCTTCGACGGCCCGGTCGACCACATGCACGCCCAGCCCATCCTGGTGGACTACATCAAGTCCAAGTACCCGATGGACAACCTGGTCGTGGTCTCCCCCGACGCCGGCCGTGTGAAGACTGCGGAGAAGTGGGCGAACGCGATGGGCGACGCCCCGATGGCGTTCGTGCACAAGACCCGCGACATCGACGCCGCGAACAAGGTCGTGTCCAACCGCGTCGTCGGCGACGTCAAGGGCAAAGATTGCATCATCATGGATGACATGATTGACACCGGCGGCACCATCGCCGGCGCCGTCGGCGTGCTGAAGGAGGCGGGCGCGAAGTCCGTCGTCATCGCCTGCACCCACGGCGTGTTCTCCGACCCGGCACGCGAGCGCTTGAGCCAGTGCGGCGCCGAGGAGGTCATCACCACCGACACCCTGCCGCAGTCCACCGAGGGCTGGAAGAACCTGACGGTGCTGTCCATTGCCCCGCTGCTGGCTAAGACGATCCGCGAGATCTTTGAAAACGGCTCGGTGACCACCCTCTTCGAGGGCCAGGCGTAGTAGCCCACCGCCGTACTTTCCCATAAGCCCCCGTGACCGCACGCCGGTACGGGGGCCGCAATGAATTGTGAGGAGTCCCGTGTCCGACGTAGCAACACCGCCAGAAAGCGATGGTGGCCTGCAGCGCGGCGTGAAGCAGCGCCACATGCAGATGATCGCCTTTGGCTCATCGATCGGCACCGGCCTGTTCCTCGGCTCCGCCGAGTCCATCAACTACGCCGGCCCCGCGGTCCTGCTCGCGTTCCTCATCGTCGGCGCGATCGTCTACCTGCTCATGCGCATGCTGGGCGAGATGGCGGTCGCCCGCCCGGTCTCCGGCTCGTTTGCCGCCTACGCCCGCGAGTTCATCGGCCCGCGCGCCGGCTTCATCGCGGGCTGGAACTGGTGGTTCACCACCATCGTGGTGGGCATGATCGAGCTGACCGCCATGGGCACGTTCCTCGACTTCTGGTTTCCCTCCATCCCCCACTGGCTCACCGCCCTGGTCACGCTCCTGGTCGTGGTGACCATCAACGCGGCGCGCGTGAGCGTATTCGCGGAGGCCGAGTACTGGCTCAGCCTGATCAAGGTCATCGCGCTCACCCTCATGATTGTGCTGGGCATCGTGCTCGTCCTGGGACTGGGACCAGAACCCGCGGTGGGCACCGACAACCTGTTCATCCACGGCGGGTTCTTTCCCAACGGCGCCACCGGCGTCCTGTTCTCCCTGGTTGCCGTCACGTTTACGTTCGGCGGCATCATGTCCATCGGCACGGCCGCGGGCGAGGCGCAGGACCCGTCGAAGTCCATTCCACGCGCCGTCAACTCGGTCATCTGGCGCATCCTCCTGTTCTACCTGGGCGGCATGAGCGTCATCTTGCTCCTCGCCCCGTGGGACGAGCAAGGCTCCTCCGCCAGCCCGTTCATCCGCGTGCTCACGGCGGTCGGCGTCGACGGCGCAGCGCACCTGCTCAACCTGGTGATCCTGGTGGCGGTGGCCTCGGTGTGCAACACCATGACGTACTCCGGCAGCCGTATGCTCCGCGACCTCTCCCGCAACGGCCAGGCCCCCGCATGGTTCTCCGCCACCACCAAGAAGGGCCTGCCGCTTCGGGCACTGCTTTTCGACGCCACGCTGATGGGCGTCGTCGTCATCCTGAACTACTTCTTCGAGGGGAAGGTCTTCGCGGTGTTGCTTGCCATCATCGTGGGTTCGGAGCTGATCACGTGGGCGTCGATAAGCTTTGCCCACCTCCGCTTCCGCGCGGGCGGCGGGCAGTCTTCCTTCCGCGCGCCGTTCTCCCGCGCTGCCAACTGGCTCTGCGCCGGGTTCTACCTGCTGGTGCTCGTGCTCATGGCGTGCCTGCCGGATTACCGCGTGGGGCTGCTCGCGCTCATTGCCTGGATCGTCGCACTGAGCGTAATAAGTGCCCTCCGGAAGCACGATGAGGTCCTAAACTAGTCAGGCATGATCCGCCACGACCTCTCATCCCTTCCCGCATACGTCCCCGGCGCGCGCGAACTCGCGCCCGGCACTGTCAAGCTCTCCTCCAACGAGTCCGCGGAAGGACCGCTGCCCACCGTGGTGGAGGCGATGACGAAAGCGCTGGACGGCACGAACCGCTACCCCGACATGGGCGCGGTGGAGCTGCGCGAAGCCCTGGCCGCGCACCTTGGCGTCGACGTTGACCAGGTCGCTGTGGGCACCGGCTCCTCGGCGCTATGCCAGCAGCTGGTCACTGCCACCGCGCAGCCCGGCGACGAGGTGATCTTCCCCTGGCGCTCGTTCGAGGCCTACCCCATCTTCGCGCAGATCGCGGGGGCGACGCCGCGCCCGATTCCGCTGGACGCGCAGCACCGCGTCGACCTCGCCGCGATGGCCGGGGCGATCACCGACGCCACCCGCCTCATTTTCGTGTGCAATCCGAACAACCCGAGCGGCACCACCATCACGACCGCGGAGTGGGAGTCATTCATGGCCGCGGTTCCGCCGCGCGTGACGGTCGCGCTGGACGAGGCCTACTTTGAATACAACCGCGCCGCCGACACCCCGGTGGCCACCGAGGAAATCACGAAGTACCCCAACGTGGTGGGCCTGCGCACGTTCTCCAAGGCGTACGGCCTGGCCGGCGTGCGCGTGGGCTACGCCTTCGGCGCCCCCAGCATCATCGAGGCCCTGAACAAGGTGGCAGTGCCATTTTCTGTCAGCTCCGTCGCGCAGGCGGGGGCCGTCGCCTGCCTGAACGCGGGCGCGGAGCTGCAGGCTCGTGTGGACGAGACGTGTGCTCAGCGGACCAGGCTGGTCGAGGCGCTGTCGCGCTTCGGCACGCCGGAGTCGCAGACCAACTTCGTCTGGATTCCGGGTGCCCCACAGGATTTCGCCGAGCGCATGGCCGCGCACGGCGTGCTTGTGCGCGCGTTTCCAGAGGGCGTGCGCATCACAGTCACGAACGAACACGAGACAGACGCCTGCCTGCGCGTCCTTCACCAGATATTGGAATAGACGTTCACCTCGCTCCGTACGCTCGCGGGCCTGGAGTTCAACCTCGGCACCGTCGACGCCGTCCTTGCAGAACTGTACAGCCTGGCCACCTCGGGCCGATGCACGACGACGCTGCTCAGCCCCAGCACTGGACCCCCGAGCAGCGCGAGCGCCTGTACCTGCACACCGAAATAAAGGAGCTCGAGGCGGAAACGGTGGCGTACCTCGTCTGCTCGCGCCCGGCGATCCGCTCCTCCAAGAGTTTGGATTGATGTCGCTGGTGGGTTACACTTTCCACGTCTCGGCGAGGGCTGTATAGCCGTTATCGGCGCGATATGTATCCAGACTTTTTCTCATGCTCGAGTGAGCAGTGATGAGCAAGCCTGCGATCACTCGACGAGCACCTGTTCCGTTCAGTGGTCGCAGGTTTTTCCTGTGGCCCGAAACTATAAAGGAGTCACATCATGGCTGTTACCCCGACCGTCATCAAGGTTGAAAAGCGCGAAGAGTTTGGCAAGGGCGCTGCCCGCCGCCTGCGTCGCGAGGGTCGTATCCCGGGCGTCCTCTACGAGTCCGGCATCGACAACGTTCACTTCTCCGTGGACCGCATCGAGATCTCCGCGATCATCCGTAACGAGGGCGTGAACGCTATTCTCGAGCTCGACCTCGACGGCGAGAAGCTGCTCTGCATGGTCAAGCACATCGACCAGAACGTCATCTCCATGGACATCGACCACATCGACGTGCTTGGCATCAAGCGCGGCGAGAAGGTCAACGTCGAGGTCCCGGTCATCACCACCGGCGAGGCTCACCCGGACGCCGTCGTCCTGGTGGAGAACGACGTCATCGAGATCGAGATCGACGCCCTGAGCATCCCGGACGAGCTCGAGGTGTCCGTCGAGGGCAAGGAGATCGGCGACCAGATCACCGCTGGCGACGTCACCCTGCCGGCGGGCGCTACTCTGCTGTCCGACCCGGAGGACCTGCTGGTCAACGTCACCTACGAGCAGGTTGACGAGGAGCTCGAGGAAGCCGCTGCTGAGGCCGAGGAGGGCGGCGCCGAGGCTGGCGCTGAGTCCACCGAGGACGAGGCTGAGTCTGGCGACTCTGAGGAGTAAACACGATATGCTGAGGGGCCGTGTCTACTTCTGATTCGCCCCTTCTCGTTGTGGGGCTGGGAAATCCCGGCCCCAACTACGCCGGCACGCGCCACAACGCGGGCATCGCGCTTATCGACGAGCTCTGCTCCCGCGCCACACCGATGCCGGCCCAACTCGCCGTGCACAAACGCACGAACACCGAGGTCGCCGAGCTTGCCGTCGGCCGCCTCCTGCCCGACCGCCAGGTCATCCTGGCGCGCACCCGGGCCTTCATGAACGTCTCGGGCGGGCCGATCAAGGCGCTCGCGGACTACTTCCGCGTATCCCCGTCCAACCTTTACGTCGCCTATGACGAGCTGGATCTCGAGCTCGGCCAGGTCAAGCTCCGCACCGGTGGCGGGGACCACGGGCACAACGGGCTGAAGTCCGTCACCAAATCCCTGGGCGGCAAGCCCTACCACAAGCTGGCGCTCGGCATTGGTCGCCCGCCAGGCCGCATGGCCCCGGCGGACTACGTGCTCAAGCCGTTTTCTTCCCGGGAGCAGGTCGAGATCTCCATCGCCGCGGCCGATGCGGCAGATTTGTGGCGCCAATCCGTATAAGTTTGTGGCATGCGCTTAGTCACCCTGAGAGTCCCCGGCCATGACCTGACCGTCGCCGCCCGCCTCGAGTCCGACACCACCGCGATCACCTACCCAGGTTTCCCGGACGTCGGCGCGCTCCTCCAGTCGGATTCCTGGCAGGAGGGCGAACGCGTCTCGTTTTCCCACGACCAGCTTGCACCCGTGATTCCGAGCCCAAGCAAGATCATCTGCGTCGGGCTCAACTACGCCAAGCACATCGAGGAGATGGGGCACGATCGCCCCGACGTCCCCACCCTCTTTATCAAGTTCCCCGAGGCCCTCATCGGACCTTACGACGACGCGGAGATCCCCGAATTCAACGCGGACACGCTCGACTTCGAGGGCGAGCTCGCCGTCGTGGTAGGAAAGTACGCCCGCCACGTGCGGGAAGCGGATGCGCACGCACACATCGCCGGCTACGCGGTGATCAATGACTACACCCAGCGCCACATCCAGAAGCGCACCAAGCAGTGGCACCAGGGAAAATCATTAGAAAAGACCGCCGGGTTCGGACCGTGGCTGGACACCGAGTGGCAGCCCGGCCCCACCCTGACCACCGCCGTCAACGGCGAGGTGATGCAGCAGGCCCCCACCGACGATCTCGTCTTCTCCCCCGCCAAGCTCATCGAGTTCATCTCCCACCTCTACCCGCTCAACCCTGGTGACGTGATCGCCACCGGCACTCCGGCGGGCGTGGGCCACGCGCGCGACCCCAAGCGCTACCTCGCCGACGGCGACACGGTGCGCGTGGAGATCGACGGACTCGGCGCGATCGAGAACACCACCCGCATCCTGCGGCGGCAGCACGCCATGCTCACCAGCGCGTTCCCGCCCTCCGAGTACCTCTACGAACCAGAGTCGGACGAGAGCGACATCGCGATGATGCTCTGCCACGGCTGGAGCGCCGCCGAAATCACCGCGCATTACGAGGACGAGGAAAACGTCGACGCCCTTTCGCTTCTCGACGACATCCGCGCCGAATATGCCCGCTGCATCCCCTCCCCCTCCGAGGACGCCACCAAACTCGAGGCCTTCAGGGACGCGCTCGCCGACCGCGGTCTCTCCTTCTCCTTCGACGAGGGCTGGACCAAGGCCGAAGCCGCGGACGAGGGCGCGGATCGGGCCACACGCGAAGGCCGCCGCGGCTACGCCTACTGCACCACGCAGGACGTGGACGACCTCATCCACACCGGCAAGCTCTATTTCGGGTTCGCCTCGCTGGATTCGCCGAACACCGACGCAGACGACGCCGTCGGCCAGGAGGTCGTCGACGCGCTCAGGGACGTCGGCTTCGCGCCCGAGTGGGAAGGCACCCGCGCCGCGCGGATCACCTGCAGCGGCCTCGTGTTCGAGCTAGCGCTGAGCGACTAACGTTCGCCCAGCAGGTAGCGCTCGATCTCCTTCGCCGGCGCCTCCATCAGCTCCCCGCGGTCCTTGCCCACCAGGCAGTAATCCTGATCCTTCGTCATCGGGCGCAGGTACGGGTAGATCGGCGGCATGTCGCGGTAGCGCTTGGTCATCTCGTTTTCCAGGCCGCGCGCCCACCGGCCGGAAAACGCCTTGCTCACCACGGTTCTCCGGTCGGTGCGCAGCAGCTCGCGGTTACGCTGGCTGGTACCGGCTTCATCGGCCATGAGGAAGGCGGTGCCGCACGCAATGGTCGACGCGCCCAGATCCCGCAGCCGTGCCACATCCTCCGGGCCCCGCACCCCGCCCGCGGCGATGAACGGCGCACCGAAGTCCGCCACCTCTTCGACGATGGTGTCCAGGTAGCGGGTGTCCGGAACCTCCAGCGGCGACCAGGTGCTGCGGTGCCCGCCCGCCTCTGGGCCCTGCACGATGACGCCGTCGGCGTTCCATGACTCGCCCATCGCTTCCCACGCATCCTCGATGCGGGTCACGGTCACCCACGCCTCCGAACCGACGGAGTGCAACCGCTCCACGTGCTCCGGGTCCAGCGGCCCGAAGGTGCTGCTCACAATGGGTGGCGCGGCCTCCAGGACGAGCTCGAACTTTTCTTCAAAGCCCCCGGTGACATCCACGTTCGGGACGTCGGTGCCGAGTTCGGAGGCGATGAGTTCGACGTCGATAAGCGAAGGCTCGACCTGCGGTACGAAGAGGTTCACGCCAAACGGCGGTGTGCACTGGCCGAGCCACGTGCGAGCCTGCTCGACGGTGCAGGTGCCGAGCGCGAGAAAGCCGAAGCTGACCGCGTTGACCAGCGCCGGCGTGGTTGGTCCGCCCGCCATCGGTGCGGCGACGATGCGTGGTAGGTCCATGGTTATGCTTGTCCCCGTGTTCGATTTTCTGAAGCGACTGACATCCCAGCCACCGGCCAGCCCCCACACCGAGTGGCTCGTGGTGGGGCTGGGAAACCCCGGCCCCGAATATGAGACCACGAAGCACAACGCCGGTTTCCTGGCCGTAGACCAGTGTGCCAAAGATTTGCGCCCCGCGCCGAAGTGCCGCGCACTCGTGCAGCACATTGACGACGTCACGTTTGCCAAGCCCACCACCTTCATGAACCTGTCGGGCGAGTCCGTCTCAGCGTTCGGCGTGCGGCCGGAGCGGATCGTCGTGATCCACGACGAGCTGGACCTCCCGGCGGGGAAAGTGCGCGTGAAGCTGGGCGGCAACGAGAATGGGCACAACGGGCTCAGGTCCATCACGGAGCACCTGGGCACCCGCGACTACGTGCGCGTCCGCGTCGGCATTGGCCGCCCGCCGAAGGGGACGCCCGTGCCGGACTGGGTGCTCGGGCCGCTCTCCGGGGACGAGGCGATCGAGATGGCCGCAGAAGCTGCGCGCCTCGTCTGCGCCCGCGGGCTCGCCGCGGCGCAGAACGAGATCCACGGGCGCTAGATTAGGACAGCGCCTGCTCGAGGTCGTTGAGCACGTTCTCCAGGGACTGGTTCTTCTGCTCGCGGGGCGCGAAGGCGCCGTCGGCGAAGTCCTCGAACAGGGAGAGCGCGACCTGGTTGCGGACACCGAACATGGAGAAGTTCGCCACGATCTGGCGCCAGTGCTCCACCGCGCGAAGGCCGTTATCAGCGCCGTAGGACACGAACGCGACGGGCTTCCCGGCCCACTCGGCGCCAAGCACGTCGAAGGCGTTCTTCATCGCGCCCGGCACGGAGTGGTTGTACTCCGGGGTGACAAAGATGAAGGCGTCGCAGGCGTCGACCGCCTTGGACCACGCGGTGGTGGCCTCGTCCTCGTACTGCTTGTTTGCGGCGCCCGGCACCATCTCCGCGTCGAGCAGCGGGACGTTGAACTCGGACAGGTCAAGCCGCTCGTACTCGAAGCCGTCGCGCTTCTCAGCTGCGTCCGAGACCCAGCGGGCGACGGCCTCGCCGGCGCGTCCCTTGCGGATAGAGCCGAGGAAAATTCCGATCTTCATAGATGCAACCCTTTTGTTGATTCGTCTACAATTTCGACTCCCCACTCTACGCCGCCCCCGCAACATTGTCAGCCGAATCAGCGCTGCGAGAATTGCTCCAGGTCACGCGGGCTTCCCGCCGCCACGATGCGGTCCGACGGCGTGAGCTGGGTGCCGTCGGCAAGCGGTGCCCACCCCTCATCCCGCTTCACCGAGACGAGCTGAACATGTTGGTTCCTCCACACCTCACCCAAGTCGAGCGGGCGCCCCGTCACGCACGCGGGCGCCGCCATCTTTGTCACGCCGTAGTTGGTGGAGATCTCCGCGAAGTCCTGGAAGTGCCCACCCAACAGGTGGGCCACGCGCCTGCCCGTGTCGCGCTCCGGGCGAATCACGTGATTGGCCCCGATCTGGTGCAGGATGCGCGCGTGCGCCTCCGAGTCCGCCTTCGCCCAGATGTCCTGCACCCCCAGCTCGACGAGGTTGGACGTGGTCAGGATCGAGTCCTCCAAGTGGGAGCCGATGGAGACGACAACGCGCTCGACATCCTCGATCCCCAGCTGCCGCATCGCCTCCGGGTCCGTGGTGTCCGCGGCGAGCGCCTCGGTCAGGTACGGCGCCCGCTCGCGGACAATCTTCTCGCTGGAGTCCACGCCGAGCACCTCCACCCCGTTCGCCATGAGTTCGCTGGCCAAGGCGGTGCCGAATCTGCCGAGCCCGATGACTACGACGGGCGGAATGTCAATCGTCGCGCGGGAAAATAACTTAGCCAATGAACGGCCTTTCTTCGGGGTAGCTAAAGCGCCTATCGAGCATCTTCGCCGACAGCGCCGCCACCAGGGTGGTCGGGCCTACGCGGCCCAGATACATGATGAAGCAGAGCACGATTTGCGACGCCGACGACAACCCCGCCGTGATGCCGGTGGAAAGCCCCGACGTTGCAAATGCGGAGATGACCTCGAAGGACACCTGGTCACCGGTGAACTGCGGGTCGAAGACACGCAGGGCCGCCACGCCAAGAGTGACCACCATGACGCCCGCGAAGCTCAGCGCGAGCGCCTGCCTGGTCACCGAGTGCGGCAAGCTCCGATGCCCGATCGTCGTTTTTTCGCGACCGGTGAACTCGGCCGCCATCGCCGCCAGCAGCACGCACGCGGTGGTCACCTTGATGCCGCCCGCTGTGCCAGCCGAGCCTCCGCCGAGAAACATGAGGACGTCGGTGCCCATCAGCGTGATCGGGTGCGCCTGCCCATAATCAAAGGCGTTAAAGCCCGCAGTCCTCGGCGACGCGCTGGCAAAGAAGGCATTGAGCAGCTTCACCCCCACCGGCATGGGTGCAAGCACGCCGGTCCATTCCGTCGTCGCGACGAACACGGTGCCGGCGACAAGCAGGAACGCCGTCGCAGCCAGCGTCATGCGGGCGGTAATAGAGATGCGGTGGACGGCGTTGGACCTCCGGCGCACCAGTCGCACCAGTTCCGCCCACACTGGGAACCCGAGGCCGCCTCCGATCAGCGCGGCGGCTAGCGGCATGAGGATCCAGGCATCGGACGCAAAGGACACGAGGTTGTCGCTGTGGGTGCTAAACCCGGCGTTGTTAAACGCGGAGACGGCGTGGAAGACGCCCTCCCAGGCGGCGCGGCGGAACGAGTACCCGTAGCCCACCATGAGCCGCGCGCCGACGATCACCGCGATGGTGGCCTCGGCGATCGCCGTGAACCCAAAGGTGAAGATGAGGGTCCGGCGGATGCCTCCGGCAGTGATGGGGCGCCCCTCGTAGGCGCCGGTCTTGCGCGCCTTCAAGCTGATCCGCCCGGTGAGCAACAGCCCGGACAGCGAGGCAAGCGACATGATTCCCAGCCCGCCGAGCTGGATGAGCAGCAGGATAACGGCCTGTCCGGCAGGGCTCCAGAAGGTGCCGGTGTCCTCGACGACCAGGCCGGTCAGGGAGACCGCGGACGTCGCGGTAAAGAGCGCAGCCAGGAACGAGGCGTGTTCCGTCCCTGCCTCCGCGAAGGGGAGCATGAGCAACCCCGTGCCGCTCAGAATGAGCAGCAGGAACCCGATCGCGGTCAGCCGTGCTGGCCCGAGCGATCGCAAGAAAAGCAAGCGCTTCACAAAGGTGAAGTATAGGCCCAATCGATTCCTCCGCACCAACCCTTGGCGGCTACACTCTGCGGCATGAGTTCTCTCACTTCCGAGGCCAAGCGCCGCCGCACCTTCGCCGTCATCGCCCACCCCGACGCCGGTAAGTCCACGCTTACCGAGGCGCTGGCGCTGCACGCGCACATCATCTCGGAAGCGGGCGCCGTCCACGGTAAGGGCAACCGCAAGTCCACCGTGTCCGACTGGATGGATATGGAGAAGGACCGCGGCATTTCGGTCGCCTCCTCCGCGCTCCAGTTCGAGTACGCGCCGGAGGGTCACGAGGGCGAGCCCTACGTGATCAACCTGGTGGATACCCCGGGCCACGCCGACTTCTCCGAGGACACCTACCGCGTCCTCTCCGCCGTCGATGCGGCAGTCATGCTTATCGACGCAGCCAAGGGCCTCGAGCCGCAAACCCTGAAGCTCTTCCGCGTCTGCAAGGCCCGCGGCTTGCCCATCGTCACCGTGGTGAACAAGTGGGACCGTATCGGCCGCGAGCCCCTCGAGCTTGTCGACGAGATCGTGAACGAAATCGACCTGCAGCCCACTCCCCTCTACTGGCCGGTCGGGGAAGCCGGTGATTTCCGCGGCCTCGCCCACATCAGCGACGACGGCGAGGCCGACGAGTACGTCCACTTCATCCGCACCGCCGGCGGTTCCACCATCGCGCCCGAGGAGCACTACGCCCCGGACGACGCCTCCGGCAAGGAGGGCGAGGTGTGGGACACCGCGGTGGAAGAGGTCGAGCTGCTCGCCGCGGACGGCGCCCTGCACAACCAGGAGCTGTTCGAGCAGTGCATTACCTCCCCGATCATCTTCGCCTCCGCGATGCTGAACTTCGGCGTCCACCAGATCCTGGACACCCTGTGCGCGATCGCGCCCGCCCCACGCCCGAAGGAGGAGCGCGACCTCGACGGCGACTTCTCCGGCATCGTCTTCAAGGTGCAGGCAGGCATGGACCGCAACCACCGAGACACGCTGGCGTTCATGCGCGTGGTCTCCGGCGAGTTCGACCGCGGCATGCAGGTCACGCACGCCCAATCCGGCCGCACCTTCTCCACCAAATACGCCCTGACCGTGTTCGGCCGCAACCGCGACACGGTGGAGACCGCCTACCCGGGCGACATCATCGGCCTTGTGAATGCGGGCTCACTGGCCCCGGGCGACACCATCTACACCGGTAAGAACGTGCAGTACCCGCCGATGCCGCAGTTCGCGCCCGAACACTTCCGCACGCTCCGGGCGAAGTCGCTGGGCAAGTACAAGCAGTTCCGCAAGGCACTCGACCAGCTGGACGCCGAGGGCGTCGTCCAGATTCTGCGCAACGACCTGCGCGGCGACGCCGCCCCGGTGATGGCGGCCGTGGGCCCGATGCAGTTCGAGGTCATGCAGGCACGCATGGAGGTGGAGTACAACGTGGAGACCGTCACCGAGCCGGTTCCCTACTCCGTGGCGCGCCGCACCGACGCGGAGTCCGCCGACGAGTTGGGCCGCCAGCGTGGCGTGGAGATCTTCACGCGCACGGACGGCGAAATTATCGCCCTGTTCGGCGACAAATGGAAGCTGGCCTTCGTGGAGAAGGAGCACCCCGAGCTGACGATCGAGCCGCTTATCGCAGACTAGGCGCCGGAGCGGCGAGGAACTCGACCCACCGTTCCCACTCGCGTTCGAGCTGCGCCTGGCCGGCAGCGAAGTTGCGATGCAGCTTGCTGGGGCGGCGCTCGATCGACTCGGCCTGCATGTTGTCGGGGAAGAAGACCAGCGCATCGCCTGCCCGCTCGGCGGCGAGAATCTCCCGCTTGGCGGCATTGTAGCGCCCGGCGCGCACGTGTAGCGCGTTGCCGATCTCCGGGTAGCGGCGGAACATGCCCCGCACGGCCGCGGGCTGGACCAGCGGTTTCTTCCAGTAATCGCGGGGGCGGGTGGCTAAGACGACGAAGCGCGTGAAGCCGGCCCGGCGCGCGGCGTCGATGAGCAGGCCTCCGGAGGTGCCGAGGGCGCCGTCGACGTACGGTGCGGCGTCGATAAGCGTAATGGGCATGACTTTGGGCACTGTCGACGACGCGCGGGCCGCCCTTGCCACGAGCGACGGGTCGCGCAAGAAGTCGTCCCTGCCCCAACTGACGGTGTCACCGGTATCCGCGCGCATCGCCTCCACGTGCACCTGAGTGGAGGACGCGGCGAAGGTGGCGAAGTCGAACGGAAGGAGTTGTTCCGCCTGCCCGTAGAGGAACTCGGAATTGAAGTACCCCTTGCCGCGCGCCAGTTTGAGCACACCGCCGAAGTGCGGGTGCGAGGCTAGCTCGGTAAACGCGGCGCGGGCGCGGCGCACGTCCGCCGACGCGTAGTTCAGCGCGTGTACGGCGCCCGCGGAGACGCCGCCGACCCAGCCGAACTTCACCTGCTCGATGAGACGAACGATGGCGGGTGCGGTGTACGAGTTGCGCATCCCGCCGCCTTCAACAATCAGGGCCACGTCTTGCGCATCAATCATGCGCCAAAGTTTAGGGCTGGATCAGCGATCCCGCTGGGTGAGGAACTCGCGCATCGCGGGCCACTCGCGCGCCAGCTGCTCCTGGCCGGCTGCGTAGTTGGCCTTCAGCTTGTCCACGTTCAGCTCGGTCGACTCCACCCCCATGTGCTCGGGGTAGAACACGTACGCGTCGCCCGCCGCCTCAAGGCGTTTCACCTCGGCGCGCGCCGCGTTGTAGATGCCGGGGCGTGCGACCATTGCGTCGACGACGTTGGGGGTCTTGCGCAGGATGCGTCGTAAAGCGCGCTGCCGCTTCTCCGGCGGCTTGATGTAGTCGCGCGGGCGGGTGAGCACGACGAGAAAGCGGGAGTAGCCGGCGTCCTTCGCCGCTTGGATGAGGATGCCGCCCGAGGTCCCCAGCGCGCCGTCGACGTAGGGCACACCGTCGACCTCGCGCATCTTCATCACGAGCGGCAGTGTCGACGAGGTGCGTGCTGCGATATTGATCTGTTCGATGGTCTGCATGTCCTCGCGGTTGTAGGTGACAGTCTCCCCCGTGTCCGCACGGACAGCCTCGAGGTGCACCTCTTCCTCCGTGCGAAGGAACGTCTCCATGTCGAACGGCAGTTGGTCCGCGTAGCCCTCGTAGATGAACTCGCCGTTGAGCAGGCCCTTGCCGCGGACCATGGTGCGCCAGCCGCCGAACTCGGGGTTGCCCACGAAGTCGGTGAAGGATTTCTCTGACCGGTACGCGTCGCGCGAGGCGAAGTTGAGCGCGTGGCTCGCACCAGCGGAAATGCCGCCAACCCAGCCGAACTGCACGTGCTCCGCGATGAGCTTCTCCACCACCGGGGCCGTGTACGAGTTTCTGGTGCCTCCGCCTTCGAAGATGACAGCGACGTCGCGGGCGTCGATTTCTGGCTCAACAGTCATGCGCTTCATCCTAAACGTTTTCGTAGCGTCGCCCCAAGGTATTACCTTGCACACCGTGCGCAAATTTGCATATGCTGTGCATCATGTCGAATTTCCTATACAAGCTGGGCAGCCGGTCATACCGAAAAGTATGGCCCTTCCTGGCCTTTTGGATAGTTGTCCTCATCGGCGCCGGGGTGCTCGCCTCCAACTTTGCCAAGGCACCCAACCCCTCGTTCTCCATGCCGGACATGGACTCCACCATCACGCAGGAGGAGATGAGCGAGCGCTTTGGCACTGACGCGGATCTCACCAGCGCACCCACCGGCACCGTTGTGATCCAGGCGGAGGGCGACCGCACCCTCGCCGACCAAGACGTGATGGCAAAGGTGGACGAGATGCTCGGTGAGCTGAAGTCCTCCGACGCACTCGCCGATACCGACGCCATCGTGAACCCCGTGCTCGCCGCAGGCGGGATGCAGCAGCAGCTGACCGAGGCGAAGACAGCACAGGGCGTCCCACCGGAGCAGATTGAAAAGGACCTCGCGCAGCTCTCCCCCGTCAGCCCCGACCAAAAGACCGGCACCGTGGACGTCACCTTTGACGCCGAGGCGGTCATGGACATCTCGACTGAGCAGCGCAGCGAGATCACCGACGTTCTGGACAAGTACGACGGCTCCGAACTGCTCAACGTGCAGTACAACGGCATGGCGTTCCAGTCGCAGGAAATGAACATGACCTCCGAGCTGATCGGCCTGGCAGTAGCAGCGGTTGTCCTGCTCATTACGTTCGGCTCCTTCGTCGCCGCCGGCATGCCGCTGCTCTCCGCCGTGATCGGCGTGGGCGTCGGGCTCCTCGGCGTCCAGCTGGCAACGCTGTTTACCGACACGATCTCGGACATGACGCCGATGCTGGCCTCCATGATCGGCCTGGCCGTGGGCATCGACTACGCGCTGTTCATCGTGGCGCGCTTCCGCAACGAGCTCATCAACGGTGCCGGCCTCAACGACCTCACGCCGAAGGAACTAGCGCAGGCGCTGCGCACCATGGACAAGGGCACGCGCGCCCACGCCATGGGCATGGCCCTGGGCACGGCGGGCGGCTCCGTGGTGTTCGCGGGCTTCACCGTGCTCATCGCGCTCGCCGCGCTGTCCATCATCGGCATCCCGTTCCTGTCCACCATGGCGTACGCCGCCGCCGCGACGGTCGCACTCGCTGTGCTGGTGTCCACCACCTTCCTGCCGGCGATGCTGGGCCTTTTGGGCACCCGCGTCTTTGCGGGTCGCGTCCCGGGGCCAAAGGTGCCGGATCCGGAGGACGAAAAGCCGACGATGGGCCTGAAGTGGGCCCGCATCATCCGCAAGCGTCCGTGGGTCATGCTGCTGGCGTCGGTCGCCCTGCTGGGCATCCTGGCCATCCCCGCCGCGGGTCTCCGGTTGGCCATGCCGACCGACGGCACGGCGTCACCAGGCACCCCGGCCCGAGAGGCGTACGAGATGACCTCGGACGCCTTCGGCCCCGGCCGCAACGCCCCCATGATTGCGTTCGTTGACGTGGCCAACGTCGCCGAGCAGGATCGCCCCGCCGCGTTCCAGGATGCGCTGACCGCCTTCAACGAGACCGAAGGTGTCGAGAACGCGCAGATCGTGCAGACCACCGACACCATGGACGCCGCGCAGGTCCTCATCACTCCGACCACGGGCGCGACCGACCCGGCGACCACGGAGACGCTCGAGCGGCTGCGCGACTACCAGTCCGAATTCGCCGGCAGCACCAGCGGCGAGTTCGGCATCACCGGTGTCACCCCGATTTTCGACGACATCTCGCAGCGCCTCCAGGACGTGCTGCTCCCCTACATCGCTATCGTCATCGGGCTTGCGTTCATCGTGCTCATGCTCGTGTTCCGCTCCCTGTGGGTCCCGCTCATCGCCGCGCTCGGCTTCGCGCTCTCCATGGCCGCGACCTTCGGCATCACCGTGGCGATCTTCCAGGACGGCATGTTCGGCATCATTTCCGACCCACAACCGCTGCTGTCCTTCCTGCCCATCATGCTCATCGGCCTCACCTTCGGCCTGGCCATGGACTACCAGGTCTTCCTGGTCACGCGCATGCGCGAGGGCTTCGTCTCGCGCGGCAAGACCGCCGGCAACGCCACCGCCAACGGCTTCAAGCACGGCGCGCGCGTCGTCACCGCCGCCGCCCTGATCATGATTTCCGTGTTCGCCGCTTTCATGCTCATCGACGAGCCCTTCATCAAGGCCATGGGCTTCGCGCTCGCTGTGGGCGTGCTTATCGACGCCTTCGTGGTCCGCATGACCATCATCCCGGCCACCATGTACCTGCTGGATGATCGCGCGTGGAAGCTGCCCAACTGGCTGGACAAGGTGTTGCCCAACCTGGACATTGAGGGCGAGCACCTGCAGCAAACGGTGGAACACCATGAACCTGCGCGAGTCTAAGAAACAGGCAACCCGCGAGGTGATTTCCGACGCCGCGGCGCACATCCTGCTGCACCAGGGGTCAGAGAAGCTCACCGTCGCCCGGGTCGCCGCCGCGGAAGTGTCCCCGCGCACGTTCCACAACTACTTCGCGGACCTGGACGCCGCCCTGCTGGTCTTTGTGGAACGCACCTTTGCGGAGATCGGCGAGGATATTCGCCGCCTCCCGCCCGAGCTCGGGCTCACCGAGGCGTTCGAGCAGATCTGCGTCGACGCACTCACCGGCGACGGGGTCAAGCTGCACTCGGCGTCGACCCTGCTGCTCACCTCGGACCGGCTTGAGCTGATTCGTGGCTCCGCCTGCCCGAACGACGACCGCGAGCGCATCCTGGACCCGGTGGTCAGCGCGCTACAGGAGCGCGCACCCCAGCTGGCCCCCTTCGAAGTCCTCGTGCTACTCAGCGCCTACGGGTCCGCCGCGAGTGTGGCGTTCAAGCGGCACCTCCGCACGCCGAGTGCCGACAGCCAGGCCCTCCTGCACAAGGCGTTCGCCGCCGTGCGCGCGAGCCGCTAGTTCCGCGCGTTTTTTACCTCGCGCGCTGTCCGCGCGATCCACCGCTCCAGCTGCAGGCGCCACCGGGCGCCCTCGCTGGAGCGTGGCCGTGCCTGAATGTGCCGCTCAGAGTCGTACCCTACCTGGAGCTCCTTCGCGCGGAGGATTTCGGCGTCGATCTTCACGCCCTCCAGCAGCACGATGTTCATTACCCACACGAGCGCCAGCACCGCGATCACGGTCCCGAACGCCCCGTACGCGGATCGCACGCCGAACGTGGACATGTAGAGCCCGAACCCCCACCACAACCAGAAGCCGACGAACAGGGCTAACGACGACCCCACCGTCAGCAACCTGAACCGCCCCGGCCTCACATTTGGCGTGAAGTAGTACAACAGCGACAGCAGGATCATCGCCATCAGCACGATCACGGGCGTCCGCACATACACCCACACCGGCAGGAACTTCTCCGTGAGGTAGGTCAGCACATTCTCCACACCGAGCGGCCGCGCCACCGGCCCAAGCACGCTGTGCACGATGCCGTCCGTGAGCAGCGTCCCGATCAGGATCGCCAGCCCACCGACGACGAGCATCAGCGTGATCAGCCACATGGTCACCCAAGTGACCACCACGTTTCGCCCTTCCGAGCGCCCATAGACCAGGTTGGCGTTGCGCGAAAAACTCCGCACGTACGCCGACGCAGACAGCAGCGAGATCAGCAGCGAGACGATTAGCGCCACAGTGCTTTGCGACGGAGTGCCCACAATCGTCTCCATCAGATCCATCGCCTCTCCGCGCAGGGCCTCCGGCACGTACACCTCAACCAGCCCGTCCAGGAGCTGATCGACCGTCCCCGGGTCGCGCCCGAGTAGCAAGGTCGCGATGGCGTACGCCGAGACCAGCATGGGCGCGAGGGACAGCACCGTGTAGTAGGTCAGCGTGGCGCCTCGATCCACCATGGCGTCCGTGGAAAAGTCTGCAAAAAGCCGCTTGAGCACGAGCGTCCAACCGGCCTTTCCCAGCCGGTTCCTGCGACCGAGGGGATTGGGCATCGTGTCTTCCGACGGAGGAAACTCCGGTTCGCCGATGCCGTAGGGCAACACGAAGTCGACGCGTCGCGACGCAATCTCAGGGCCCTTTTCGGCATCTTCCATAGTGCCAGCGTAACGGTTTTCTGTGCGTTGACCTTGTCCTGACACGGCGAAAATCAGCGCGCTTCCAGAGCAGCAGTTTGTGTTCGCACGGACATTCTTTGCGCTTATGTTCGAACGGCAATTGTGCACCACATCGGCACTCTTTCGTACGCCTGTTCTATTTTCGCCGCCAATCTTCGAACCGGTGTTGGGGGCCACGTTTATAGTGCAAGGCATGAACGCTCAACAAGCCCCACCTCGCCCCTACTTCCGAATAGACAGACCCCACGACAGCGATGCGCACCTTGGCCGCAGCCTCCGTGAATCGGAGCACGCACTGTACTCGCGCTTTAGCGACGATGGCGTGGACATCGAAGACTTCGACGTGGTCGTCGATAAGCTTGCTCAGGCCACGGGGTACTCCCGCACCGTCATCCGCTCCGCAGTGCTGTCGTATCACCGGCTGACGGATCTGCCGCGGCTGCGTGCGCTGCACAACGAGCAAAAGCTGCTCACGCTGGGCCACCTGACCGCGATCCGGCGGAAGCTGGAGGAGCTCGGTCCCGACGCCGACGCGGAGATCCTCGCCGGTATCGACGACTTCCTGGTCGAACAGTTCACGCCCACCCGGCAGAGCCAGCCGTTCCCCGACCCTGCCGCCGTCACGCGAAAGTTGCGGGCGCACATCCGGCGCATCGATCCGGCTCTGGGGTACAACCCGAAGAAGCGGAAGGAGCGCGAGGCCCGCCGGGACCACGGAGCCGAGTTCTTCCTCGAGGACTTCGGTGGGATAACAAAGGGCATGATGAACCTGACCACGGACACCGCGACACTGGCCGCCGTGCGCGCGTTCGTGCAGCAATGCGGGTTGGAGCACAAGCTGTCTTCGCACGACACCGTGGTGAAACTGCTCACCGGCGAGATCACGCCGGCAGCGAAGGCGCGAATCCAGGTATACGCGCCGAAGGGGCGCGAGGCGGGGCAGCCAGTGTTCATCCCGGGCTTCGGCTGGACCGAGCCTGACGCCACGATCGCGTTCGACGAGATGTGCGCGCAGACCCCGCCCTCCGTCGCCGACATGGACGGCGTTCGCGAAAACACGACACCCAGCTACGTGCCGACGGCAGACATGCGGGCGCTCGTGGAGGCTCGCGACGGCACGTGCATCTACCCCGGCTGCAACCACCCCGCGGAGCAGTGCCAGTTGGACCACCGCATCCCGTTCGCTGAGGGAGGGGAAACACGCGTGGATAACCTTCACTGCCTCTGCCAGAAGCACCATAACCTCAAGACCGACCGACGCGCCTTCTACGTCGTCGACCCCGCAACCGGGGATGCGATCTGGCTGTACGAGGACGGCACATTTGAGGTTTCGGAGCCTTCCGGGCTGCTGACCGCTCAGTTGGGTGCTGAGGATCCGCGGTGGAGGGCGTCGATAAGCGAAGTGAAGCGCAGGCGCGAACGGGCCGCGGAGTTTCATGCGCGCGGACACGCGATTATGGACCAATACGAGAAAGATCAGGACATCATCGAGTGTGAATTCGCGCTGGACCAGCTCGAAGAACAGTTTGACATGCGCTTTCCGTTCCACCCGGAACCGGAATGGTGGATGGGGCTCACACCACCGGTGGATGCACCATTTCCCGACTATGAATGGGAGGACAACCCGGACAACCTGCGCTTTGACGACGCCAACATTCCGCTCCCGGAGGCCGGTTAGACTCGCACCATGGCATTTCTTGAGCGAATCCGCGCACTGTTCGCGGGCGACCCCACCCTGCCACTCGTGGAGTACCCGGAGGAATTTGAGCGATTCGAGGTCACGCACCTGCACGTTCACACCGCGAACCTGTCCCCCGACACCGACGAAAAGATGGTGATCATCACGACAACGCCCGCCGCGCTCCCCGCTCTTCAGGAGGCGAACGGTCCGGTGCAACTTGTCGCAAAAAACGAACGTCCCGTGACGTTCGTCCCGATGGACAAGCAAGCAGACCCGCTGCTCGACCCGAACCTCGGATGGCTCATTCCAGTGACCGAGGCAACCGGTCGTGAAATTGCGACCATGCAACAAGGCCCCGGCGCGCACGAGCTGAACTCGCTGCACCTGGGCCTTGTGTTAGAGGGCGACTAGGCGGCTACACCAGCCCCATCCACTTCCAGTACGTCGCGGAAAGGAGCAAGATCAACAAGTACGCCACGATGGTCAGCGGGATGCCCGCCCGGAGGAACTGCTTCGTGGTGAACGCGCCCGTGCCGTAGGCCAGCATGTTCTGCGGGGCGGAGATGGGCAGCAAGAACCCGAAGCAGATGACAAACTGCTGGATGATGACGAAGCCGATGCCGCCATTCGGCACGTCGAGCGTCGCAGCGAGCGCGATGAACACCGGGATCAGGGCGGAAGCGAGCGACGTCGCGGACGCAAATCCCAGGTGAATGATGATGTTGAACAGGGACACGATCGCGATCGTGGCGAGGATCGGCATCGAGGAAATGCCCAGCGCGCCAAACGTCTGCTCCGAAAGCCAGGTCGCCGCGCCCGTTTTCAGGAGGAACGAGCCGAGCGAGATGCCCACCGCGAACACGATCAGCGTGCCCCAGTTGATGTGGTTCTGCGCGTACTTGAAGTCCATCACCCCGATGCCCGGCAAGAGCATCACGCCGATCGCCACGAGCGTGATCGTGGACGAGTTGATGGGGTGCAGCAACCCCTCGGTCGCCCAGAAGAGAAGCAGGACCACGGCGATCGCAGTCAGGCGCTTCTCTGCGCCAGTCATCGGCCCCATCTCGTCCAGCTGCTGCTGCACCAGTTCGCGCCCTCCCTCAATGCGATCCACCTCGGGTTTCATGACTGCGAGCATGATGAAGTACAGCGCAATCGACATCAGCACCGCCCATGGCGCGGCCCACAGGAACCACTTGCCCCAGGACACGGTCTGACCCATCTGGTCCTCAATGAAACCGATGGCCACAAGGTTCTGCGCCGCAGCAGTCTTAATACCGACGTTCCAGATCGACACCGCCTGCACCGCAGTAATTACCAGCAGCGCCGACAGTTTCGAATCCACCGTCATGCCGAACGCGGCCACCATGCCCAGGAGGATCGGCACCACGGCGCCCGCGCGAGCGGTTGCGGACGGCACGAAGAACGCGAGGATGATAGAAATCACGATCGCGCCGACGACAATGTGCGACGTCTTCTCGCCCGCAACTTTGAGCACGTTGAGCGCGATGCGCCGGTGCAGCCCCGTCGCCTGCATCGCCGTGGCCAGCGCCAACGCGGCCGCGACCAGCGCCACCGCGCCCGACGAGAAGCCCCCGAGCGCAATGCTCAGCGCCGGGCCCGTGCCGAAAATCTCGCCCGGATTTTCCGGATCGGGCGACAGCCCCACGAGCATGGCGATCAGCCCAATGATCAGCACCGAACTGACCGGGTAGCTCACCGCCTCGGTCACCCACATGATCACGGCAAACGCAAGCATTCCGAGCGCGATCTGTCCCTGCCACTCGATGCTGTCAATGGGAATCAGCAGCACCACGATGAGCGCGATAAACGCGAGGAAAAACGAAATGAGCTTCCCCTTGCTCATCGACGCCCCCTCGTCACCCCCTCCCCGCGTCACCGTTCCCGAATCCGCCGTTTGGTGCGGTTTTGCTGGTTGAGTTGCAGCCGATGCCACGAGAGCCTCCCTACCGAAATTGGTGTTATAACCAATTCTAACCAGGGAAATTGGGCGAAACAAAAGAATACAAACGGTCAGGACCGGGCACTACCAGGCATTAAAACGGAAGCATTCCCGCAGACCAGGCGCCGCCCGCGATGAGCGCGATCACGCCGCCGAGCGCCGCGAGTACCGCGATCACAATGTCGGTGGTGCTGGACCCCCGTGCGGGATCCGAAGTGTTAGACGGCGTCTCCGTCGGCCCAATCGGCGCACCCAGCTTTGCCTCTGCGAGCTCGCGCAGGGTCTTCGGGGCATCCGGGTCCGCAAGCACTTCCTCACGCACCTGCTTCGCCTCGTCCGCGGAGTAGTCCAGGAGCGACAGGTCGTAGTGCTCGGCGAACACCTCCTCGCCGTCCTTGTTGCGCACCGCCACGTCGAGCGGCATCGTTGCGCCCTTGAGGTGCTGCACCCCGGTGATCGGGATGTCGAAGGTCACCGACGGCGTCTCCGCCAGCTGGCCGGGTACGCGGATCGTATCCGAGTAGTGCCCGCCGGGGTACGAGACGTCGACGGTGAAATCGTCCAGGTCCAATCCCAGGTTCCGGAGCTGGGCAGTGACGCTGTTGTCGTTCCGGGAGGTGATGATGGAGTTTGTGGAGGCGTCGATAAGCCTGAAGCCCGCCTGGCCCGCGTTGTGCTCGGCGGCCGCGATCTCCAGGTCCCGCACGAGCATGTCGTTGTGGGTGGCCACGGAATCGTCCGCGCCGGCGGTGGCGTTGACCTTGCCGATGAACTTGCCGCCCAGGTCAAGGTGCTCCCAGTCCGGGGCCACCTCGTAGGCCCCGGTGTAGCAGGTGTAGTCGCCGCAGTGCGGGTCGTCGCCATTGCCCTTGGCCACCGTGTCGCTGTAGTCAAAACGGGCGAACTGGTAGAGGTAGTTCATCACGGACTCGTAATGGCGCAGCAGGTCAGTTGTCTCCACGCGCGTATCCGACAGCGCGGACCCGGTGTGGGTCAGGCCCAGGTTGTGGCCGAACTCGTGCAAAATCGTGTTGCGCACCTGGTCCTGGCCCGTCAGCCCCTCGTGCTTCGCCACGTAAAACACGGAGTCGCTCACAAGGCCCATGCCGGTGGTGTAATCGTCTTTGGCTAGTTGGTCGCCGATGATGCCGACGCGGAAGACGGACTCGCGCGGCCCGAGGAGCCGGTCGCGGTCAGCGGCCAAGCGGGAGTGATGGTCGGCGTCCTTGAAGTAGTACGGCTCAAAGTCCTCGGTCGCGCCGCCGTGGCTCTCCCCGTAGTTGGGGATGTTGTTGAAAAGGCTGCCGGCATCAATGTGCAGGTTGATCCCCTGCCGATCAAAGAGGTCGACGAGCTCCAGGAGCGAGCTTCTCGACGGCCTGTACACGTTCGCATTCGCCGCATTGCACGCCGCGAACTCGCCGAATTGCTCCGCGCTCACGCCGAAGCGCTGCTCGCGGTCGCACCCCAACGTCTCCCATTCGGACTTCGCCCAGTTGAGCTGCAGGTACAGGTCGGGCCGGTGCGGGTCCGCGCCCCACGCCTGTAACGGGAACTGCTCCCCGCTCGCGGTGGTGAAGCCCTGGCGCTCCCACGCGTCCGGAAGCCCGTCGCGGTCCGAATCTACTGCGGATCCCTGCGTGGTGATGTCCATGGTCATGCTGGCATGCAGCTTGTCCCCTGCGGGAACCGCTCGCTCCCAGCGTCCGCGCTGGAACGCAGCGCCATCCGCGCCCACGCGCCCGACCTTGCCCTCGGCTGTGGTCGCGTCCTTGTCGGCCGCGACGCCGGACGACGTGGGGTCCTTGTAGCGCAGCGTCGTCTCGTAGCCGCCGTCCTGCGGGGCGATCATAAACGCGCCGTCCCGGAAGCTCGCCCGGTCCTTGTCGTAGGCGGTGATGCGCGAGTTCATGTCCACGCTGAGTTCGCGGTCCTCGTTGCGCAGGTTGGTCAGGGTGACGTCGACAGCCATGGACTTCTTGCCCACCGTGAACGTCCGTTCCACCTTCACGCCCTGGGACGCGTCTTCGTGCGTCAGGGTGACCACATCTGCGCCGTCTTTGGACGATGTGTGCACCTTCGTCGCGCTCGGCAGATAACGGACGCTGCCGCCGTCGGCGCGCAGCGCGACGTCGAAACTTCCGGCCATAATCCCCGCCACGGAATAGGGATGCTCGAACGTAAACGTCGTAGTGCGCCCCTTCGAGATGTCCATCACCGCGAACCCCTCGTCGTCGGCGCTGGGCGTCATGTGGACACCAAAGGGCATGTCCTCCACGCCCGCAATCGCCGGGCTCGTAGTCCCAATCGCGATCATCGCCGCAGCAATCGCGGCGGCCCCCGCTCCCCTCAGGTTCACCGGGCACCCCCAGAGAAGGTGGTCCACGCCCAGTTGCCCACAGCTCCGGCGACTGCCATCGCGACCATCACCACCGGAATCCACCACGCCTTGCTGAAGTCTTCGCTTTGGTCCGGCGCGTCCGCGGTCAGGGTGACGGTTGTCTCCTTTCCGTCGACGCGCAGCTTGACCGGGTACACCGCACCGCGCATAGCGTCCGATGGCACCGAAGCCTTCACCGCTCCGTGTTCGTCCACGGCGACGTCGGCGCCGCCACTATCGACGATCACCACATCCGTTCCCCCGCCAGCAAGGATTTCCTCCTCCTGCCCCGGTCGCAGCGTGTGCTGTTGGGTCGCTGATTTCGGTGCCACCCGGAGGCGCACCGGCGCCGTCGACTGCGAGCCGTCCGCATAGCTCACGCGCACGTTGACGTCTGCGTCCTTGGCTGTGTCCGACGGAGCGGCGGAGACGGCGCCCGTCGCTGGATCGACGGAGATGGCCCACCCCTTCAGCTCTGGGTTGTCCGCGCGGCGCCACACAAACTGAGCGTCCGCAGGAACGTCGGCGTCACCAGTCTGCTCCACCGTCACCCGTTCCCCTGGCGCCGCGGTGAGCGTCTCCCAGCCGGGGTGGAACTGCTCCGCGGTTGGCAGGTCGTTGACCTGGAAGACGGCCGTGGCCTCAGCGGTGGCGCCGCTGGGCAGGCCGACTTCCAGCGGCACCGTGACCGAATCGCCCGCCTTCGCGCCCGACGCCGCGGTGTCTAGCGTGACCTGGCCAGTCTTTGCGTCCACCCACGCGCCCTCCGAGACGGTGTGGAACGTCATTCCCCCCGGGACCGGTTGGCTGGAAAACTCGCGCCCCTGGTGCCAGATGGTCACCGTCGGCGCCGCGCTCCGCACCTTGCTCCCGACCCGTACCTGCGTCACCGGGTACGTCACGTCCTTCGGGTCCTGCGGTCCGGTCACGCGCACTGGAATGGTCTCGACCTGCCCCGCCGACGTGCGCACGATCAGGTCGTGCACACCCGGTCGCTCGTTCGCCGGGGGCATGGCCTCGACGGTGCCGTCGGTGAACACCTCGGCCCACTCCGGGCCGTCAATGCGCTCCACGGTGACCCCGCTCTCATTGCCCGTCACCGTCGGCACCACGGTTGCACGGCTTCCCGCCGCGACGTTGATTGAGCTCCAGGCGTAGTCGACCGTGCGCTCCGGCCCCGGGATCATCAGGCTCGATTCCAGATCTGCAGTGAGCTCGATCCCAGACTGAGTGTACTCCTCCCCGCCCCAGGTCGCGCGGTAGGCGTACGTGCCGACCGGGACGTCTAATGACACTCTGCCCGCGTAATCGGTCGTGGCCTGGAACGACCCGCCGCTGCCAGTGAGCTCGACGTTGACGTGTTCAAGCGGCCCGGCCGGGGTTGCAACCGTCAGGGTGTAGCGGGCGGTGTCGGCCGCGAGCGCCGCCGGGGCGACCAAGGCGGTGGTGACCGCCGCGCACGCCACGATGGGAGTCGTTGTCCAGTTCATTGTTCCGCCTTGCGCTGTTGAGCTTTGTTGAAGAGTTTAAATCAGGCCGCTCGCCCACGCCGCCGCTGCGCCACCTGCAATGGCCAGCAGGAGGAGCAGCGGCACGACGATGGCCGCCGAGCTGCTGCCGCTTTCCGGCTTGGGCGTTGCCTTGGGGGCTGGCGTTGCCTTCGTGGTCGGTGTTGCTTTGGTGGTCGGCGTGGTCTCGTTGTGCACCTGCGCGATCGCCGGGGTCGACTTCACGGCCCCGCCCATGGGCGTCGAGTCGGCGTTTGGGTCCTCGGCAACCGGGACGGCGAAGCGGTCATCGAAGGTGGTGTTGCCGAGCTCATCGGTCGCGTGGACGTCGAGAGGCAATGCCCCCGGCTCCGTGGGCGTCACGGGCACAGTGATGGTCGTCGAGTTCTTGCCGGAGCGGACGCCGCCGAGCACCACACGCTGGGTGGTGCCGCCGACGGCGACCTCGTAGCGGTGCAGGTCCAGGCCCGGGTTCGTGAGCTTGAGCGTCACCTCGCCGCGCTTGCCGCTGGTCAGGTCGCCCTCGTCGGTGACCTCGACGTCGACGCGGTCACCGCTCGCGTCGGCGCGCTCCATCTCCTTGTCCAGCTTCTTGAGCGCGGCCGTGTCGACCTTGCGCGCGTCAACGCCCGCGGTACCGACGTGGCCGCCGAGGCGCAGGGAGTTAATGAGCAAGTTGTCCCAGTCCGCGGGGACGCGGTAGTCGCCGCGGTAGCAGTTCACGCCCGAGCGGTTGCACTCCTCCGGGAGCGGGCCGCCGGACACGGCCTCCACGTCCGAGTAGTCGAAATAGGAGAACTGGTACAGGTAGTTCATCACGGACTTGTAGTTGGGCAGGTAGTCAGATTTTGGCACCTTGCCCTCAAACTTCAACGAGCCGTTGTGGTTGAGGCCCAGGTTGTGGCCCAGCTCGTGCATGATCGTGTTGCGCAACTGGCTGTCTTCGGTCATGCGCTCGTGCTTGGCCACGTAAAAACCATTATCGCCCACGAGGGAGGTGCCAACCGAGTAGTTGCTCGGGTTCATCTGGTCACCGATCACGCCGACGTGGAAGACGGAGGCACGCTGGCCCAGCAGGCGGTTGACGTTGTCCACCATGCGCAGGCCGGGGATGGAGTTACTGAAGTAGTACCGCTCGTATCCCTCGGTCTGTCCAC
The DNA here is from genome assembly GCF_002285125.1 of Corynebacterium gottingense. Lineage (NCBI taxonomy): Bacteria > Bacillati > Actinomycetota > Actinomycetes > Mycobacteriales > Corynebacteriaceae > Corynebacterium > Corynebacterium gottingense. Next base: position 89,834 of record NZ_NSGN01000007.1, read on the forward strand.
CGTGGCGGGTGTCGTAGTTCGGGATGTTGGAGTAGGTCTCGCCAGCGTCGATGTGCAGGGAAACGCCGTGCTCATCAAACTTGTCCGCCAGCTCATCCAGGATGTGGCGGGGCGGGCGGTAGGTCCGGGTGTTCGCGGTGTCGCACTGCTCGGCGTCCGGCGTGTTCAGGCAGCCGAGTTTTTCGTACTCGGATTCCATCCAGTTCAGCTGCAGGAAGACATCGGGGCGGTGCGGGTCTGCGCCCCATTCGTTGAGGGGGAGCTGGGTGCCGTCGTCAAGCGTGACGCCCTGTTCCTCCCACTGGTCGGGCAGGCCGTCCTGATCGCTGTCTACGGCGGAGTCCTGCGTATCAAAGGTGATCGTTGCCTTCGCCGTGAGCTGGTCGCCGGGGTCAACCGAGCGGAACCAGCGGCCACGCTGGAACTGTGCGCCGTCGGGGTCGACGTAGCCGACCTCGTCGGTCGCGGTGGTCGCATTGAAGCTGTTTGCCACGCCGGAGAACCCGGGGTCTGCAAACTCCACCAACGTGTCGTAGCCGCCGTAATCCGGGCCGACGGTGAAGCGTTCGCCGTCGAAACTGCCGGTGAGCGTGCGGTTGGTGTTGATGGAATTGGTCAGATCCAGCTGGAAGTAGGCGTCCTCGGAACCCTGGTTCGTGGCGGTGACCTCAACCGTCATCTCGGTGTCGGTGGTGCGCACGACCCGCTCGATTTGCACTCCCTTCGCGGCGTCTGCGTACTGAGCAGTGGTCACCTGCGCGCCCCGCTCATCCTTCGTGGTGACCGGCGCGTTGTCCGGCGCCATAATGCGGGCGCCGTTGACAAGGATGTCGGTGTACAGCGTGTTCGACTGGGTACCCGCAACGGAGTCCTCGTCGTGGTGGGAGAACTGCGTCAGGCGGGAAGCGTCCACTTTTGCCTCGACGGCACCGGCGACCGCGGGCTGCCCGCCCACGACGAGCGCTGCACCGAGCGCGACTGCGATGCAGCGTGATGCCAGCTTCCTCATGCGGCTGCTCCTCAACGTTCTTACCCTGACCATGTATGCGCCGATGCATGAAAACTATTCACGGTCGATACATGAGCCAATGCTTATCATTTCAGTTCTGGTGTCAACTGCTTAAGCTACCCCAAAACCGCAGATTAACAACTTCCCCTTGCCCCAAAACCGCGACCAATCGCCAATTCATAGACACCGGTATATCAGATGTTCGGAAGCGTTCGCAGCTTGTTGAACAATCCTAGATGTGCATATTATTCACCAGGGAGTGTCCTATCAGATGAGAAGCCGTGAGGCTGATTCACACAATCGGAATCCTTTTCTCAGAATTGAGCCGGCATCCGGCCGTTAACTGGCGGAAGTCAACGTTTCTTCATTAAGGTTCGGCTTAGGCATCCTCTTAGGCCAGGTGAATACCTTAGCCGGGACAGATATAGACAATTCGACGCCTGTCAATAATGCGCTTGCCTCGCAGTGCAACGCGAGGCAAGCGCACCTTTTTTAGTGATTTTTAGCACACTTGGCGCTAGATCAGCCCCTGGCTCAGCGCCCACCCTGCTCCTGCAGCGGCAATTCCGCCGAGCGCAAGCAGCACGGCGACCACGATCGCGACGGCAGAAACGGGCTCCTCCTGCTGCCGGGTCGGCTTCTCCGCCTGCTTCTCCGACGGCTTCTTCGTGTTCAGTTTCGTGGCCGCCGCCGGGGCGCGATCGGTCACGCCGTCCAGCTTGGTTTTGGCCATCCGCTTCACCTGCGGCGAGGCGTCGGACTTGAGCACGTCGTTGAGCACGCGCTCCGCCTCCTCAGCGGTGTAGTCCAGCACCGAGAGCTCGTAGCGGTCGGTGAAGACGCTCTCGCCCGAGTGGTTGAAAATCTGCACGTTGACCGGCAGGGTCGGGCCACTGATGCTGTTCGCGTTGCGGATCGGAATCCTCACCTCGCGCTCCGAGCGCTTGTCCTTGATCCCGGCGAGCGTGATCTCCTCGGTGTAGCGCTGCCCGCCCGGGTAGTTGGCCACCAGCGTGAACCGCTCCGCGTCGGCACCAAGGTTGCTGATGGTGCCCGTAGCAAAGTTCTCTTCGCTGGCGGTCACGATGCCGTTGTCGCCGCTTGCAGTGGTGTCCATCTGGAAGCCGGCCTTGCCCACGTTGGCAACGGCGGCGTTTTCTGCCAGCTTGCGGGGAGTTTTTTCGGACTGGTCGTCGTCGTCAAGCTGCCCGGAGCCCGTCGTCACATTTCCCTGGCCGATGTTGAAGCCGGGCAGGTCCAGGTTGGACCAGTCAGCGGGGATGGTGACGGACTGCTCACCGCACCCGCCGCCCTTGACACAGGCGTTTACCCTCGCGTCGGTCGGTTCCTTGGCGTAGTCGAAGTAGCTGAACTGGTACAGGTAGTTCATCACGGACTTGTACTCCGGCACGTACACGTCCCCCGAGAGCGGGTTGTCGGGCACCTCGGGCCCTGAGTGCCCCAGGCCCAGCGTGTGTCCGAACTCGTGGAAGATCGTGTTGCGCAGCTGCTCCTGCGTGGTCATGTCCTTGTGGTCCGCAATGTAGAAGGCGGAATCGCGGACGAGCGCGACGCCGGAGGAACGGTTCCCCTCCGCCATCTTGTCGCCGATGATGCCAAGGCGGAACACGGCCTTGCGGGGCCCAAGCAGGCGATTGCGCTCGTCGAGCAGGCGCTGAGCTTGCGACTTGTCCTGGAAGTAGTACTGCTCAAAGCGCTCGGTCTTCCCGCCGTGGGGCTCCTCGTAGCCCGCGAGCGAGGCGCTCTGGTAGGTCTCGCCCGCGTCGATGTGCAGCGCGATGCCCTCTTTGGCAAAGACGTCCTCCAGGTCGCGGAGGGTCGAGGTGGAAGGGCGGTACGAGTTAACGTTGGCGGTCGCGCAACCGGCGAATTGCTCGAATTCCTTCACCGTCGGCGCGAAGTCATCCTTGCGCGCGCAGTTCAGGGTCTCCCACTCTGCCTGCATCCAGTTGAGCTGCAGGAACAGGTCCGGGCGCTCGGGATCGGCGCCCCACTTCTGAATCGGCAGTTCGGTCCCGTCCTCCAGCTTCAGGCCTTTGAGCTCCCACTCGTCGCGCAGCCCGTCGCCGTCCGTGTCAATCGCGGACTCTTGCGCCGCCACGCTTACCGACGCCCGCGCCTCCACCGATTCGCCAGGATCCAGCACCTCGATCCACTCGCCGGCCTGGAGCTTCGGCGTCCCTTCGCCGATCCCCTTGCTCTGCTCCTGCGTCAGCTGCTCGCGGGTGCCGGAAAAGTTCGGGTCTGTAAAGGACACGGTGGTGTCGTACCCCTCGGACTCCGGCCCCACCTTGTAGGTGTCCGCCTTCGTCTCGCGGGCGCTCACCTGGTAGGGGTTCTGCAGCTCGTTGGCCAGCTCGATGTCTACCTGGCGGCGCTGCTTGCCCGCGTTGTGCGCCCGTACGTCGACGTCGATGCGGTTCCCGTAGATACGGAAGGTGCGCGTGATCTCGACGTCCGAGCGGGCGTCCGTGTAGGTGTAGGTGATCACGTCCGCCCCGCCGTCCTTGCGCACGTCGGTTGACGCGCCCCAGTTGGGTGCGAGGTTCTTTCCATCGATCCAGATGCTTGAGTACACGGTGAACTCGTGAATACCCACCGCGGCCGCGGGGTGGACGTAGGCGAGCCGGGCGCGGGAGTCCTTGCGGACCTCGCCGTCGATCCGCCCCTGCTCTGCGTTGGGGGTCTCGCCGTGGACACGCACGGAGATTTCTCGCTGCTCCGTGGCGGCGGAGGCCTGCGGGACGGCGACGCCTCCGAGCGTGAGGGACGCGCACAGGGCGATGGCAACGGTTTTCAGGGAAGCATGCATGGTATTCACCTCTTAGATCCGGATCCCGAACTGTGAGAGCATCCGACGAATGTGGTCTTGGTTAACGAACGCGGCGTAGCCCACCCCGCCAATCGCGGCGAGGAGGCCGAGGACGATGGGCACCCAGCTGTACCCAGACGATGCGCCCGACGGCGCGTCCTGCGGGGTGGGGGTCACGGTCTGCAGGGCCGGGGCGTTGGCCTCGACATTCTTGATCCGCTGCGAACCGTCCGGGTACGAGACCACCACTGGAACTTGCACCGACTTCTTCTTGGTGACGGTGTCGTCCACGTCGACCGAGAGCTTGCCGGTGCGCTTATCGACGCTCACGTACCACCCCGGCTCGTTGAACTTCTCAGAGAGACCGAAGGTGGTCCCCTTCGGCGCGGTCGCGGTGCCCTTGCTGTCCTTGCTGTCCTTGCTGTCACGGCGTGCTTGCGAATCGGTGGTGACCTTGAGTGGGAGCAGCGCGGTAGTGCCGTCCGGGTACTGGGCGCGAACGCGGACGGTGTACGTGGCGTTGGCGGGCGCGTTCGCGGGAACATCGGCGCGGACCTTGCCGGTGCGCTGGTCAACGTCGACGCGCATGCCTGCGTCGTCCATGAGGACGAAGACGGTGCCCTCGGGGACGGAGCCCTTTGGCTCCGCGGTCACCGAGTTGCCGGTCTTGGAGACTGTTGCTGGGTAGGTCAGCGTGGTGCCCCGCTTCGGCGCCGATGCGGTAGCCACGCCGATCCTCGCGGTGATGGTGCGCTCCGACCCGTCCGGGAAGCGGACCTTCACCGGGACCTTGACCGGCTTGGCGTCGGCAGACGGGGCGGTGACGTCGAGCGCGCCGGTGCGCTCGTTCACGCCAACGACCCACCCGCCAAGTCCAGCGTCCTCGTCGAGCGCGTACTCAGTACCGTCCGGCACGCCCTTGGAGGTATGCGCGGTGATCATCGTGTGCTGCCCGGGCCCGACCAGGACTCCGGCCTCGTAGCTCGGTGCGAGGCGGTCCGCGATCGGGGACTCGACGATTTCAAACGGCACGATCGCTTCGTCCTCCGACCCATCGGGGAAGGTGATGGCGACTTTCACCTTGATGGTGCTGCCGGGTTTCGCGTCCTTCGGCACCTTCAGCTCCACGCGGCCGTCGCTGGCGACGGTCGCGTTCGGGTTTTCAATGATGCGGTACCCGGTGCCCGCCGGCAACGGCTGCCAGCCGTACTTCTCCGGGGTGATCGTGCGGGTCGCGGCCGGCTTCGGGCTGCTGGCCCGCTCCCCCGCGCGGACGGTGCGCGGTTCGTAGGACACGTCGTACAGCGCAGCCTCAGACTGCGGCTTCCCGACCGTGATGGTCACAACGTTGTGCCCTCCGGTGGAGTTGCGGATCTCCGCCGTGTACTTCCCCGGGGCGACATTTGCCTGCGGGGCTGCTGCGACGGTGCCGTTCTGGTCGACGGTGATCCAGGTGGCGTCGAGAAGCGGCTGCCCGTCTTGGCGGGTAACCCCATCCACGACGAAGGTGACGCCTCTGCCGGCGGACTTTTGGGGGTTTGCGATCTCGATCTCGCCCGGGCGGACCTCGATGTCGCCCCAGCCGAAGTTCTCAACCGGTGCGAGCGTGGGTTTGGGTTTGGGCTTCTTCGTGGTGGGGGTCGGCTTGGGTGCGGGTTTTGGCGCGGGCTTCTTCGTGGTGGGAGTTGGCTTGGGTGCGGGCTTCTTCGTCGTGGGAGCTGGCTTGGGCTTTGTGGTGGTCTTCGGTGTGGTCTTCTTCGTCGTGGGAGCTGGCTTGGGCGTTGGCGTTGGCGTTGGTGTGAGCTTGACCTCGAGCGCCTCAGTCTCATTGGGCGAAACCACTACGCTCGTAGTGCTCGCTGTATAACCATCCGCAACCACGTCGACGATGTACGTACCCGGGACAAGGCCCGCGGCCACGAACAATCCCTCGCTGTCTGTGGTGGCGGCAACTGCCCGGGCCGGGTCGTCCTCAGGGTGCACCTTCACCATGGCTCCGGCGATCGGGGTATTGCGGTCCGAGACGACCACCCCGGACAGCGCGCCGGGCAGCAGATTGACCTGAACGTCCGCAGACGCCGTCTCGCCCGGAGCGACGGTCACCCCCTGGTGCACGCCGCCCTCGATCGTTTCTGTCGCGGACACGGAGATGTTGTACGGGCCCGGTTTGAGGTCAGGGAACTGGAACCTCCCGTGTCGATCCGTGACGGTTTCATGCTGGCCGGTGCGTACTTTTACCCCGGCGACGGGGGTGCCGGAGGAATCGACCACGGTGCCGGTAATCGTGCCCGGTTTCGCAGCGACAGGGATGTCCCCCGCCCGGTTGTGCTCGGTGGGCTCGACCCTCACGCCTCTGCTTTTAGGCAGCGTGCGCGTCGAGGCTCCGACACGGATTTTTTGTTCCCCCTCCGGCACGTGGGTGAGGGTAAACGTTCCGTTGGCGTCCGTGGTGGTTTCCAACTCGCCGATGGAGACGGGGACGCCCTTGACGGGATTCTGGTGATCGTCGATCACGCGACCCGTCACGCCGATGGGCGTCAGCTCGATCGGGGTCGGGGTGTATTCCTGGCCGCTCGCCACGGTGAGGGAGACTGGCTGCTCGGCGAAGTACCCGTCCAGCGTGCCCGACTTGATGGTGTAGGTTCGGCCTGGTTCCACGTCGACGAAAGTGACGGTACCGTCCGCGTTGGTGGTTTGGGTTTGGAGGGGTTTGCCGTCGGCGCCAACAAGCGAGACCTCGACGCCCTCGGCCGGCTCGGTGGAGTCGGCGCGCACCACCTTGCTGTGGATGGTGGCGGGCTGCGCATCGAGCGGCTCTGCAAACCCGCGGGCGCCGACGGATGAGTTGTATGCGCGCCAGGGCAACGTGTCCGCGCCAGCGGCGTTGCTGATGAACAGCGCCTCCGCTTGGCCGATGGTCACTGTCTTGGGCAGGGTAATGTCCAGCCATTTGTAGCCGCGGGCGTCCTCGAACCCGTAGCCCGTCAGCGCGCCGAAGTCCTCGGTGACCTTTCCGTTCGTCTTCAGCTGAACCTGATATTTCTCCTCTGCGGGGAAGAACCGATCCACGTTGGAATAGCGGCCCGTTGGCGTTGGGTAGTTCGGGTTCGCTTCCCGGTCAGGCAGGAAGTACATGCGCACGGACCGGACCGATTTCGACTCATAGTCGCCATCCTCGAGTTTGAAGAACCCACCCCAGCTCCGTCGCGCGTTGATGCTTTGATCATCCGTCGTGGCGTAGAGCGCAAACCCGGCTGCCTCATCAAGCACGTCGGCCGCGTGCGCGACCGGGAGCAAGGTGGGCGGCACGGCGACGACACCGGACGCGAGACAAGCAACGACTGTGGCTACGGCGAAATTACGGCTCCGAAAACCCCGCACCATATCAATTCCCAGACTTTCCTTGAGGGCAACACAGGTAACTCCATTAATTTAACTACAGATATGCCTAAACTGCACGTTTGCGGAACGCGGGCCAAATTCCGCGCGAGCGGAGTCGTTTTACTCAGCAAAGGAGGCGCGTGCTGGGTATCGTGAACCGGAGGTGTCGGCGCGCTCAGCGTCGACAAGCTTTTGCATGTGTTGACGGAAAGGTTGTTCGGAAGTGAAGATTGCGGTTCTTGGTGGGGATGGATTCTGTGGCTGGCCGGCCTCGTTGCACCTCTCCGACCTCGGCCACGACGTGGTGATTGTGGACAATCTGTCACGCCGCGCCATCGACGAGGAACTGGGCGTGACCTCCCTGACCCCGATCGCTTCCATTGAGGAGCGCCTGCAGGCGTGGAACGAAATCTCCGGGCACACGATCGGCTTCCGCCATCTCGACGTCGCGCAGGACTACGAGGGGCTGCTCGCCTTTATCCGGGAGTTCCAGCCGGACGCAGTGATTCACTACGCCGAGCAGCGCGCCGCGCCGTACTCCATGAAGACGCCGCGGGCGAAGCGATACACGGTGGATAACAACGTCAACGCGACGCACGACCTGCTCGTGGCCATCGTGGAATCCGGGCTGGACGTGCACGTCGTCCACCTGGGCACCATGGGCGTCTACGGCTACGGCACCGCCGGGATGGAGATCCCGGAGGGCTACCTGGACATCAAGGTGGACACCGAGGACGGCACCACCGTGGAACAGGAGATCCTCTACCCCACCAACCCGGGGTCGATCTACCACATGACCAAGGTGCTGGATCAGAACATCTTCGCCTTCTACGCCAAGAACGACGAGCTGCGCATCACCGACCTCCACCAGGGCATCATCTGGGGCACCCACACCGCGCAGACGCAGCGCGACGAGCGCCTCATCAACCGCTTCGACTACGACGGCGACTACGGCACCGTGCTCAACCGTTTCCTCATGCAGGCCGCCGTGGGCTACCCGCTCACCGTCCACGGCACCGGCGGGCAGACGCGCGCCTTCATCCACATCCAGGACATGTGCAAGTGCATCCAGATCGCCCTGGAGAACCCGCCTGCCAAGGGCGACCGCGTGAAGATCTTCAACCAGATGACGGAGACGCACCGCGTGCGGGACCTGGCGCAGCTCGTCGCAAAGCTTTCGGGCGCCGAGGTGCAGATGGTGCCGAACCCGCGCAAGGAATCCGCCGAGAACGAGCTGCATGTGAAGAACGACACCTTTATCGGGCTCGGGCTCGAGCCCACCAAGCTGGCGGACGGCCTGCTCACAGAGGTGGAAGACGTCGCGCGCAAGTATGCCGACCGGGCGGACCGCTCGAAGATTCCGGCGCGCTCCCTGTGGACGGCCAAGCAGGCCGCGGGTGTGCCGACCGGCGAGCAGTAACCGCATGCGCATCGCGATTATCAGCGAGGTCTTCCTGCCCAAAATCGACGGAGTAGTCACACGCATCACCCGCCATCTCGACCAGCTGGCAGAGATGGGGCACGAAGTCATCGTCTTCGCCCCGGGCAACCCTCCCACGGAGTATGCGGGATTCGAGGTCGTGCCTATCCCCTCGCGGGCACTGAAGGTTTACCCGGAGGTCAAACACGGCATGCTCGGGCCGAAGGCGATCCGTCGCCTCCGCGAGTTCAATCCCGACATCGTGCATGCGGTCAACCCAATTTGGACCGCGGGGTGGTCAACATTGGTCATTTCGCGCCTCTTCCCTGTCATCGCGTCTTTCCACACCGATGTGCCGGAATACTGCGTCAAGCTGGGCATTCCGTGGGTCAAACCCATTGCGAAGTGGGGCCTTCGCACGTTCCACGGCCGTGCAGAAATCAATCTGGTCACATCTGGTCCGATGATGGACAAAGCTGCTGAGTATCGCATCCCCAACGTTCGCCTGTGGCCGAAGGCCGTCGACACAGAACGCTTTACACCAGAGGCTCGTTCAGTGTCGATGCGCGAGCACCTGGGCGGCGGCCCGCTCGTGATGTTCGTCGGCCGTATCTCCGCGGAAAAATCCGTCGAGCGCTGCTTCCCCATCATGGAGGAAGTCCGCAAGCGCGTCCCTGGTGCGCGTATCGCGTTCGTAGGCGAGGGCCCGCTTTACGACGAGGTACGTTCCAGCGCCCCCGACTGGGCCGTCTTCACCGGCTACCTCTCGGGGGCCGAGCTCGCTGCCGCCTACGCTTCCGGCGATGTTTTGTTGTTCCCCTCCACCACCGAAACGCTTGGCTTCGCCGCACTTGAATCCTTCGCGTCGGGCCTTCCGGTCGTGGCTGCCAACGCCGGCGGCCTGCCCTTTGTCATTGACGACGGCGAAACTGGCATCCTTGTGGATCCAGATGCGCCGGAAACCACGTGGGCCGATGAAATTGTGCGCGTGCTCCAAGACGACGCATTGCGCACCCAGCTTTCCACCGCAGCCCGGGCGGAAGCGCAGCGCTGGACGTGGCGAGCTTCCTCAGAGCAGGTGGTCGATTACTACGACGAGGTTATTCGAAACGCAGGACGGTAACCTCGGCGGTCTCCCCGCCCGCGTATTCGCGGGATTCCGTCGCTGTCCGCACTCTCGCCGAAGGATCAATGTCCTGGTAAGGGTCCACACCCGGACCACAGGCATCAACGTTGCGCGGGTCGAACCACTCGATATTTGCGCGGCCGTCTGCGATCACGCCGATGCCGGAGGCGGTCTCCCAAGCCTGGACATCGCCGTCAATGCCGGGCACGTCGTCTGGGTTGAAGCCGAGGCGCTGCGCTTCGGCCTTGTCCGTGTACGGGCAGAATACGTACGCCCGCTCCACTCCCGGCCCCGCCACATCCGCGACGGTGAAGTCTCCGGCGAGCGCGGCGTCCTGCAACCCCATTTCGGTGCCGTGCGCACCGCAGCCGGCCAGCGCGAACACGCTGGCAACGGCGGCGAGCTTACGGCGCATGCCCATAGTTACTTGATGCTCTCCGGAGCCTTGCGCTCCGGGTAGATCTTCGGGCGCACACCCGCGATCTCCTCCACCACGCGCACCACCTGGTGGGAGTAGCCGTACTCGTTGTCGTACCAGACGTAGAGCACCAGGTGATTGCCGGAGGCGATCGTGGCCAGGCCGTCCACCACGGAGGCGTGCGTCGTGCCCAGCAGGTCCGTCGAGACGACCTCGGGCGACTGGATGTAGTCGATCTGCTGGCGCAAGTTAGAGTCCGTGGACACGCGACGCAGGAAGTTGTTGACCTCCTCCTTCTCCACCTCGGTCTCCAGATCCAGGTTGAGCACCGCCATCGACACATCCGGGGTGGGCACGCGGATGGCGTTGCCCGTCAGCTTGCCCTCGAACTCCGGCAGTGCCTTGGACACGGCCTTGGCAGCACCCGTCTCGGTGAGCACCATGTTGAGACCAGCTGCGCGGCCGCGGCGGTCGCCCTTGTGGAAGTTGTCCGCCAGGTTCTGATCGTTCGTGTACGCGTGCACGGTCTCGACGTGGCCGTGCTTGACCCCGTAGCGGTCATTGATCACCTTGAGCACCGGCGTAATGCCGTTCGTGGTGCAGGACGCGGCGGACAGCACCTTTTCGTCGCCAATCATGCCCTCGTTGATGCCGTAGACAATGTTCGGGATGTCCCCCTTGCCCGGCGCGGTGAGCAGGACGCGGTCCACGCCCTTGGACTCGAGGTGCTTGGACAGCCCCTCGCGGTTACGCCACGCGCCGGTGTTGTCCACCACGATCGCGTCATTGATGCCGTAGGCGGTGTAGTCCACCTCAGCCGGATCGTTGGCGTAGATCATCTGGATCGGGGTGCCGTTCGCCCAGATGATTTCCTTTTCCTTATCCACGGTGATCGTGCCGTCGAACGCGCCGTGGACAGAGTCGCGGCGCAGCAAGGACGCGCGCTTCACAATGTCGTCCTCGCCCTTCTTGCGCACCACTACGGCTCGCAGACGCACGCCGCCGTAGGCAGCCTCGCGGGAAATGAGGATGCGGGCGAGCAGGCGACCGATGCGCCCGAAGCCGTACAGGACAACGTCGCGAGCCTGCAGCTCAGAGGAGGTCCCGACGACCTCGGCGAGCTCCTCTTCCAGGAACTCGCGCAGATCCTTGCCATCCGTGCGGGAGTAGTTTTTTGCCAGGCGGCCCAGGTCGATCGACGCGGTACCCAGGTCCATCTTGACCAGTTCCTTCAGGATGGGCAGCGTGTCATCCAGTGGCAGTTCGCGCTCGACGATGCGGCGCGCGTAGCGGTGCGCCTTGATGATATCGATGTCCGTGGCCCCCAGGAGCAGGCGGCCGTAGATAGACGTGACCGCGTTGTGCTCGCGGTGCAGCTGGCTGATCAGCGGGAGCATCTCCTGCGCGAGAGTGAGCTTGTGGTTCCAGTCAGCGGCGGGGGTAGTTGATTGTGTCACTGTAGTCCTCAAATACGGTCGTTGGTGTACGAATCATGTTCGGTTCGGGGGCATTCCGAAGACCCACATGCACCCCTATATTAGCGCGCCCGGCCGCGCGCGATGACGAGAGTTCGCCCTAAAGAAAACCGCGTGTCACCTAGACATTCCCCGGCGCACACATCACACCTTTGATTGGTTCGGTGCCAGTTTCCGCGCACACCCCGGTTCGTACTTTCGCTCAGAGAGGGAGTTCCTGCGGTGCCAACACCGCTACTTCGGCGTAGCATGTCTGCCATGGATTTGAGCTCGCAGCTGAACTACAACATGCATTCCGGCGCGCAGGACCTTCGCGACGCCCTTTTCACCCCGACGACGGAGATCCTCCCCGTATCGTGGCAGGCCTCCCTCGACGACCTGAGCTACTCGGTCATCGGCCTGTGGGACTCGATCGTCCGCGCAGTGGAGACGTTTCTGATTTAACCTCCCCTACTTCAGCACCTCCCTGTACTTCTCCGGCGACGGCTGGGGCGCGAACGACGGCGCCTGATCCTTGTCCACCAGCACCGCGCGCACACCCTCCACAAAGTCCGGCTCTCCGCGCATCAGCTCGCCGAGGACGCGCTCGTTGTCCAGGGAGCCGGCGAGGTCTTGGTTGGCGTTAGCGTGAAAAAGCTCGGCCGCGGCGACGAGCGCGGAGGGCGAGGCCTGCGCGGTAAGTTCGCGGACCTTGGCGCCGAACTCGCCGGCGGCGTCGAGGCGCCCCTCAATCTCGGCCCACGATCCGGCGAAGACCTCCTCGATCTGCTCGTACCACCGGGCAAGCCCGCTCTCGCCGGCGGGGAGGGCGAGGGCGTCGAGGGCGGTGACGCCTTCGTCGATAAGCTTTTCTACAAGCCCTTCAAAAGATTCCACCTTGTGCGAGGCCAGGCCGAGCGCGAGCATGTCGTCCGCAGTCATGCGGTAGCCGGTCAGCCCAAGGAACTTCCCGAGCGCGAGCGACGGGCGGGCCGGCAGGTGCTGCAGCTTCCAGGATTGGCCCACGTCCGTGATGTAACCGATGTTCATCTCCGGCATGGAGGCGAACGCGTCCTTGTGCACCACCAGGTGCGAGCCGAGCGCCGAGATCCCCATGCCGCCGCCCATGTCCACGCCGGAGACCAGCGCGATATACGGCTTGGGGTAGTTGGCAATGTAGTTGTTCATCTCGTATTCCTCGGCGAAGAACGCGCTGATCTCCTCGGTCTTTCCGGCGAGGACGCCCTCGCGCGCGTACTTCACGTCGCCGCCCGAGCAGAAGTGCTTGGAACTCGAGCGGACGATCACCTGCGTGATCGCGTCGTTTGCCTCCCACGCGCGCAGCGCCGTGTAGATGCCGTGAATCATCTCGCCGTTGAGCGAGTTCAGCGCCTTCGGCCGGTTGAGCGTGATGATGCCCGTGGTGCCGCGGGCTTCGACGTTGAGCAATTCGGTATTCAAGGATTCAGTCATACCCCCTAGTGTTGCACATCACAGCGAGTCCGGGTGGGGAGACAGCGGGTATGGTGTGAAGAATGAATGCCCCGCGCTTGGTTGCCCTCGATATGGACGGAACGCTGCTCGCCCCCAGCGGGGCGATCCCCGAGCACTTCTGGCACACGCTCGACCGGGCGCGCGCCGCAGGCATCACCGTCGCCCCCGCCTCCGGCCGCCAGCTAGCCACGCTGCGCTCCATGTTTGCGCGCAACGAACCCGACACCTTTATCGCGGAGAACGGAGCCGTGGTCCAGCACCTGGGCGAGATCGTCTCCGCCATCACCATGCCGGAGGACACCGTGCGCCGCTTTGTTGACGCCTTCCCGCACGCCCCCTTCACCGCCCACCCCGTCATGTGCACGCCCGAGGCCTCCTTCACGCTCGCCGACACCCCCGCCGAGGTGCAGCGCGAGGTGGACAAGTACTACTTGGCCAACGAGCGGGTCAGCACGCTTGCCGACGCCCCCGCGCACCGCATCGTCAAAATCGCCCTCTTCGTCGACGGCGACGCCGAGTTGGACGGCCTGCCCTGGGTCCGGGAGACGGTGCCGGAGCTCGAGGCGCTCGTGAGCTCCAAGCACTGGCTGGACATCATGCCGCCGGCCGCGTCCAAGGGCGCGGCGCTCACCGCGCTGGCGGCAACCCTCGGCATCGCGCAGGAGGACACCGCCGCGATCGGCGATTACCTCAACGACTTCTCCATGCTGCAGGCCGTCGGCACCGCCGTCGCGATGGGGAACGCGCACCCGGACCTCAAGGCGATTGCGCATGAGGTCATTGGGACGAATGGGGAGCACGCGGCCGTCGATAAGCTTGCCCAATGGGCCAAATGATCGACTTCGCACAACCCGCTGACCTCGTCGCCCCGCAGCTGCTGGGGTGCCTGATCACGCACCGCGGCGTGACGGTGCAGCTGACCGAGGTGGAGGCCTACACGGGCGCGAGCGACCCGGCCGCGCACACGCACCGGGGGAAGACCGCCCGCAACGCCGCCATGTTCGGGCCGGGCGGGCGGCTGTACGTCTACCTGTCGTACGGGATCCATCTCAACGGCAACATTGTCTGCGCGCCGGAGGGCGACGGGCAGGGCTGTCTCATGCGCGGCGGCGAAGTCATCGCGGGCGAGCCGCTGGCGCGGAAGCGACGGCAGCGGCCTGATCGCAACCGGATTCCCTTTGCAAATCTGGCGCGCGGTCCAGGGAATTTAGGGCAGGCGCTGGGGCTCGAGCTCGCGGACAACGGGACGCCAGTTGAGCTCACGCCGCGAGAGACGGAGCCGGAATGGGTGGCCGGGCCGCGCATTGGCATTAGCAAAAACGCGGACGCCCCACTCAGGTTCTGGATCCCGCGCGACCCGACCGTGTCCACGCCGCGCGGGTACCCGAAGCAGTAACGCTACTTCTTCTTCTTTTTGCCCTTCTTGTGCTTCTTGCCGGGCTTTTCCGACTCAACGCGGCGCTGCTCCAGCTTCGCGGCGGCGTCCGGCACGTAGCGGAACTCCTCGCGCGGGGGGCGCTCGTAGTCGGTGATCTCCGGGCGCTCCGGAATCTCCGGCAGGTCCACCTCGACGTGCTCGTAGGGCACCGTGGACAGGAGGTGCGAGATGACGTTGATGCGCGAGCGCTTCTTGTCCTCGCTCTCCACCGTGTACCAGGGCGCGGACGGGATGTCGGTGTGGATGAACATCTCGTCCTTCGCGCGGGAGTAATCCTCCCAGCGGGTGATGGACTCCAAGTCCATCGGCGAGAGCTTCCACTGGCGCAGCGGGTCCTCCTTGCGGGACTGGAAGCGCTTGTATTGCTCCTCGTCGGACACCGAGAACCAGTATTTGCGCAGCATGATCCCGTCTTCTACCAGGAGACGCTCGAAAATCGGGGCCTGGTGGAGGAAGCGGCGGTACTCCTGCGAGGAGCAGAAGCCCATCACGCGCTCGACGCCGGCGCGGTTGTACCAGGAGCGATCAAAAATCACGATCTCGCCCGCTGCTGGGAGCCGCTCGACGTAGCGCTGGAAGTACCACTGCCCCTGCTCACGCTCGGTCGGCTTTGGCAGCGCCTCGATACGGCACGTGCGCGGGTTGAGATACTGGGTGATTCGCTTGATCGCGGACCCCTTTCCGGCAGCGTCGCGCCCCTCCATCACGATGACGAGGCGCGCGCCGGTGCGCACGACCCACTGCTGCATCTGCACAAGCTCCGCCTGGAGTCGCACGAGCTCCTGCTCGTACGCCTTTTTGGAAAGCTTCGGCGGCTTCTTCGCCGCATGTTCTTCGCTCATGTCTTTCACCGTACCCAGGATGAAAGCTGCCGAGCAAAATGCTCAACCTAGCGGTTGACCTTGAACTCCGCCATCTCGTCCCACTCGGTCTTGCCCTCGATGAGCGTGTTGATGATGGTCGGGGTCTCCTTCAGGACCTTCGGGAACAGCTCCTGGGCGTCCTTGAAGTGCTGCGAGTTGACGTGCGCCTCAGCGGCGTCGTCCTTGAACGCCTCAACGAGCAGGTACTCCTTCGGGTCATCCTCGGAGCGGTACCAGTTGAAGAAGAGGCAGCCGTCCTCGGCGCGGCTGGCGTTGGTGAACTCCGACACGACCTCGCGGAAGTTCTCTACATGCTCATCAAGCGGCTTGAATCGTACGTTAATCAAAATCATGTGGACCACCGTACCCGGACTTGGCGGATTGGGTTGCGCGCCAATTGTTCAACAACTCTGCGCTACGCTTGTCTGCAATGTACGCGCTCGCGCTCGGCCCGGTGCATAAAAGGGGGAGTTTCCCCTCCTCCACCCGGCTGTAGCGAGTACCGTAAATATGTTGTCTTCTTCCCCACCTCGAGCCGGATGCCATGCTTGCCCAAAATGTTGCCGCCGAAGTTCGCCGCGCCATCTCGCGTGGCGAGTTTTCGCCTGGCCAGAAGCTCAACGAGGTAGCGCTGGCCGAACGTTTCGGCGTCTCGCGCAACACGCTGCGCGAGGCGTTTGCCATGCTGACGTCGGAGGGGCTGTGCGAGCGACTTCCCAACCGCGGCGTATTTTTGGCCACCCCCTCCCCCGAGTTTGTCACGGACACCTACCGCGCCCGCGCCGCCATCGAGCCCGCGGCGTTGCTGTGGGGCGAGCACCTCGACATCGAGCGGCTCACCCTGCTCAACGAGGAAGCACGGGAGGCGATCGCACAGAACGATGATGACCTCGTCTCCGCGATCAATCAGGCGTTCCACCACGTCGTCCTCTCCGCGATGGGGTCCAAGACGTTGGGCGACACAATGGACCAGCTCGACGCCTTCTTGCGCCTGGCCACGCTGCCGATCGTGCAGCACCAGCCCACGTTTCACCGCCAGTTCATTGACATCAACGAGCATCTCGTCGAGCTCCTGCTCGAGGAACGCCGGCAGGAAGCGTCCGATTACCTGCAGGAATCGCTGGAGGATCAGGGGCGGATGGTCAACGAGCTGATTGCCAAGATCAACAACGGCGAACCGATTTAGCCCACCGCATGCGTGGCGGAGTATAACTGTGTCAGGATCTGCCTGTGGCCCACGAGCCAGCACCCGCCTCGTGTGAGCCGCACCATGCATTCCGTCGCCCACGTTCAATGCTTCAGCTGTGAGAAGGGATGCCGCCTGTGAGCACCACCATTGACCTCAACGCCGACCTGGGAGAAACCACGGCCGGCAACCCCGTCGCCGACGACGCAGCCATGCTCGGCATGGTGTCGAGCGCCAACGTCGCCACCGGCTTCCACGCCGGCGACCCCCACACCATCGCGGCCACGCTGGCTGCCGCCGCGGAACACGGCGTTTCGGTCGGCGCCCACATTGCCTACCACGACCCGGCCGCGTTTGGCCGCCGCTTCGTGGACTACGAGCCGGGCATGCTTGCCAGCGAAACGCTCTACCAAATCGGCGCCCTCGACGCGCTCGCCCGCGCCCAAGGCCTGCAGGTGCGCTACGTCAAGCCCCATGGCGCCCTCTACAACGCGATCGTGCACCACGAGGCGCAGGCCAAGGCGGTCATTGACGGCATCAAGGCATTCGACCGCGACCTGCCCGTCATGCTGCTCCCGGGTGGCGTGGCCTGCGACATTGCTGAGCGCGCTGGGCTGCGCGTGATCCGCGAGGCCTTCGCCGACCGCGGCTACAACCCGGACGGCACGCTGGTGTCGCGCCGCGAGCCGAACGCGGTGATGCACGACCCCGAGCAGGTCGCCCAGCGCGTCCTGCAGGTCGCCGCAACCGGCTCCGTGACCGCCATCGACGGCACCGAGGTGCTGGTGCAGGCCGAGTCCGTTTGCGTCCACGGCGACTCGCCCGGCTCCGTCGAGCTCACCCGCAGCGTGGTCGAGCGACTCGGCCAGTCCGGAATCACGATCGCGAGCTTCCTATGAGCGTACGCATCACCCCGGTAGGCACCCGCGGGCTCATGGTGGACCTGCCCGACCTGGCCACCGTGATGAACTGGCACGCCTTCCTCAAGGCGAACCCGCTGCCGCGCCAGACCGACGTCATCGCCGCGGCCCGCACCGTGCTCCTCACGTTCGACTCCCCGACGGCGACGCGTGAGGCGACGGACAGGTTGGCGTCGATAAGCCCGAGCTCCGCCGAGCAGCGCGCACCCCGCGACGTGGAGATCGCAGTGCTTTACGACGGCGCCGACACCACCTCCCTGGCCGAATCCCTGCACATGAGCGTGGACGAGCTGATTGCGTGGCACACCTCCACGACGTGGGTCGCGGCCTTCGGCGGGTTTGCCCCCGGTTTTACCTACTGCGTGCCGGAGGACCCGGCGCGGGCGCTGAGCGTGCCGCGGCTGACTTCCCCGCGGACCGAGGTTCCCGCCGGCGCCGTGGCCGTGGCGGGCGAGTTCTCCGCGGTCTACCCGCGCACCTCGCCGGGCGGCTGGCAGCTCATCGGCACCACGCACACCCCGATGTGGGACTCCGCCGCGACCCCGCCGGCGCTCGTCGCACCCGGCGACCGGGTTCACTACCGCGCCGTTGACGCGCTCGAGGACGCGACCGAGACGAGCCACCACCACCTGGCCACTCCGCCGCGCCGCCCCATCTTTTCCGTGGACGACCCGGGCATGCAGACCCTCTACCAGGACCTGGGCCGGCAGGGCAACGGCAACCTCGGCGTGACCACGTCCGGGTCGGCGGACCGGGCGAGCGCGCGCACCGCCAACGCCGCGGTGGGCAACAAGCGCAACGCCACCCTGCTGGAGAACATCGGCGGTCTGACGCTGACGGCGCTAGCTGAGACGGTCATCTGCGTCACCGGCGCCGACGCGGACGTGACGGTAGGCGGCCGCCCCGCCCTGCTGGCCACGCCGACGATCGTGCCCGCCGGCGCGGAGGTCGTCGTGGCGCCCGCCCGCCTGGGGATGCGCACCTACATTGCGGTGCGCGGCGGGCTCATCGCCGACACGGAGCTGGACTCCGCCGCGACAGACATGCTCTCCGGGCTCGGCCCCGATCCGATCCGCGCGGGTGACACCATCGCCATGTCGCTCACGCGGCCCCAGTCCGCGAACGCGCTGCTGTCCAACCCGCTGCGCGTGCGCAAGGAGGGCGCGACCACCACGGGCACCGTCCGCGTGGTGCTCGGGCCGCGCGACGACTGGTTCAGTCCCGCGGCGATCGAGCAGTTCCTCTCCACCACCTACACCGTCACCGCGGAATCCAACCGCGTCGGCCTACGGCTGGACTCCGAGCAAGGCCTCGAACGGGCCCGCACCGAGGAGCTTCCCTCCGAGGGCATGGTCGCCGGCTCCGTGCAGATCCCGCCGTCGGGCCAGCCCGTCGTGTTCCTGCGCGACCACGCCGTCACCGGCGGCTACCCGGTCATCGCCACGGTGATCAACGAGGACGTCGACATTGCCACCCAGCTCCCGCCCGGGGGCACCATCCGTTTCGAACTGTTTGAGGAAAAGAATGACTAACGCCCCCCAGCACCAGCCGCTTACCGCCGTCCTGATTGCCAACCGCGGAGAGATCGCCGTGCGCATCGCGCGCACCGCCCGCGACCTGGGCATCCGCTCCATCGCCGTCTACTCCGAGCCGGACACCGGCGCGCTGCACACCCAGGTGGCGGACGAGGCCTACCTCCTTCCGGGCAAGACCTCGGCGGAGACGTACATGAACATCCCGGCGCTGATCGACATCGCTCACCGCGCCGGCGCGGACTGCCTACACCCCGGGTACGGCTTCCTGTCCGAAAACGCCGACTTCGCCCGCACCGTCGAGGAAGCGGGCCTGCGCTGGGTCGGCCCGCCGCCGGAGGCTATCGAGCTGCTGGGCGACAAGCTGTCCGCCCGCGCGCTCGCCGTCAAGGTCGGCGCGCCGCTCGCCCCCGGCACCGGGGAGCCGCTGGAGACCTGGGAAGAGGCGCGCGACTTTGCCGCCGAGCACGGCATGCCCATCGCCATCAAGGCGGCGTTCGGCGGCGGCGGGCGCGGCCTGAAGGTCGTTTTCGACGAGGCCGACATCGAGGAGGGCTTCGCCTCCGCGGGCCGCGAGGCGAAAGAGGCGTTCGGGCGCGGCGAGTGCTACGTGGAGAAGTTCCTCGTCCACCCGCGCCACGTCGAGGCGCAGGTGCTTGCCGACGCCCACGGCAACGTCGCCGTCTTGAGCACCCGCGACTGCTCCACGCAGCGCCGCTTCCAGAAGCTCATCGAGGAGGCGCCGGCTCCGTTCCTCACCGACGAGCAGCGCACCGCCATCGAGGAGGGCGCGCGCGCCATCTGCCAGCAGGCCGGCTACCAGTCCGCGGGCACGGTGGAATACATCGTCTCCGAGGACGGCACGGTATCCTTCCTGGAGGTCAACACCCGCGTGCAGGTGGAGCACCCGATTACCGAGCAGGTCACCGGCGTGGACATCATCGCCGAGCAGTTCCGCGTCGCCGCGGGCCTGCCCCTTTCCTTCGCCGGGAAGGACCCCGAGGTCAACGGCCACGCCTTCGAGTTCCGCATCAACGCAGAGGACGTCACCAACGGCTTCGCCCCCTCCCCCGGCACGATCACCCGCTTCGACCTGCCCACCGGCCCCGGCATCCGCGTCGATTCCGGCGTGATGACCGGGTGGACCATCCCCGCCTACTACGACTCGCTGATGGGCAAGCTCGTCGTCTGGGGCCCGGACCGCGAGACCGCGATGCGCCGCGCCGAGCAGGCGCTCAAGGAGTTCTCGATCGGCGGCGTGCGCACCGTCCTGCCGTTCCACCGCGACATGATCACCGCGCCGGAGCTCACGGGCGACTCGCTCGACGTCTACACCGACTGGGTCGACCACAACTACTCACCCTCGGCGCAGCACGAGGTGGAGGACATTGAGCACATTTACGACGATCGCACGTCCCTGGTCATCGAAATCGACGGCAAGCTTCACACCGTCGGCGTGCCGGTCGCGCTGCTCTCCGGCGGCGGAGCTGCGGGCGGTAGCGCCGAGCCGGCTCCCGGTGCGGCTGATGCCGCTGGCGCAGTCACGGTGAAGTACGAGGCCACCATCGTTGAGTGGCTCGTTGCCGACGGCGACGTGGTGTCCAAGGGCGACGCCGTGGCCACCATCGAGGCAATGAAGATGGAGTCCAGCGTGAAGGCCACCCGCGACGGCCAGATCTCCCTGGCGGCGGCCGCGGGCGAGCGCGTGAAGGCGAACGCGACGATCGCCACGATTTCCTAGGGGACGCTAGGGCACCTGGTACTCGGCGTCGTGCACGTCCGTGATGAGCATCTTGCCCGGCGAGTGGCAGATGGCCAGGTCCGGCCTCGAGTGCATGACGATGGACTGCGGGGTCACCCCGCACGCCCAGAACACGGGGACGGCGCCCGCCGGGATGTCGATGGCGTCGCCGAAGTCGGGCTGCCCGAGGTCCTCGATGCCGATCAGGGAGGGGTCGCCCACGTGCACGGGCGCGCCGTGCACCGCCGGGTAGCGCGAGGTGATGCGCACCGCGTCTGCGACCTGGCCGGCCGGGATTGGGCGCATGGACACCACCATGGGGCCCGCGAATACGCCGGCGGGCTCGCACTGCAGGTTCGTGCGGTACATGGGCACGTTGCGGCCCTGGGCGATGTGGGCGACGGGGACGTGGGCGTCGAGAAGCGCCCGCTCAAACGTGAATGAACAACCGATGAGGAAGCCGACCATGTCTTTCGTCCAATACTCGGTGGCGTCGGTGGTTTCCTCGACGAGCTCGCCGTGACGGTAGATGCGGTAGGCGGGGATGTCCGTGCGGATGTCGCCGCCCTCCATGAGGTGTGAGCTGACCTGGCCGGGCTCGAGGACGCCAATGACGGGGCACGGCTTCGGGTTGCGCTGCGCGAACAACAGGAAATCGAAGGCGTGCTGCTTGTCCACCGCGATCAGGTTGGCCTGCACGTTGCCCGGCGCGAAGCCTGCGGTCGTGGTGACGTTGTGCTCGCGGAAGTAGGCGCGCGCCTCCGCCGGAGTCATGGCTGCCGGGTTTATGCCCACAGCGCGCCCAGCTTCGTCAGGGACATCACGCCCAGGACGACGGAGCCGAGCAGCACAACGAAGCCGATGATGAGCAGCGACTTCGGGTACCGGTACCCCTTGAGCAGGTCCGGGCGGCGCCACGCGGCCCACATGACCACGGCGAAACCGATGGGCAGGATGATGCCGTTGAACGCGCCCGCGAAGATGAGCAGCATCTGCGGCGCGGCGCCCATGAGCAGGTACGCCACCGCGCACACCACGATGAAGGAGACGGTAAGCAGGTTGCGGGTGCGCTCCGAGGTCGCTTGCGTGGTGACGAAGGAGACCGAGGTGTAGGAGCAGCCGATCACCGAGGACAGCCCGGCCGCGAAGAGGACGAGGCCGAACGCGCGGAGGCCGAACTCGCCGGCCGCCTGGTAGAAGGCGTCCGCCGCGGTGTTGTCCTCGGACAGCGCCACGCCGGTGGCCACCACGCCGAGCACGGCGAGGAAGAGCAGTACGCGCATGATGCCAATGACGATGATGCCCAGCACGGACGAGCTGGTGATCTGCTTGATGTTTTCTAGGCCCGAGTTACCGGAGTCAATGAGGCGGTGGACGCCGGCGAAGGTGATGTAGCCACCGACGGTGCCGCCGATCAGGGTGGTGATGGTGAGGAAGTCGACGCGCTCGGGCAGGACGGTCTGCTTGAGCGCCTCCCCCACCGGCGGCTGCGAGACGATCGCCACGTACAGCATGAGCAGGATCATGATGGCACCGAGCACCACCACGATGCGGTCCAGCGCCACGCCGGCGCGCTTGGACAGGAAGACGAGGACGGCGATCGCCGCGGAGATGCCGCCGCCGATCTTCGGGTCCAGCCCCAGCATGGCGTTCACGCCCAGGCCGGTGCCCGCGATGTTGCCGATGTTGAAGACCAGCCCGCCGATGAACACCAGCGCCGCCATGAACCAGCCCAGGCCCGGCAGCACGATGTTGCCCAGCTCGTTGGCGCGCAGCCCGGAGATGCCCAGGACGCGCCACACGTTCAGCTGGATCGCAATGTCCACGATGATGGACAGCAGGATGGCAAAGCCGAGTGCTGCGCCCATCTGGACGGTAAAGACCGAGGTTTGGGTGAGGAACCCGGGGCCGATGGACGAGGTCGCCATCAGGAAGACGGCGCCGACCATCGCACCGATCCCCTTGCCAGAGCCTTGCGCGGCTTCTCTGGTCTGCTGCTCTTGAGTGGCCATTGCGGTGACCCCCATTTCGTTATACGCGGGAAAGTGACCCACGTAATGTTAGGCGATCATGTGACCTACGCGCCACTGCGCCCTACCCCTCGAGCTGCTCACCCAGCTCCAGCCACTCCATCTCCAGCTCGTCGCGCTGGTCTTTCAGCTCGCCGACCTGCCTCGTCTTCGCCCCGATCGCCTCGAAGTCGGGCGCGTCCTGCGCGGACATCGCAGCAATCTCGCCCTCCACGGCGGCGATCTGCTCGTCCGCCTTCGCGATCTTGCGGTCCAGCGCCTTCATCTTCTTCTGCAGCTCGCGTGCCTCCTGCGAGCTCAGGGCCTGTTGCTTCTCGACGCCCCCGTGCTCCTTCTCCCCCAAATCCAGGGGACCCGACGACGTGGACGTGGCCGCGCGCCGGTCCAGGTACTGCTGGATCCCGCCCGGCAGGTTGGTCAGCTTCCCGTCGCCGAACAGGGCGTAGGTGACGTCCGCGATGCGCTCGATGAGGTAGCGGTCGTGCGAGATCACCACGAGCGTGCCCGGCCAGGAGTCGAGCAGGTTTTCCAGCTCCTGGAGGGTGTCGATGTCCAGGTCGTTGGTTGGCTCGTCCAGGAGCAGCACGTTCGGCTCGCTCATGAGCACGCGGGTCAGCTGCAGGCGCCGCCGCTCGCCGCCCGAGAGGTCGCGCACCGGGGTGCGCTGCCGCTTCGGCGAGAACCCGAGCCGCTCGGCGAGCTGGGAGGCGGAGATCTCCTTGTTGCCCACGTGGACGTAGTTGGCCACGTCCTCCACCGCGTCGATGACGGTGCGGGAGGGATCCAGGTCGTCGAGCTCCTGGCGCAGCCACCCGATGCGGGTGGTCTGGCCTTCGACGCGTTTGCCGTCGTGAAGCGCGTGCTCGCCGGCGAGGGTGCGCAGCAGCGTGGTCTTGCCGGAGCCGTTGACGCCGACGAGGCCGATCCGCTCGCCCGGGGCGAGGCGCCAGGTGAGGTGGTCCACGAGGGTCCGGCCGTCGGGGGCGTCGATGCGCGCGTCCTCCAGCTCGATGACCACCTTGCCCTGGCGCTGCTTGGAAAAGGCCATGAGCTCGATCGAGTCGCGCGGGGCGGGCACGTCCGCGATGAGCGCCTCGGCGGCCTCGATGCGGTAGCGGGGCTTGGAGGTGCGGGCCGGGGCGCCGCGGCGCAGCCACGCGAGCTCCTTGCGCGCCAGGTTTTGCCGGCGTTGCTCAATCGCATCGGCTTGGCGGGCGCGCTCGGCGCGGGCGAACGTCCAGTCGTTGTAGCCGCCCTCGTACACGTCGACCGTGCCGTCGTGGACCTCCCAGGTCAGGGTGGCTACGGTGTCGAGGAACCAGCGGTCGTGGGTGACCACCACCACGGCGAGCTTGCGCGAGAGCAGGTGCTCGGCCAACCACTGCACCCCCTCCACGTCCAGGTGGTTA
This sequence comes from Corynebacterium gottingense, assembly GCF_002285125.1. Taxonomy (NCBI): domain Bacteria; kingdom Bacillati; phylum Actinomycetota; class Actinomycetes; order Mycobacteriales; family Corynebacteriaceae; genus Corynebacterium; species Corynebacterium gottingense. The sequence continues at coordinate 114,088 of NZ_NSGN01000007.1, forward strand.
GTCGGCTCGTCGAGCACGATCAGGTCCAGGTCCTGCACGAGCGCGGCGGCGATGTTCACGCGGCGACGCTCGCCGCCCGAGAGGTTGCCCACCTGGGTGTCCAGGCCGAGCTCCGCGACGCCGGTGCCCTGGAGGACCTCGCGCACCTTGCTATTCGACGCCCACTCGAACGTCTGCAACCCCAGCGGCTCCACCACCGCCTGGCCCACGGTGAGCTGCTCGTCCAGGTCGAAGCGCTGCGTCACCACCGCCATGCGCAGGTCCGAATTGTGCGACACGCGGCCCGCGTCCGGCGGCTCGATGCCGGTGAGCACCTCGAGCAGCGTGGTCTTACCGCCGCCGTTGACGCCGACGATGCCGATGCGGTCGCCGGTCTGCACGCCGAGCGAGACCCCGTCCAGCAGGGTCTTCAGCCCCCACGTCTTGGACACGTTTTCCAGATTGATCAGATTCGCCATAACGAACCTGAGTTTACTGTGCCGCCTGTGCCCCCGGCGCAGGTCCCGTGGCGCCGAAGGACTCGTAGTCCGGGTAGCGCTCGCGCACCTGTCCCAGCACCTGCTCGGCCGCGGCGGCGTCGCGGCACAGCAGCGCGATCGTCGGCCCGGAGCCCGACACCATCGAGCGCGCGACGCCGGGCAGCGCTCCGGCAAAGGCGAGGATCTCCACGAGGATCGGGCGCATGGTCGTGGCGGCCGCCTCGAGGTCGTTGTGCATCGCGCGGCCGAGCTCGTGGGCGTCGCCCCGCGTCAGGGCCCGCGCTACCGTGGCGGTGCCCAGGCGCGGGACGAGTGCGGGGTCATTGTGCCGCAAGTCATCGAGCAGGCCGAACGCCTGCCCAGTCGGGATACCCACCTTGGGGTTGAGGAACACCCAGTGAGTGCTGCCGCGGGTGAGCATCTCCACGAGCTCGTCGCCGCGACCGGTGCCGAGCGCGGTGCCGCCCATGAGCGAGAATGGGACGTCCGCACCCAGTTCTGCGGCGAGCCGGTGAAGCGTGTCTCGGCCAAGCTCGCTGCCGGCAAATGCGGCGAGGTAGGCGTTCGCCGCCACGAGCGCGGCCGCCGCGTCGGCGGAGCCGCCGGCCATCCCGCCGGCGACGAAGACCTGCTTGTCTACCTCGATGTGCACCGGCGGCAGCGCGGTGACCATCTCCGCGCCGCTGCGGCGGTACTCGTCCACCACCGCGTCCACGGCGCGCCAGGCCAGGTTGAAGGGGGCGTCGATGTGTTCCTCCGGGCGCCGCACCCCGAACGTGGTGGTCATACCGGTGACCACGCTGCCGGTGGACACCGGGGGCGCGTCCTGCACGACCAACGTCACCGTCTCGCGGCGATCCACCGCCTGGAAGACGCTGACCAGGTCGTGGTAGCCGTCCGAGCGGGCCTCGCCAACGCCCAGATGCAGGTTGACCTTGCCGGGGGCAGATGCGGAGAAGCGTTGCGCACCGTTGCTCATCGCGCCTCCCCAAGCCGGATGAAGTCCTCGACCCCCAGCTTTTCGCCGCGCAGTCCGGGGTCGATCCCGGCCGCCGTGAGCGCCTCCTCGGCGGCCGCGGGGGCGCCGTAGACCTGGGCGAGGGTCGAGCGCAGGGTTTTGCGGCGTTGGGAAAACGCGGCGTCGATAAGCGGGAAGACCTTGGGGCGTATGGCGCGGCGCGCGGCATCAGCGGTGACGTCGATGCGCACGAGGCCCGAGGAGATGTTCGGCGCGGGCCAGAAGACGTGCTTACCAATGGTGCCGGCGAGCGAAACGTCGCCGTAGAACGCGGCCTTGACGCTCGGCACGCCGTAGATCTTCGAGCCCGGCGCGGCCGCGAGGCGATCCGCCACCTCTTTTTGCACCATCACCAGCACGCGGCGGATGGTGGGGAACTCTTCCAGCAGGTGCAGCAGGACCGGCACGGAAACGTTGTAGGGCAGGTTTGCCACCAGCGCGGTCGGCGCGACGTCCAGGTCGGCGCGGGTCACCGCGAGCGCGTCGATGTTGGTCACCGTCAGCTTCGCGGCGTGGTCGGGGGCACGCTTCTCGACGGTCTGCTGCAGCCGGCCCGCCAACCGCGGATCAATCTCCAACGCGGTGACGTGGGCGGCGGTGTCCACCAGGCCGAGGGTGAGCGAGCCGAGCCCGGGGCCGACCTCCACGACAACGTCGTCCGGGGTCAGCTCCGCGGCGGCGACGATGCGGCGCACCGTGTTCGGGTCGTGCACGAAGTTCTGGCCGAGCTTCTTCGTCGGGGTGACGTCCAGCTCGGTGGCGAGCTCGCGGATCTCGACGGGGCCCAGCAGGTGGGATTGGCTCATGGGGACCCAGCTTACCCAGCCGGGTGGGGCGCGGAGCGACTAGCCAATGCCCAGCTTGGCGGTGCAGGCGGGCCATGCGCCCCAGCCCTGCGCCGCCTGGACCTTCTCGGCCACGGCGATCTGCTGCTCGCGGGTCGCCTGGTTGGCGCTCGGGGCGTAGGCGGTGCCGCCGAAGCCGGCCCAGGTGCCCGGGGTGAACTGCAGGCCGCCCTGGAAACCGTTGCCGGTGTCGATGGCCCAGTTTCCGCCGGACTCGCACTGCGCGATGGTGTCCCACACGGAGCCACCCGCGACGGACGGGGCGGCGGCGCCGGTGTTACCCTGCTCGGACTTGGCGGCCTTCTTGGTGCCGCGGTGGATCACGGCCGGGCGCGCTTCCTTGGTCTCGTGTGCGGACGCGATGAAGGTCTCCTCCGGCACGCCGTTGACCACGACGGTGTGGCGCACGACCTGCTTCTCGCCCAGGACCTCTTCCTTGCGGACCTCCTCGGTGCCCTCCTCGAGCTCCGGGTCGTCGACGTACTCGGCCGGGGCCTTCACGTCCATGATCTCGCGGTCCTTGAGCAGCTCGACGCGGTCCAGCGTGATCTGCATGTTCGGGGTCACCGGCGCATCCAGGGCGACGTTGAGGCGGTCGTTGGAGTCGAAGGTCACGCCGCGCTCGGCGAGCAGGTCGCCGACGGTCTTCGCGGCGGCGGCGGTGTAGGTGACGTTGCCGCCGTCATTAATGGCCACGATCTTCGGGGTGGTCACATCGACGTTCAGCCCCTCGGTCACCGGCTGGTCGCGGTCCACATCGGTCGCAGCGTTGGCCGCCAGGCCCGCCTCGTCCATGAGGTCACCCACGGTGGCGGCGGTGGAGGTCAGCTCCTGCGCCACGCCGTCAACCACCACGGCGACCGGCTTGGCGGTGCGCACAGTGACGGTGTCGCCGTTGGCCAGCTTCTCGCCCGGCGCCGGGTAGACCACGTCCTTGTCGCTCACCTGCACGCCGGCGGCCTCGAGGGCCTTGTTCACGTCGCCGGAGAAGGTGGAGACGTTGGTGGTCTCACCGTTCACGTCGACGGTAATGTCCTTCTGCGCGGCGACGGCAGCGGTGGCGCTGCCGACGATCGCGGCGCCAGCCACAGTGCTGGCCACAACGCGCCGTGCAGCGGGGGTGCGGGAGGTGGTGCGGGACATAGCGGGGATGGTTCCTTCTGTGATACGACCGTGTACTACTGCGGTAACAATACGGTAACGGCGCGGGGTTTACAAGATTGTGACCTCCGCGCGTGTCGCACTCCACACCCCAATCGCAAACGTGCCGCCACTCGGCGCTTCTCCCTCCTCAGGCACCACTTTTGTCACACGTTGAACACGCGATCAAACGTTGCCGAGACCTCCTCGGCGAGCGCCTCGACCGCCATCCCGCGCGCCTCGGCGACCACCTTTGCCGTGTGCCCGATGAGCGACGGCTCGTTGCGCGCGCCCCGGAACGGCTCCGGCGTCATGTAGGGCGCATCCGTCTCAATGAGCAGCTGCCCGGCCGGCGCGAGCGCCGCCGCCTCCCGCATGCCCTCGTTGCGCTTGAACGTCACGTTGCCCGCGAAGCTCAGCACGTAGCCGCGCTCGATTGCCTCGCGCGCTACCTCCACCGGCGAGGAGAAGCAGTGCAGCATCACCTCGCGCGGGGCAGGTGCGTCCGCCAAGATGCGCATGAGCTCGGCGTCGCCCTCGCGGTTATGAATCATGAGCGCCTTCCCGCTCTCCACCGCCAGGTCGATGTGGAAACGCAGCGCCTCCTCCTGCACGTCCAGCGGGGCGGTGCCGTCCGCGTCGTGCTTGAGCCAGTACGTATCGATGCCGGTCTCCCCCACCGCCACGCAGCGCTCGTCCTGGACCATTTCGCGCAGGCGGTCTCTCGTGGGCGCGTCGAGCTCGTGCGCGCGGGTCGGGTGGATCGCGCAGGCGGCGAACACGCGCTCGTTGAAGTGGGCCGCGGCCAGCGCGAGCTCGGCCTCGTCCAGCCCGTCGCCGACGGTGCACATCCGCTCGACGCCCGCGTCCACGGCGCGGGCCACCATCGCATCGACCTCGTCGCGGGTGCGGGCGCCGGCGGAGGCGAGGTGGGTGTGGGCGTCGATAAGCTTGGCGACGCGCTCGGCGGGCACTGGTGTGGGGCGTGGCTTCTTTTTGCTCATACAGTAGAGCCTATGGCATTCCAAGATTTGGACCCGCAGACCCGCACCCAGCTCGACCGCGACCTGGCCGAGGCCGCGGGCCGTGGCATCAACGGCGATGTCGACGCGGTAGTGAAGAGCTTCGAGCACACGCTCGGGTATTACCACCGGCTCCCCGAGGACGTGCGCCGCGGCTACCCGCGCGGCGAAACCGCCCGCATCTTCGGCGCAGCGCTTGGGGCCGCGCTCGTGCGCGACCACGGCTTTGCGTGGCAATTGCTTTTCGACGACTACGGCACCGACCTCGTCGTCGCCCGCGACATCGACACCGCCGAGCCGAAGTACGCCGCCCCCATGGTGATCGTGGACGCCCGCTTCGAGGACGCCGAGCCCGGCAAGCTCACCGCCTTCGTGCAGCAGTTCCTGTGAGCACTTTGCTAGGTTCAAGCCCATGGCTTCCTTTGAACGCGTCACCGTCCCCGCGCACACCGCAATCCTCGTGCGCGACACCGTCAGCCCCACCGAGATGGCCGCGCTGACCGGCGAGGCCCTGCCCAACCTGCGCGAGTTCCTCATCTCCACCGGCGCCGAGCCAGGGGCCGCGCGCGCCTACATCTTGTCCGAACCTCACGGCACCTTCGACGTCGGCGTCGGCTTTGTGGTGGTCGAGCAGGATCTGCCACTGGTGGAGCCGTTCGCGGGCGACACCGGCGACGACCGCGTCGAGCTGGCGCACTTCGATGCGACGACGGCGCTTGTCCACCGCCACACCGGCCCGCGCACTGAACTCTCTGGGGCGTGGCGCGAGTTCGCCGCCGAGGCCGAGGCCGCCGGCGAGCCGCTCGGCGCGGGCAGCTTCGAGGAGCTCGTGTCCGATACCGTGACGGACCTCTACCTGCACCTGCGCTAGCAAAGCAGCTTGTCGACGAGCCCCGCCCCCGTCACCTCGCGCGTCCCCGGCCCCAGGCGCGGGTCAAGGTCCTTCGCGCACGGCACCATGTGGCCGAAGCCCTCGATGGTGGCCAGGTGCACCGGGGCATCCCCGTCCCAGGTATCGAGGTGAATGTGCTCGCTCAGCTGCGTCCGGCCCCGAAGCGATGCGCCGTTGCGTGCCGCGAAGTACGCGGCGGAATCGACCGCCGAGCGGGTCACGCCGCGGTTGTTGCCGCCGATGCCGGCCATGCCTCCTTCGTACGGGACGAGCGGATCTGCGGTCCCCTGCACGCACAGGATCGGGGTCGGGTGCCATGCTCGCGACGAGTCACGCGGGGGAAGCGTGTTCTCCTCGGTGGGCATGGATGCCCCGAAGAGGGCGGCTGCGTGGAGGGTGGCGGGGGCGTCGATAAGCATGCGGATGAGCATCTGACCCCCGTTGGAGAATCCGCAGCCGATGACGCGCTCGTGGGGGTAACGCGCGAGGAGCGCGGTGAGGAAGCCGACGTCGTCGACGCCGAGCGTGCGGGCCGACTCGCGGAAGCCGCGGCGCAGGTCGTTGAAGTGACGGCCTACCCCGTCCGGGTAGATGACGGTGTGTCCGAGCGACTCGAAGGTGCGGTCCGTGAAGTTGCGTGCGACGTTGCCCGACTGGCGCGAGCCGTGCAAAAACAGGATCAGCGTGCCGGTGTCCCCGCCGGGGACCTCGACCCAGGTGCGCGTGCGCCCGCCGAATTCCAGCGAGCGCTTCCGCGGTCGTTGCTCGGTCACCCTGCTACTGGACGGGCGCCCACTCGGGGCCCGTCTGCCCCAGCTCCGGATCCAGCTTGGCCACCAGCGGCTTCGGCTTGGCAAGCTCGGTGCCGGCCTCGATGTCCACGCGCTGCCACACCGCCTGCTGGCTGGTGTAATCGCCGGTGATGGTCAGGTACGTCTGCCCCTTCTCCGGCAGACCGACGCCGACGAGGTCGTAGTCAGCGTCGTCGGTGATCTCCTCGATGCGCGGCTCCGCGGCCCACACGCCGGAGCGGCCGAGGGTCTCGTGGACCTTCTGCGCGGTGTGCGGCAGGAACGGGGTGAGCATTGCGTTGCAGTCCGAGACCACCTGCAGGGCGGTCCACAGGACGGTGGCCAGGCGCTCACGCTGCGTGTCATCCTTTGCCAGCTTCCACGGCTCCTGGTCCGCGATGTAGGCGTTCGCCTCGCCGACGACGTGCATGACCTTCGTAATCGCCGCTTTGAAGTGCGCCTTGGACAGGTCCTCGCCGGCGGTGGCGAAGGTCTGCTCGGCCAGGTCCAGGATGGCTCGGTCCGCGTCGTCGAGGTGTCCCGGGGTGGGCACGGCACCGAAGTTCTTGTGCGCCATGGACACGGTGCGGTTGACCAGGTTGCCCCAGCCGTTCGCGAGCTCGTTGTTCACGCGGCGGACAAACTCGTCCCAGGTGAAGTCCGTGTCATTGTTCTCGGGGCCGGCCACCGCGATGAAGTAGCGCAGCGGGTCCGGGCCGAACTCCTTGAGGAAGTCCTTGACGTAGATGACCACGCCCTTGGAGGACGAGAACTTGGAGCCGGACATGGTGAGGAACTCGGAGGAGACAACCTCAGTGGGCAGGTTGAGCTCGCCGAGCGCGTGGGACTCGCCGCCCTTCGCCCCCTTACCGGCGTAGCCGAGCAGCTCGGCGGGCCAAATCTGGGAGTGGAAGGTGATGTTGTCCTTGCCCATGAAGTAGTAGCCCTCGGTGGCCGGGTCCTGCCAGAAGGTTTTCCACGCCTCCGGGTCGCCGGTGCGCGCGGCCCACTCGATGGAGGCAGACAGGTAGCCGATGACCGCGTCGAACCAGACGTAGAGCTTCTTCGACGGGTTGTCCTGCCAGTCCTCCACCGGGATCGGGATCCCCCAGTCGATGTCGCGCGTCATCGCGCGCGGGCGCATGTCCTCGAGCAGGTTGAGCGAGAACTTGAGCACGTTCGGGCGCCAGTCCTGCCGGGTCTCGAGCCACGACGCGAGCGCGTCGTGCATGGCGGGCAGGTCCAGCATGAAGTGCTCGGTCTCGATAAACTCCGGAGTTTCCCCGTTGATCTTGGAGACCGGGTTGATCAGGTCGGCCGGGTCGAGCTGGTTGCCGCAGGTGTCGCACTGGTCGCCGCGGGCGTCGTCGGCACCGCAGATTGGGCAGGTGCCCTCGATGTAGCGGTCCGGCAAGGTGCGGCCTGTCGACGGGGAGATCGCGCCCTTGGTGGTCTCCTTGACCATGTAGCCGTTGGCGTAGAGGCCCTTGAACAGCTCCTGGACCACCGCGTAGTGGTTGCGCGTGGTGGTGCGGGTGAACAGGTCGTAGGACAGGCCCAGACCAGCAAGGTCGTGGACGATTTGCTCGTTGTAGCGGTCCGCCAGCTCCTTCACAGTCACGCCCTCTTTGTCCGCCTGGACCAGGAGCGGGGTGCCGTGCTCATCAGTACCGGAGACCATGAGCACGTTCTTGCCGCGCATTCGCTGGTAGCGGGCAAACACGTCGGAGGGCACGCCGAAGCCGGCGACGTGGCCGATGTGGCGCGGGCCGTTGGCGTAGGGCCAGGCCACGCACACAAGAACGTTCTCAGGAGCCGTAGGGGTCTCAGGTAAAGTCATGGTGTTTAGCATAATCAACCCGCCCGGCCGGTCGAATCGGGGCATGAGAAATCCCCAGCACCCGGCTGGTGGGGTGCTGGGGATGGTGATGCGGTGGCGTCGAGAAGCGAGCGAGCGCTACTTTCGCTTGCCCGTGAAAGCGCGCTTGACCTGCGCCTTGCGCGCGTTCAGCTCGCGCTGATCGCGGTGCATGCGGCGCTCGATGGCCAGCTGGCGGGAGAAGCGCTCCTGCTCCTTCTTATCCAGGTAGATCGTGTCGTTGGACAGATCCTTCACAATCGCGAACATCAGCGCGATGAGGATAAGCAGGAACGGGGTTGCCGCGACGATGGTCACGGACTGCAGCGAGTTCAGCGCGTCCGAGCCACCGGAGATCAGCAGGGTGAGGCCGACGGCTGCGGTGGCCAGACCCCACATCGCGGCGATCCACGGCTTCGCGTCGGACTTGCCGTTCTGGGTCATGGATGCCATGACGGTGGAGGCGGAGTCCGCCGAGGTGATGAAGAAGGTGGCGAGCAGCAGCAGCGCGAACACGCCCATCACCACGCCACCTGGCAGGGAGTGCAGCAGGTTGAACAGCTGCTGCTCCGAGGAGCCGTCTGCGTAGATGGACTCGCCGGTCTGCTCCATGTGGATGGCGGTGCCGCCGAAGATGGCGAACCACACGGTGGACAGGCCGGACGGGACGAGCAGCACGCCCAGGCAGAACTCGCGGATGGTGCGGCCGCGGGAGATGCGAGCCAGGAAGGTGCCCACGAACGGGGACCAGGAGATCCACCATGCCCAGTAGAAGATGGTCCAGCTGGACAGGAAGTCGCCAGCCTCGCCGTCAGCGCTCTCGGCGGTGCGGCCTGCCATCTCGAAGAAGTTCTGCAGGTAGGTGCCGACAGACGTCGGCAGCAGGTTGAGCTGTACGACGGTCGGGCCGAAGACGAACACGAAGATTGCCAGCAGCGCGGCGATCACCATGTTGGCGTTAGACAGCCACTGGATGCCCTTGGACACGCCGGACATGGCGGAGAGCAGGAACGCGAGCGTCAGCACGGCGACAATGCCGATGATGAGGCCGTTCGACGGGTCGTGGACAAAGCCGGATGCCTCGAGGCCGGAGCTGATCTGCATCGCGCCCAAGCCCAGGGAGCAGGCGGTACCGAAGATGGTGGCAAAGATGGCAAAGCCGTCAATGAGCTTGCCCAGCGGGCCGTCCGCGGCCTTCTGGCCGATCAGCGGGATGAACGCGCTGGACAGCAGCTGCTTGCGGCCGAGACGGAAGGTGGAGTACGCAATTGCGAGCCCCATGATGGCGTAGACCGCCCACGGGTGCAGGGTCCAGTGGAACATGGTCTGCGACATCGCGGTGCCCACCTCGTGCGGCTCGTGGCCCGGCACGCCGTCGCGGTACATGGCCAGCGGCTCGGAGGCGCCGTAGAACATCAGGCCGATACCCATGCCCGCGGCGAACATCATGGCGATCCAGGATGTCGTCTTAAACTCGGGCCGCTCGTCGGCGGAGCCCAGGCGGATGGTGCCGAAGTTCGAGCAGGCGATGACCAGCACGAAGACCACGAAGGCGGTGCCGCCGAGCACGAAGGCCCAGCCCAGATTGTTGATGACCCAGCCGAAGGCCGCGTCTGCGAAGTTGGAGAAATTCTCCGGCGCAAGCAAGCCCCACGCGACCATGGCGACCACGATGACCGCAATTGGCACAATGATGCCCCAGTCCACGGGTGCGTTTTCCGCATCGGCCTGGCGCTCGATCTGCTCTTCGGGGTCCTGGTAGTTGCCACGTTCGCCGGCGCTATCGGCCTGCAGCAGCGAGACGAGCTCACCAGCCGCGGACGGCGCGGGGTCGGTGGAGTTGTTCTCAATTTGCGGATCTGCAGTCCGCGGTTCTGCGCCCGGATCGTGCGGATCCAAGCCAGTCTCACGCCGAGACATCAATCACTCCTCAAGTATCGAAAAACTCGTATGACCTTTGCAGGGTATCTGATAAATAGTCTCAGCACGAACCGAGCGCAATCTTTTCCCGGATCTGGTAGAGGGACGTTGTCGCTGCGTACTTCTGCGTCTAGTCCGCGCGCGCGGCAAGGGCCGCATTATAGAGGTCGCCCGTCTTCACGCCGTGTGCCTTGGCCACGGCCTTGCACGCGTCCTTCATCCGCTCACCCGCATCGACCCGCTCGAGGACGAGTCCCACCAGGTCCTCGGGGTTCTCCTCCGCCCTGGTGCCGCCCTCAATAACGACGGTGATCTCCCCGCGCACGCCTTCCTCGGCCCACGCGGCGAGCTCCCCCAGCGTGCCGCGCTTGACCTCCTCGTACGCCTTGGTCAGCTCGCGGCACACCGCGGCGCGGCGGTCGGCGCCCAAGATCTCGGCCGCGCGCGACAGGGTCGCGGCGATGCGGTGCGGGGACTCGAAGAAGCACACGGCGCGCTCCTGCCCCACCAGCGAGCGCAGCCAGGTTTCCTGGGCACCGGGCTTGCGGGGCGCGAAGCCGTCGAAAAGAAAATGCCCCACGCTCAGGCCGGACAGGGCAAGCGCCGTGGTCACCGCGCTCGGCCCTGGCAGGCAGGTCACGGGAACGCCCGCGTCGTGCGCGGCGGCGACGATGGAGTGCCCAGGATCGGACACCAGCGGCATGCCTGCGTCGGTGACCACCAGTACGACCCCGGCACGCGCGTCCCGGAGCAGCTCCTCGGTGCGCGCGTCCTCGTTGTGGTCAAAGTTGGAGATGATCTTGCCGCGCGGCTCGACCCCCAGCGCCGCGGCCAGCGCGCGAGTCCGCCGGGTATCCTCCGCCGCGATCACGTCCGCGCGCTCGAGCAGTGTGCGCAGCCGCTCGCTCGCGTCCGCGACGTTGCCCAGCGGCGTGGCCGCGAGCACGATGCCGGTCTGTGGCAGCGAATCCTGGGGCAGATCTGTGGAGGCAACCATAAACGCCAAGCATACGCACGAACCAGTAAGATCCTTGTCCGTGAGTACCCAAGTGCCAGCTTCCGCCCCACCCGCGTCGCCTACGCTGCCGCCTGCGCCGAAGCGCTGGCGCGCGAAGCGCCCCGAGCCGTCCGCGCCCGTCACGGTCCCGTGGACCAAGCGCGATACCGTCTCCGCGACCGTGATCGGCGTGCTCGCACTGCTGACCCGCTTCATCGGGTTGACCCAGCCGACGTCGGGTGGCACGCCGGTGTTTGATGAGAAGCACTACGTCCCGCAGGCGTTCGACATGGTGCGCGACTACATCAACCCGGTCCTGGGCGGCATCGAGTCCAACCCGGGGTACGGCCTCGTCGTGCACCCGCCGTTGGGCAAGCAGCTGCTGGCGTGGGGCGAGCAGCTCTTCGGCTACACCCCGCTCGGCTGGCGCCTCATGACAGCGCTGTTCGGCACCGCCATCGTCGTCTTCGTCTTCCTCATCGCGCGCCGCGTGAGCCAGTCCACCAGTATCGGTTTGTTCGCGGGCATCATCGCGCTTTTCGACGGAGTGCTGCTGGTCACCGCCAAATTCGGCATGCTCGACGTGTTCGAGGTCTTCTTCGTCGTCGCGGCGGCGTGGACGCTCGCCGGCGACATGCAGCAGGTGCACCGCCGCTGGCACGACGCCTACCTGACCGGGAAGCTGGACGGCATGGACGCGCTCGGCCCCCGCCTGGGCTTCCGCTGGTGGCGCTTCGCCACCGGTGTCCTGCTCGGCCTGGCCATGGCTGTGAAGTGGTCGGGCTACATCGCGTTCTACGGCCTGCTCTCCGCGTTCTGGGACCTCTGGCTGCGCAAGCGCTACGGGGTGAAAAAGCCGCTGGCGGGCGCGCTGCTTCGCGACGTCCCCTCCGCCCTCGCCTCCATCGTCCTCGTCCCCGCGCTGCTCTACATCTGGTCCTGGCGCGCCTGGTTCGCCTCCGAGACGTCCGTATACCGCCACGCGGTTGCCGACGGCACCGTGGCCGACTCCGACTGGCCCTGGCTGACCAACCTCCCCTCCCCCGCCGCGGACTGGCTGTACTACCACTTTTCCGTGCTCGAGTTCCACAGCTCGCTGACATCCTCCTCCGGGCACTCCCACCCGTGGGACTCCAAGCCCTGGTCCTGGCTCGTGGCCTCGCGCCCCATCCTCTACTACTCCAACACCGACCTGGCCTGCGGCGACGGCGGCACCTGCCGGGAAATGATCTTCCTCTTCGGCACCCCGGTGATCTGGTGGCTGACCATCCCGATCCTGCTGTGGGGCGCATGGGTGTGGATCACCCGCCGCGACTTCCGCGTCATCGTCCCGATGGTGGCGTTCATGGCCGGCTTCCTCCCGTGGCTGGCCGCCTTCGACCGCCAGATGTACTTCTTCTACGCCGCCCCGCTCGTCCCGTTCACCGCGGTCCTGCTCGCGCTCGCGCTGGGCAACCTGGCGCAGAAAGGCGCGCCGAGCGGCAACCGGCTCGTGCGGCGGATCGCCGGCGCGGACCTGCGCACCGGGCAGCTCGCCGTGATCGTGTACCTGGCCCTTGTCGTAGCCAGCTTCGTGTACTGGTCCCCCATCCTCTACGGCTTCATGGTGCCGGAGGACTACTACCACTCGCTCATGTGGCTGCCCAGCTGGAAATAGCGCGCTAGCTGGGGTTCGCGTCCAGCAGATGCCAGGCGCGGCGGATTTCAATCCCGCGGTCCGCCACCCACGTCCATACGAGCCCGAAGAGGGTAACCAGCGGGATGAGCACAATGCTGGGCACGAACTCGCCGGTGGAGAGCACCCAGTCGCGCACCGCGAAGCCCGCGGTAAAGGTGAACATCGTGCCCACGATGAGCAGGACGCCCGGGATCTGGCGCGGACGCCAGGCGGTGACGCCGAGCGCCAGCGCGACACCGAAGCGGACGGCCGCCGTAGACGTCTCCAGCGAGTCCGTACCGCCGCCGTGAACCAGCAGCAGCACCGCCCACACCGCCCACACCACCGCAGCGGCGATAAGCGCCACGCGACCAATCGCCAGGGTGATAAGGCGGCGCTGCTCGAGCTTGCGCCACGTATCGTCCACGCCCGCCATGATGACCTCGGAGAGGTCGTGGGGCGGTGCCATCCCGCCGTCCACTTCGGCGAAGCTCATGCGCCGGGAGAGGGAAAGCGCGCGCTCCCAGTAGGCGGTGCATTCCTCGCACTGCGCCAGGTGGGCGTCCACGATGGCGTCGTCAAGCCCGGGCGACTCGCCGTCGATACGCGCGGAGAGCGCGGCCTGGACCTCCTCGTGACTAACCACGGGTGAGCACCCCGTCCAGGCTCGCGCGGCCCGTGCCAAAGACCACGAGAGCGAAGAGCGCGGCGGCGAGCACCAGCGTGTACTCCACGCCCCCGTGCTCCACGAAGAAGCCGTTACCCAGGTGCACGAAGTAGGCGGCGGCGAGTGAGAGAATGAGCAGCAACGACGCCGCGATCGTGGTGAGCAGACCGATCACCAGGAAGGTCCCGCCGATCAGCTCGACGGCGCCCGTCACATACGCGCTCAGCTGCGGCTGCGGTACCCCCGCGTACGCAAGCTGCTCGGCAGTTTTATTCATGCCGACAGCAAACCAGTGCTGGTAGCCGCGGGCAACAAACACGGCCCCAACGACCAGGCGTAAGAGTAGGAGTGCGAAGTCTCGAACGGCAGGCCTGTTCATGCCATTTACCCTACCGATGGAACCGAACGGCCATAAATCGAGTCAAATATATATGAGCAATTTCAACGAAACACCCAAGTCCCTGCCCATCACCTGCGACGATGGTCTGGTCCGCCCGCCGTGGGCCGCCACCGATCCCCTCCTGCGCGAGTACTACGACACCGAGTGGGGCATGCCGCTTACCGACGAGGCGTCGCTCTTCGAGCGCGTCTGCCTCGAAGGGTTCCAAGTCGGCCTGTCCTGGCGCCTGATCCTGTCCAAGCGCGACGCGTTCCGCGAGGCGTTCCATGGCTTCGACCCGGACGAAGTCGCCGCCATGGACTCCGTCGACCACCTGATGGACAACCCCGGGCTGATCCGCAACCCGAACAAGCTCAAGGCCGCGGTCACTAACGCGAGGGCGACCCTCGCGCTGCGCGAGGAGGGCACGCACCTCGGCGAGTTCATCTGGTCCTACAAGCCCGCCACCACTCCGCGTCCCCGCACCGCCGAGGAGGTGCCGACCACCTCGCCGGAGTCCAAGGCGCTCGCGCGGGACTTAAAGAAGCGCGGCTTCATCTTCGTCGGCCCCGTCACCATGTACGCGCTCATGGAGTCCGTGGGCATCGTGGACACCAACCTCGTTGGGACGTGGCGGCGCGGCGCCTCCGGTGTGTGGAGCGCCGAGGAGCTCGGCGAGGGCTGACGAGGGGGTGAGCTAGCAGTCCTCCATATCCGCGAAGGCCTCCTCCACGGAGGCGTGCTCCTCGCGGGATTCCTCCCACACCTCCTTGGCTGCGGACAGGTTGATGACCGCGATGATCGCGCCGACGACGATGTCGAACCAGGCGGTGGACCACACGAACGTGAGGAGGCCTGCCACGATGATGAGGAGGTTGGCCAGGGCGTCGTTTCGCGCCGCGAGCCACGCGCCCTTGGCCAGCGAGGACCCCTGGTCCCGCAACCGCAGCAGAATGACGGCGCAAATCACGTTCACGACGAGCGCGCCGACCGCGACGCCGGTCAGCCCCTCGGGCGAGGGCGCGACCGGGTTGATGAGCTTGGTCACCACCATGACAATGGCGGCAATCGCCGGAATGAGGATCAGCGCGGCGAGCACGCTGCCGGCCGCGCGACGATGAGGACGGCGCGGCGGATGGTTTGTGTGGTCACGAGTCCCTCCTACACGAAACCCCGTTGCCGGCACCGAAAGTGCTGGCAACGGGGGTAGTTTCCCTTGTGGAGCTAAGGGGAATCGAACCCCTGACCTTCGCATTGCGAACGCGACGCTCTACCAACTGAGCTATAGCCCCTCGCTGGTTTGAAAGGTTACTCCTTTCACCCCAGAGCATGAAATCCGCAGGTCACTAGCTTGCGCGGGGCGTGTACTCGCCGTATCCGTCATCCCGCGGCTGCGGGCGCACGTAGCCAGGCAGCGCGTCGAAGTCCGGGTGTTCCTCGTCCAGGTCCAGGATCACGGAGCCGACGCGGCGGCGCTCGCGGGGGGCGGGCTGCGGGCGGTCCACGTCAACGCCGAGGCGGGCGCGGCGCAACTGGCGCACGCGGCGCTCGTGCAGCGCGCGCTCCTTCTTCACCACGCCACGAAGGACGATGAGGAACCAGGCGGTCAGGCCGGCGGTGATGGCGGGCAGGACCCAGGTCCACCCGCCCACGACGAACGCGACGACAAAGGTGACCACGAAGGAGGCGATGAGCACCAGCAGGGTGCGCTGGCGACGCTGGAACCGGTCCGCCTTTGCGGTGCGCTCGCGCTCCGGGTCGTAGCCGCCGCGCCCACGGCGGGTCTTGGCAAACTCCAGGTCGCTGTCGTCCGGTTCAAAATCGGGCTCGGGTTCCGTTTCAGGTGCGACTTCGGCGGTGGAGGAGTCGTCTGCGTCCTCAGAGCTCTCAGGGTCCTCGGGGGCGTAGCCGAAATCTGAGGGCGCGCCGTAGGACTCGCTCATCTCGTAGCGGTCGGCTTCCGCGTCAGTGTCCACGACGGTGGAGCCGCCCTGAGGCTCCCCGTCAATCATCTCGTCACCCTTTTCGTCACTCTCCTCGTCAAGGTCGACGACGGTGGAACCCGCCTCCTCGTCCTCCGGCTCGGCGTCGATGACCACGGGGCGGTCCTCCTGGGTCGCGACCTCTTTGCGGAAGAAGTTGCGGAGGGTGGGTGTGTCGTCGATAAGCACCTGCTCCTCCTCGGCCTCGACGATCTCGACGTCATCTTCGGCGGCGGTGTGGTGGTGCACATCGGCGGACGTGAGCTTGGGGCGGCGGCGGGCCACGACGGGTTCGGTGCCTCCCTCGTGCAGGACGCGCGTTTCCTCGTACCCCTCGCCAGAGCGGCGAATCTTCTTCGTGTTCCCCAGCATCATCGGCGCAAGCACGATGACCCACACGACGAGAATGAGGACCAGAATGAGGCTCGGGCTGCCCATAGGCAATGCCACCTTTCAACGCAACCAATTGGGTGTGTACACAGAACTGGCCCCAACGCTATCCGCGCGCACTCGGCCCCACCGCCAGGCGCGCCGGACCCTGCGCCTGAAAAATTACTGAACCGGCCGAACGCGCCCCGCCGCGCGCAGCCGCTCCACGGCGGTGTGCGGGAAATCGTCCGCGTTCAGCGCCACGAAGTGGTGGTCGCGCCACTGCCCGTCGATGTGCAGGTTCTTGCGGAGGTAGCCCTCCTCGCGGTAGCCATTTGCCAGGAGCACGCTTTTCGACGCCGGGTTGTCCGGCAGGAACGTCGCCGTCACCCGGTGCATGCCCACCCTCGCAAAGGCGTGGTCCGTGCCGAGCGCGCACGCCGCTGTCGCGATGCCGCGCCCCATGAACGGCGAGTGGACCCAGTAGCCGATCCAGCACTCGCTCACCGCACCGTGCTGGATATTGCCCAGCGTCACCTGCCCGGCGAACTCGCCGTCCGCGACGATGACCAGCGGCACGACGACCCCGTCAGCCGCCAGCTTTTTCAGGTTGAGCCAGTTGGCACGCCAGGCTTGCGGCGAGTGCGCGTCAGCCCACGTCCCTTGTACGGTCGGCTCGACCGGCTTGAGCCAGTGCTCGTCCAGCACGCGGGTTTCGCTCCATGCGCGACCGTCGCCGGATTTGAGCGGGCGCAGGTGGACGTGTGTTCCGTCCGCCAGCCGCAGCGCGGGCGTCGTTTCCGGCCAGCCCGGCGTGGGCTCGCGGAAGAGTGCAAACAGGTCCACCGGGGCAGGTTCCTAGCTGCGCTGCTGCAGGAATTCAACATCCACGAACTCGCCCGGGCGCACCTGGAGCACGTCCTCGGGGATGCGAATCATGGCGTTGGCCTCGGCGAACCCGGCAAGCAGGTGCGCCGCGCTACCGTCGAGTGTGCCCAGCGACTCCACCAGGTACTCCCCCGTCTCCATGTCGCGCATGAGGCGCGCACGAATGTAGCCGCGGCGGCCCTTGATGGAATCAATGTGGCGCACCGAGCGGGCCTGTACCGTGCGGCGCGCGACGCTCGCCTTCCCAAGCGACTGCCGGATCGCCGGGCGCACCAGCGTCTCCGCAATCACCAACGCGCTGACCGGGTTGGACGGCAGCAGGAAGACGGGCGTACGCTCCTCGCCGAGCAGGCCGAAGCCTTGCACAGACCCGGGGTGCATGGCCACGCGCTGCGTGTCGAGCTCCCCCATCTCGCGCAGCACGTCCTGGATGACGTCCGCGCCCGAACCGCCAACGGCGCCGATCACGATGACTACTTCGGACCGCGCGATGTGCCCGGCGATGGTCTCGCGCAGGCGGCGCGGCTCCGCGTTGACGATGCCCGCGCGCACCACGTCCGCGCCGGCCTCCTCGGCGGCGGCTGCAACGGCGTACGACGCGACGTCGTACACCTGCCCAAGGCCCGGGTCGCGGTCTACGTCCACCAGCTCGAGGCCGTAGCTCATCACGGTCACGCGCGGGCGCGGGTAGACCAGCACCTTCTCGCGCCCCGCGGCGGCCACGAGCCCGATCTGCGCCGGCCCGAGCACCGAGCCCTGGCGCACGGCGATGTCCCCCGGCTGGATGTCCGAGCCGGGTTTGCGGACAAAGTCGCCGGTGCGCACTGCGCGCGACGGGGTGACGCGCTTGCGCCCCCGGTCACTCCATTCCAGCGGGAGGACGGCGTCCGCGAGCGTTGGCAGCGGCGCGCCGGTGGCAACGCGCACGGCCTGGCGCGGCTGGAGGCGAAGCGGCTTCTGCGAGCCCGCCGCGACCTCCCCCACCACGGGCAGCGTGCGGTCGCGGTGCGGTGTGCGGCGTTCCGTAGTCTCCCCGCCGTCCTGCTCCTCCGGGGGCTCCGCGGCGAGGCGCAGGCCCGCGGTGCCGCCCACGTCCACGGAGCGCACGGCGTAGCCGTCAACCGCTGCCTGTGAAAAGCTGGGCAACGGGGCGGTTGCGGCGATTTCCTCGGCGCACATGAGGCCGAGGGCATCAAGGATTCCGACGCGGATCGGCTCAGGCGTCACCGCCGCGTCTACCACCATTGCTTGCTGGTCTTCAACGCTGCGCATTGGACCAATCCTAGTGGGAACTAGCGGACAATATCGGGATTCTCCGCTTCGAAGTCGCTGATAATCTGCTTCAGCGCCGTGTACAGGGCCGGACCATACTTCTCGTTGTGCAGCCCAAAGTCCACATTCGCCGGGATGTAACCACCCGGATTGCCCAAATCGTGGCGCTTCCCGTCATGCACCACCACGTGCACCGGGTGGCCCTCCGTGATCATCAGCTCGATCGCATCAGTCAGCTGCAACTCACCACCCTTGCCCGGCTCGATCCGACGCAACGCGTCAAAAATCGCCCGATCCAGCAGGTAGCGACCCGTAGCAACCAACGTCGACGGCGCATCCTCCACCGCAGGCTTTTCCACCATGCCACGCACACGCTTGACCTCAACACCATCACCCTCGGTGTCCACCTCCTCAACGTCAAACACGCCGTAGTTGAACACCTCCTCACGGCTGACGTTAAACGCGCACAACACCGAGCCACCAAGCTCCTGGCGCACCTTGACCATCTTCTCCATCACACCCGCCGGCAACACCAAATCATCCGGCAGCATGACAGCGACAACGTCCTCGTCATCATCCAGCGCGACCTCCGCACACCCTACGGCGTGCCCCAACCCCAGCGGCTTATCTTGCGTCACCGAAATCGCATCAATCAGCTCACCAGCGCGGGCGACCTTTGCCACCTGCTCGTCCTTACCGCGCGCAGCAAGCGTTTCGCGCAGCGTGGAAAACTCGCCGAAGTGAGCCATGATCTCCTCCTTCTGAGGAGCCACCACCACCGCCAAGCGCTGCGCCCCCAGCTGGGCCGCTTCCTCCGCGATCAGCTCAATGCCGGGAGTATCCACCACCGGCAAAAGCTCCTTCGGCACCGTCTTCGTCGCCGGCAGAAAACGAGTACCCATACCCGCCGCCGGCACGACAACCGTCTTCACCGCACCATGGGAAGGCACGGATGATACTTCGTTAGAATTCCGCATAAATATCGAGCCTACATGGCCAGTTGCTGCTATTTTGCTCCGACCCACGTTCTCCGCTCAACCCGAAGGGGGCCACCATGCCAACGCCAACCGAGGACAAGCAAGCCCTGCGCGCCCGCCGCACCGAATTCCGCCGCCGGCTCCGCCACGACCCCGCCCGCAAGACAGCGCTCGACGCGGCGATCCTGACCAACGCGGTTGCCTGCATCGACGCGTTCGGCGCACGTGGCGCCAACATCTCCGCTTACAATCCGCTCCCCACCGAGCCAGGCCCGGCAGACTTCGCTGCGCAGCTGCGCCGCCATGCGCGGAGCGTCTTCATCCCAATCTCGCTGCCGGACGGCGTGCTGGCGTGGTCGCTGGCGGACGGGGCGACGCAGCCCGGCGCGCTCGGTGTCGCAGAACCGACCGGTGCCCGGTTCACCTCCCGCGTCCTCTCCTCCTGCGCGCTGCTCCTGGTTCCCGCGTTGGCCGTCGATGCCCGGGGGATGCGACTGGGCAAGGGCGCCGGCTATTACGACCGGGCGCTCGCTGGGCGAGACGTGCCCACGGCGGCGGTGCTCTACGACGAGGAAGTCGTCGACGCGGTCCCCCACGACGCGCACGACGTCCCCGTGCGCGCGATCATCACGCCGCGCGGGTGGCGGGAAATTTCGGTGTAGAGGGAACCGCCGCGCGTCCGGCTGCGTCTAATATGCATGGACCTCTCGCAACGACTCACTGGACTCGCCCACCGCCTGCGCACCCCGGGCTATCGACGCTCCGTGCTCCTCCGACGCGCGCTCGCCGGCGCACTCGTCTGCGCCGCCGGCCTCAGCGCGCTGCTCAACGCGTCCCGCGCCGACCCCCTGGTTGTCACCTTCGCCCGCCCCGTCGCCGCGGGCGCCCGCGTCACCGATGAGGACCTGCAGCTGCAGCGGGTGCCCGAACGCGTCGTCCCGGAGGGCGCGCTGCGGGAGCAGTCCCTGGCCAGCGGGCACATCCTCGCCGCAGGTGCCGCGCCCGGGGAGGTGGTCACCTCCACCCGGCTCGTCGGCCCCGACCTGGTGAGCGAGCTCGTTGCGGGCCAGCCGGAAGGTGAGCCGTTCACCATGGTGCCGGTGGCGCTCGCGGAGCCGGACATCCTGCCCATGCTGCACCACGGCGCCGTCGTGGACGTGATCGCGGAGGGGCCGACGACGGTCGCCTCCGGCGGGCGCATTGTCACCGTTGGCGAAGAGGGCACGGTGCTCGTGCTGATGCGGCGGTCGCAGGCGTCGGCGGTGGCGGCGGCGTCGTTAAGCATGCCCCTCGCCGTTGTTTTGGCCTCTGCTGGCACGCCGGCATAAACTGCGTATCCTTGACACCTGCCATGCGCACGCATGGCGGTGCCGTTTCTTCCCCCACTACGCAATGCTCTTGCAAAGGAGTGCATGTTTCATGCTGAAAGGTTTCCGCGATTTTATTCTGCGCGGCAACGTCATCGATCTGGCCGTCGGTGTTGTCATCGGCGCCGCCTTCACCGGGCTGGTCACGGCGTTCTCTGACGCCATCATCAACCCGCTGCTCAACATCTTCGGCGACGCCGAGGTGGGCGAAGGCTGGAAGATTCCGGTCATCCCGGGCCGCCCCGAGACCGCCCTCGACCTGGGCATGCTGGTCTCCGCCGCGATCAACTTCCTGCTCATCGCCGCGGTGGTCTACTTCCTCATCGTCGCGCCGATGAACAAGCTCAATGAGATGCAGAAGCGAAAGCGGGGCATCCCCGAAGACGTCGCTGCCCCGACCGAAACGGAGCTGCTCACTGAGATCCGCGACCTGCTCGCCGGCCAGTCCCCGGAGCAGGCAGGCAGCACCACCCCGCCCGCGACCAGCAACTAGTCCCCACCGTGGTGGGGCGGGCGCTCGTAGTCGTAGAACTCCCGCCCCGTCAGCTCCGCGGCCGGGTCGCCGTCTTCCTCAAAGGACACCGCGCGTTCGCCATCGCCCCCGGCCCCCGTGAACGGCGCGTCCGCCGTGCGGTCGTAGTCCACGTCCGCGACGCGCCGCGCCCTTCGCCGCTGCCGCGTCATTTCTGCACGGTGTAGCTGTTGAGCTCCGAGATCAGGTGGTCCACCAGCGGCGCGATGGTGGCCACGCCGTCACGAATCGCCTGCCGGCTCGGAGCCAGGTTGACCACCACTGTGGAGCCGGACACACCACAGATGCCGCGGGAGGTGCACGCGTCGACGGCGCCGCAGGCCTGGCCGGAGGAGCGAACCGCCTGCGAGACGCCCGGCACCAGCTTGTCAATCACCGCGCGCGTGGCCTCCGGCGCCTTGTCGCGCGGGCCGACCCCGGTCGCGCCGACGGTGAGCACGAGGTCGACGCCGCCGACCACACCGGTCTCAATCACCTTGCGGATTTCGGACTTCTTCGACTTGGTGCGCACCACGCCATCGACGTGGTAGCCGTACTCGCCCAGCAACTCCGCGACCATCTCGTGCGTGTTGTCGCCGGGGGCCTCGTAGCGGTGATCACCGATGAGCACGATGATGGCCCGGGACGGGGCGGGAGTGTCCTCCGCGAGCTCGGTGGCCCGCAAAAACGCGTCGTCCGGCTCCACGTTTTCCAGCGCATCAAGTGTTGTGGACATGTGCCTTCTTTCCCTCTCTCGCTTCGACGTTGTTCCGGCCCCGCGACCGGAGGAGTGTCCTTTAACTTACTCGGAACTCAGCGTCACATCTACGGAAACGGGAGCCTCCTCCCCCTCCCGCCGGATCTGCAGGGTGACCGTCTCGCCGAAGTCGTGGGAACGCGTCGCCGCGATGAGCGCGTCGGCGGAATCGATCAGCCGGTCGCCCACTTTGGTGATCACGTCGCCCCTACGCACGCCAGCCTGCTCCGCCGGGCTATTCGGCTCCACGCCGGCGACGACGGCGCCGTCGTCGCCCATGTCCATGGCGCTGACTCGCACGCCCAGCATCGGCTGAGAGGCGCTGCCCTTGTCAATCAGCTGCTGCGCCACGCGCTTGGCAAAGTTGGACGGGATTGCAAAGCCCAGGCCGATGGAGCCGCCCTGCGATTCCTGCCCGTAGCCGCCCGCAGACAGCGACGCAATCACGGAGTTCATCCCGATGAGGTTGCCGTGCATGTCCACCAGCGGTCCGCCCGAGTTACCGGGGTTAATCGCGGCGTCCGTCTGGATGCCGTCCATCAGCGAGCTCTCGCCACCGCCTTGCGACGCCCGCACCGGTCGGTTCAGCGCCGAGACGATACCGCTGGTCACCGTCGCGGACAGGCCCAGCGGAGAGCCGACGGCCACCACCTCCTGGCCGACGGCGAGCTGGTCGGAGTCGCCGAACTGCATCGTCGGCAGGTCCTTCACGCCCTCAATCTTGATCACGCCGACGTCGGTGTTCACGTCGCTGGCCACGAAGGTGGCGTCGTGGCGCGAACCGTCATTCAGCGTGACCTGGATCTGGGACTGCGAGCTCGCCGCATCGGCGATCACGTGGTGGTTCGTCAGCACGTAGCCGTCCGAGGAGATAATGGAGCCGGAGCCTTCCGCCGACGCACGCGGCGTCTGCACCACGATCGAGACCACGGCGGGCAGGACCTGCGACGCCACGTCTTCGACCGAGCCCTTTGGCGCCGCCTGCGCCTCCCCCTGGTCGTTCTGCTGGTCGTTCTGCGGAGCCGGGGCTGCCGGCGCCTCCAGGGCGCTGTACGAGCTCTCCTCACCGTCGTTGGTTTTGCTCACCACGTACCCGGAACTAGCGCCCCCGACAAGCGCGGCGACGAGTGCGGTGGCTATGACGGTCCCCGCACCGAATCGACGCTTCTCTCGAGCCCCCTCCGGCGCGCTTGGCACCTGGTCGACGTGGTACACGGTCGGCTGGTCCTGGCGCGTCTCGGTCAGTGCGGGAGATGTATCTGTGTTGCTGGTAACACGATCCGAGCCGCCGCTCGCTGCGCGACGGGGGTTGCGTGGATCCTCTGGAAAAGTCATGGAGGTAATTATCAACCTTTCTGCTGGAGCCAGTCTTGATGCCTGAACAGACTCCACCTAAAGTTAACTGAACGTTCCCTGTGTGCTGTGCGCTGGTGCAATGCCGCTTATCGACGAAACCCCGCCCGGTGAGATCCCTCCCACCAAGCGGGGCAACGCGACCGTGCGCACACGCGCTTGCTAGTCCTCCGCGGGCGGGCGCCACCCCGGGAACACGACACGCATGCGGGTGCCCCCGTCGTCGGATTCCTCGACGAAGATCTGGGCGTTGTGGCGGTCGAGCACCTGTTTCACAATCGCCAGGCCCAGGCCCGAGCCCGGCATCGCGCGCGACTCCGGGGCGCGGTAGAAGCGTTCGAAGACGCGGGCGCGCTCCTTCGGCGCAATGCCGGGGCCGGAATCGTCGACAATCAGCACCGCCTTCGTCGTGGCCGCCTTGAGCGAGATGCGGACGGTGCCGCCGTCCGGGGACCACTTGGCGGCGTTGTCGATCAGGTTAATCGGCGCGCGCCCCATGGCGAAGTGGTCGCCCATGATGACCCATGGGTCGGCGTGGAACTGGAACGTGACGTCCGGGCGGCGGCGACGCACGCGGTCCAGCGCCTCCTCCAGGATCATGTCGAGACGGAGCTCAGTGAACTCCGTGTTGGGAGAGTCCTCGCGCGCAAGGTCGACGAGGTCTCCAATCAGCGTGGACATCTCCTCCATCTGCGCCAGCACGTCCCGCTCCAGGTTCTCGCGCTCCTCGGGCGAGATCATGTCCTGGTGGCCGGACTTGTACATCATCATGAACAGCTCAATGTTGGTGCGCATGGACGTCAGCGGCGTCTTCAGCTCATGGCCCGCGTCTGCGACGAGCTGCGTCTGTCGGGTACGCGAGTCCTGGAGCGTCTGGATCATCCGGTTGAACGAGCGGCTGATGTTCGCGAGCTCGTCGTCGCCCTCAACCGGGAGCGGCTTGAGCTCCTCGGTCCGGGTCACCTCGTCCACCGCTTTTTGCAGCCTGCGCAGTGGATACAAACCGGTCGCGGCGACAACGGACGCGACGGCCCACGCCATCGCAATGCCGAGGCACAGGATGACCAGCAGCGCCGCACCGGAGCTGCCCTGCAGCCGGCGCGAGGGATCCACCTGCTGGGCAAGCGCCACCGCAGAGCCGTCGTCCTTGCGGAGGACCAGGATGCGCTCCCCGCCCGCAGTACGGACCGAGATTTCTTCGCCGTCCGCTTCCCTGTGGAACGCCCCACCGATCGCGATCGCATCGCCGTAATAGCGATTGGACTGCGGCGGCGACACCGCTGCGTGGATCTGCGGGTTGAAGTACTTAAACGCCGCTATCTTCCCCTCAAGCTCATCGACGGGATGCCTTTCCACCTCGTCCATCAGCGCATCCGCCTTCACCCGGAGGTCGCTATCCATTGAATTCGTGATCGTCGTGGCGGCAGCCCAGAAGCTGACCAGGGCGGTGACCAAGATGGTGAAGGCGACCATCACGCCAGTCAGCACCACGAGCTGCTGGCGCAGAGAAAGTCCGAGCCCAAGGAACCGAGAGCCGCGGAAACCTGACGCCTCCGCGCCCCCCTGCTCGTCGATCCACGCGTCCTTATCGCGCTGGTAAGTCTCGGCTGATTGCCGAAGGATCACGGTGCCGTCTCCCGCAGCACGTAACCAACGCCGCGGACGGTGTGGATCAGGCGCGGCTCGCCCGCAGCCTCCGTCTTGCGCCGGAGGTAGCCGATGTACACCTCGAGCGCGTTGCCGGAGGTTGGGAAGTCGTAGCCCCACACCTCTTCCAGGATGGTCTGGCGGGTGAGCACGCGACGCGGGTTCTGCATCAGCAGGTGCAGCAGCGCGAACTCGGTGCGCGTCAGCGAGATGGTACGGGAGCCGCGCGTGACGTCTCGGGTCTCCGGGTTGAGCGTGAGGTCCTCGAACTTCAGCGCGGAGGACTCGTGGTCGCCGCCCTCTATAGAATCCGCGCGGGCACGGCGCAGCAGGGAGCGAACGCGGGCAAGGAGCTCTTCGAGCGCGAACGGCTTGGGAAGGTAGTCGTCGGCACCGGCATCCAGCCCCGCCACCCTGTCAGACACGCCGTCACGCGCCGTAAGCATCAGCACGGGCCGATCGTAGCCGGACGAACGCAGCGTACGGCACACGCCAAGCCCGTCAAGCTTAGGCATCATCACGTCAAGGATGGTCAGGTCCGGCTCTTCCGCGCGGATCAGATCCAGCGCCTCTTCGCCATCTTCCGCCAGGCACACCTCGTACCCGTTGAAGCGAAGAGAGCGCCGTAAGGATTCACGCACGGCCTGCTCATCATCGGCCACAAGAATTTTCATGTTTCTATTATGGCTTACTCGATGATTTTTGGTGCATAAGACCGCAAAAAAGCCGATTCCCCAGGTCAGGGAACCGGCTTCCGGTGGAGCTGCGTTTAGAACTGCTCCACGTCAATCAGGCCAGCCTGCGCGGCCTTGACCAGGCGACGCGGGATGCGAACTTCCTGGCCGTCGATCTTGACGGTCTGCAGTGCGGCGTTGTCAGCCTTCCACTGCGAGCGACGCATGCGGGTGTTTGCGCGGGACTTCTTAAACTTCGGGGTAGCCATTTCTCAATTCCTCCTTTACGCCTAGTTAGCGGACTTCTTCTTACGGCGAGCCATGCCACCGAAGCGCTGGTTGAACTTCTCAACGCGGCCAGCGGTGTCCATGAGGCGCTGTGCGCCGGTCCAGAACGGGTGGGACTCAGCGGTCACGTCGACAACGATGAGCGGGTACTCGTTGCCGTCCTCCCACTGGTCGGTACGGTCGGAGGTCTTGGTGGAGCGAGTCAGGAACTTGTGGCCCGTGTTCGCGTCCTGGAAAATCACCGGGTGGTAATCCGGATGAATATCCTTCTTCATATACTTCGTCTCCCTCAGGATTGAACTTCAGGTCGTCTCCTCCGCGAGGATCGTGCCTGAGTTGGGTGCGAAAAACTGACATTACGCCCGGCTCCCGCCGGACAACTCGCACAAGCATACAGCTCAGGTCCCCCATTACCTAATCTCGGCATTTTGCTTCTCGACGCCCCGCCACCCCGCCGAGAACGTGGCGTCGTCAAGCATACTGCCCCCTTGCACGCACCGAATTAGGAAAACCGCAGCCCGGCATGTATCGTTGACTCTCGCTGTTGTCGAAGTACACGTATACGCCTACGTCAACCGATTGCACCAGACGCTCTCGCGGACCCTCACTCCGCTTAGCAGTGGCGTCATCCTCACTTGTGATCAGTGCGTGGGCGGCAGAAGAGAAAGAAGTCAACCCATGTCGGCACATTGCCAGGTCACGGGACGCGAGCCAAAGTTTGGCAAGACCGTCTCGCACTCGCACCGCCGCCACTCGCGCCGTTGGAACCCCAACGTGCAGAAGCGCCGGTTCTACCTGCCCTCCGAGGGCCGTACCATTACTCTGAACGTTTCTACCAAGGGTCTGAAGATCATCGACCGTGACGGCATCGAGTCCGTCGTGGCAAAGATCCGCGCACGAGGTGAGAAGATCTAATGGCACGTAACGATATTCGCCCGATCATCAAGCTGAAGAGCACCGCGGGCACTGGTTTTACCTACGTCACCCGCAAGAACAAGCGCAACAACCCGGATCGCATCACGCTGAAGAAGTACGACCCGGTTGTGCGCAAGCACGTCGAATTCCGCGAGGAGCGATAATCAATGGCTAAGAAGTCGAAGATCGCCAAGAACGAGAAGCGCAAGGAGATCGTTGCTCGTTACGCAGAGCGACGCAACGAGCTCAAGGCAATCATCCGCAACCCGGAGACCTCGGACGAGGACCGCCTGGACGCGCAGTTTGAGCTGAACCGCCAGCCCCGCGACGCTTCCCCGTCGCGCGTGCGCAACCGCGACTCTCGCGATGGCCGCCCCCGCGGCTACCTGCGTAAGTTCGGTGTGTCCCGTGTCCGTATGCGCGAGATGGCTCACCGCGGTGAGCTGCCTGGCGTCCGTAAGTCTTCGTGGTAAGGAGGAATTGACCAATGAAGCGCAATAACCAACGCAAGGCGCGCATGGAGCAGTCCCGCCGCCCGAAGAAGAACCCGCTCAAGGCCAAGGGCATTGAGAAGGTCGACTACAAGGATATTGAGACCCTGCGTCTGTTTATCTCTGACCGTCACAAGATCCGTTCCCGCCGCGTCACCGGCTTGACCCCGCAGCAGCAGCGTCAGGTTGCTACCGCCGTCAAGAACGCGCGCGAGATGGCTCTTCTGCCGTTCACCACCCGCTAACCAGCGGTTGACGTCAACAGCGTAGAGTTTTCGACCCAAAGCCTGCCCCGCCCGGATGTGATTCCGGTGCGGGGCAGGCTTTTTCATGCGCTGCCGCTACCTTTCTAACGATTGAAAGGCCGCGGCGTGCAGTAGACTAGGAACGCACACGCGTCGCTGCCTTCCCTGCAGAACGGCGCCGTTTTGAGAGGAGTAGTGGATGAGCGGAAACGTGGGTCGCCCCCGCAAGAACAGCCCCCGTCGTCGCGGCAAGACAGCCCGCGACGAAATCCTCGACGCATCCTCGGAACTGTTCACCCGCCGCGGCTTCTCCACCACGTCTACGCACCAGATCGCCGAGGCCGTGGGCATCCGCCAGGCGTCGCTGTACTACCACTTCCCCTCCAAGAACGACATCTTCCTCACCCTGCTGAAGGGCACGATCCAACCGGCGTTGGACCTCGCCTCGGACTTGGCGGAGTCGGACGCGTCGCCGGCGCTGAAGCTGTGGGCGCTGTGCGCCGCCGAGACGCGCATCCTGCTGTCTTCCAATTGGAACATCGGTCGCCTCTACCAGCTGCCGACGCTGGAATCGGAGGAGTTCGAGGAGTACCACGAGGCGCGCGCGAAGCTCGAGGGCATCTACCGCGACCTCGCGGCGCAAATCGTCGGCAATGACGATCCCCGCATCGATCTCCCGTTCCACATGACGCTCGCCGCGATTGAGATGCGCGACAACACCGGTGTGGCGCCCTACCCGCTTGTCGACGATGCCCTACCCGCCCCCTCAGTCATGATCGCCGATGCCGTGCTCGACGTGCTCCACGCCGAGCTCCCCTCCTGCCGCGGCGAGCGCACCCTCGAGCTGGTGGCGAAGGTGTCGGGGAATCCGGAGTAGCAGCGGGGCTTACGGCTGGCAGCGCAGCAAACACGGGCTGCGCCGACCTAATCGGTACCCACATGACGAGATCCCCGTGACGAAGATATTGGAAATTGGGACCGCGGACAAATAGTTGGTGTGTCCCCGGGGGCGGAGAGGGTTTCTGATGTCCGCGCATTTTCCCCGTGAGATCCGGGAGCAAGCAACGCCTGAGTGAGACACCGCTACCGGATACTCACTCAGGCGCTACCAGATACTCACCACACCGCTACCATTTCAGTCTTCTGAACACTATCCTTTGAACTCCACACCTATTGCGAAGCTCATGCTCGGCCTGCTTGGTTCGGTGGCGGAGTTTGAACGTTCGATTATTCGTGAGCGTCAGGCCGAGGGCATTGCCCGTGCCAAGGCTCGCGGTGTCTACAAGGGTCGCGCGAAGGTGCTCACCGACGCCCAGGTCGCCCAGGCCTGGGGGTGGGTAGCCGATGGCGTGCCCAAGGCGGAAGTGGCCCGCCGGCTCGACATCGGATGGACCACCTTGTATACATACCTCGCAAGAAGCGCTGTATAAACACCCTCTCCTAGCGACCGCTCCTACTCCCGCGCTTCGCCGAAGCCATTCGCAATGATGCGCCACAGAGAACTGATGATAACGGTGGTAATTAAGTAACCGCTGACCGCATAATTGAAAAGGCCGCTACACATCTCATCGCTAAGTATGTCGTAGATCAGGAAAACGGGTGCTAGTAAAACCATCACGACTAAGAAACGGTATGGAGAAAGCACCTTCCGCTTAGCTGAAAGGTGGACTAGGTACCCCATTGCCATGATGCATAAGGAGATGAATAGCGCGACCACTGCACCAAAAACCACATAGATCATGTTTCTCTCTAAATTCTTTTAGGGGGTGGTCATGACATCCATTGCGTTCGATCCTATTCCGGAGCCTCGGTTCCCTGTGTTGCCTGAATGTGTTGCCTGAATAGGATCCGGCTGACTATCAGTCGTGGTGTCGCTTGGTGTTGGGGTCTTTCCTTCTCGGATTGTTGGAAGTGACGTGGGTATGCTGCCACTCTTCAGTGCCGCTTCGATTTCCTCCGAGGACGTTCCTGCCGGGAAGAACGGGACGAGATCCATACCTTCGCTCAACTGGTAGTTCGTCGTGTCAACCACTTCAGCATCCGGAAGGGCAGATACGGCGTCCGAATTGGGGACATTAAACGTTCTAACCGAGGAAGTGTTCTTATCTGCGGTGATGTAAGTGGCAGATGCAGTCGAGGTTCGCTTCCTCAGATTGTCTGCCAGTCGGGACCATGAATACCGAGCGACAGTCTGGGAGTTCAAAGGACCTAAAAGAGATACATTTGAAACCGGCCCCCATGCTTGCACATTCAATCTGATAGTAGTGATCCCTGTGACGGTAGTCGGGACAAATCTGAAGTTGATCAACCGACCGGCACCTTCGGGGTGTCCCTCCAGGGATTTAAAGGTGAAACCATCTGGGGAAATAGCCTCTACTCGTACTGGGGCATCCACTCCTACTGCCGTGTCAAGATTGCAAGTATCTCCTACGCGGAGAGTATCGGGGCAGCCCGTGAAAGTGAAATATTGATTAAAGTGAGTGGTCAACTCTCGATTTAGGGCCTGCGGGGTCCATTGCTCACTGATATTGAAAATATCGTAAAACTGGTTGTAGCTACCATATGCAGAGCCGTAGGTTGGTAGGGATGCGGGCTTAAAAGGAACCCATTGAAGGGCGTGGCCTTGGAATTCTTGTTGAACTGCGCCGTCGATCAAACGCCGTTCCTCGGATACAGGAAAACCGAATCTACTCTTCTCCCACCCGTTCTTACCCCAATAGTTTCTAATTTCACCTAGTACTTTATGCGCGCCGGTGGAAGGGCTCCAATAGATCGAGCCTCCTTGGAAATGATTGAACTTCCCTTCTCCGCCAGGAGTATTGAGCTCGTCGGTCGTAGGAAAGCCAAGTGGGCCCATTTCCCAGTCGCTCAAACCCCATTGCTTTTTAATCTCGCCTTGGATATTGTGCGCGCCGGTGGACGGACTCCAATAGATCGAGCCTCCTTGGAAGTGATTGAATCGCCCTCCTGGTTGCCGAGTGGGAAGTTCATCTGTGGCGGGATAACCGAGATGCTCCCGTTCCCACCCCAGTTCCGCCCATTTGTCCCTGATTGCCCCTCCTACTTGGTGGGCGGTTCCACCATCGACGTTAGGGTGCCAATAAATAGAGGAGTCGCGGGCAAAGACCTGAAAACGCCCATTCCACGCCGACACACTTTCGGGGGTCAAGGCATCCCCAAATGTGGGCCAGCCGCCGAGGCGTTGATACGTTTCTTCAATTCGACCTCCGATCCAATGCCCATGAAAGACATCGGCGGTAGCTGTGGCCGTACCTAAACTGCACGCGACAAGAAATGCCGTGGCCGAAGGGAGAATTCGATGACTACATTTCATTTTTGCCTCTTACTTAGAGGGGGAAATCGTCATTCTCGTTAGAGTAACGGATCACCCTAGCCTTTGTAGGACTTTCGAACCTCCGATATTGGGGGTCAGTGAATCTCTTTCGCGCACGTGCAGTGGCACAAATGCGAGACTATATTGACAACTACATCGACTTCTACACCCATACCAGGCTGAAGTCGACGCTAGGCAACGGCTATGTCACCATCGCCGAACACCGCCAAGCACTTGGAGTCTAAACAACAACACACAAGCCCACGGGGCACTCCAACAAAACATCCGCAGGCCCATTCTCAACGAATTCGTCACCCTGTTCTCGTCATCCAGTCAATGCTTCACCCCGACGTGACGCCCGTCCGCTTTACGGCTGGCAGCGCGCCGCCGGCAGCAACTCGGTCCCCTCCCCCAACCGCTGCGCCATCGCGCTGAGCATCTGCTGCCCTGTGTCGTACGCGCCGTCCGCGGGAAACGCGGCGAGCGCGACGGGCGCGTAGCTCCCGTCCGTGCGCGGCACAAGCCCGAACTGTCGCACCTGATACATGCCTGCTGTGTCCGGGCCCCACCCGCCCTTGAACAGGGCCCCAAGCGTCCCCAGGCCGTAGGACTGGCCCGGGTCGACCTGCCCCATGAGCTGGAGCACCTGCCCGGCGCCAGCAATGCACGCGAGCGAGTCGGCGAGCTGCGCTTCATCGCTGACCGAGAGGGCGGTCTGGCCGAACGTGGAGAACTCCGGACGGGTCTTCGCCGTATTTACCGGCACGGTAAGGCCGGACTCGCTGAGCACCGCATCCACCGCGTCGGCACCGGCGGTGGCGTAGAGCCGTTCCGCAGCGGCGTTATCCGAGGCGGTGATGGCGGCGGCGACGTCGCCGGAGGCAGCGGGATCGGCGCGGAGCGCGGCGATCGCGATGGGCACCTTGATCGTCGACCACGCCGCGGTTGCCCCCTGCTCCCCTGACGCCACGACTCCGTTCGGCCCGGCGACGGCGGCACCGGCGGTGCCCCAGGCGGAGGCGGCCTGCACGGTGGCGTCGAGAAGCGACTGCGCGTCAGGGGCCGCGGCGCGGCGTTCTGTGGTGGACGGGGCGGGCGGAGGCGTAACGAACTCGGTGGACTTCACCACGACTGTCGGTGGTTCCTGCTGCGGCCCAGTCGGCACGGTACAGGACGACAAGGCGCAGGCGGACGCGGCGAGCGCAACGCCGAGCCGGAGAGGGACTACCAAATCCGGACCCTGGCGTTATTGCCGCCGGAGCAGTACACGGTGCTGCCGCCGCTGCACGACATGGTGTAGGTGTATCCCGTCCGCGGGCTGTACGCAGAGATCGTGACGTTCGTGCTGCCCGAACTGTTGTACGCGTCGACGAACTCGCTGTACACGTTCGCGGCAAACGGCCCGGTGGTCACCCCGGTATCGGCCGCGTAATGCGAGTACGTGTGACGCGAGGGCGCCGGTGCTGCCGGGGCGGGCTCCTCGGCCTGCTGCTGGGCGGGCGCCTCCTGCTGGAGCGTCTGGGTCTCCACATCCGTAATGGTCACCGGCTCGCTCGAGCCGCTGAACGCCCCGGAACCAAACAGGTACGCAAGCACGCCCACTATCGCCGCGAGCAGGACCCCAATGATGGCGATGAGCCACGGGGTCCAGTTTCGGCGATTCTCCTCGTGGTACGGGTACTGCCCCTGGCCGTACGCCGGACCGTATTGCTGTGGTGGATATTGCTGCGGTGCGTATTGCTGCTGGGGCTGCTGCGGGTACTGGCCCGAGAACTGTACCGTCTCGGTGTCCGCGGCGGCCCACTGCTCCGTGCTGGGGTTCACGTCGCCTTGGCCGTACTTACTGCTCATTGTCGCGCCTTTCCCGAGGCGCGGGGGCGCGCCGAGGGTCATGTATGCAAATTGGGGGTTCTGGGAAATGATAAATCAACATCTGCCAAAATGTTGAAATTCACCGCGCATTTCCCTCACCGCAAGCTGGGTGCGCTACCGGCTCGTCGTCGGGCTGGTCTTGGTCGTCTTCGAGGCTTGTGACTTCTTCGTCTTGCTCGCCGTTGCAGTGCTTGTCGACGCCCCCATGCTCGCCTTCGACGACGCCACAGCCGAGGACTTCTTCGACGTCTTTGAGGCTTTCGGTGTCTTCGACGTCTTCGGCGCCGTCGTGCTCGTCGGCGCGGGAGCCGGCGCCACCCTCGTCGTCGTCACCTCCGTGACCTGCGTCGACGTCACGACCATGGTGCTGGTAACACTCTCGGGTTGCTTCGCGCCCTGCGCGAGGCCACTCACCGAGGTGTAAAAGAGCGCCCCCATGATGAGCGCGGCCGCCCCGACCAGACCGCCGACGAGCCAGGTACCAACCGCCCCGCGGCGGTCGTCGTCCTGAGTCTCGTCCTGATATTCATCGACCTGCTGCGCGGGAAGGACCTGGGTAGGCGGGTCAACCTCCTGGTCACGCTCGTACTCGCGTTGTCGGTCGACCACGCACTACCGCCTTTCTTATTTCGGCCTGCAGAGTGTGCAGGTTTCACAAGAGGTTAGCAGCGCGCGGTGGGCAGGGTCCCGCGCATCCCGTCAAGGCCGCGTGCGAGTTCGCTGAGCATTTGGGTGCTCTCCGCGTAGCCGCCGTGGCTGAACGCGGTGATCGCCACGGCGACATCGCCGTTCGGGCCCGGGACCAGGCCGAACTGTCGGGCCACGTAGCCGTCCTCGTGCGTGTTCCAGCCGCCCTTGAAGCGGGCACCGCCGATCTGGCCAAGGCCCCAGCGCTGGTCCGGGGTGATCTGCCCCATGAGGTCCAGCACCGGCTCGTGGCCCGCGACGCAGCGCAGCCCGGAGGCAAACTGCGCCTGGCCGGAGGTGTTCCAGAGGGTATCCATCCCGTACGCCGCGGAGGTCGTCGTGGCGGAACCCGCCTGCTGGATCACCTTGACGGACTCGGCGCCAGGGACCTGGTTGTACATGCGGTAGGCGGCGTCGTTGTCGGAGACCGTGATGGCCAGGCGGGCGTCGTTGGCAAAGCCCGGGCTCTGGCGCAGGGCGGCGATGGCCAGCGGCACCTTCATGGTGGAAAACGCCGGGTAAGCGGCGTTGTCTCCGGCGGTGATCTGCGCGCCGTTGCCCGCGACCGAGACGGCGACGCGGCCGTTGTGGTGCCCCTCCACCGCGCGTACCAGCCCGTCAAGGGCCGCCTGGTGGTCAACGGCGGGCTGCGCGGCGGCGCCCGGCGCGTGGGACGGCTGCCCCGCCTGGCCGGGCTGCTTCGGCCGCAGCTGCGGCGGGACCTGTTGCTTGATGTTGTCGGGCAGGCCGTTGTAGGCCTGCACGTACGCATCGCCGACGACGGGGAGATCCTCCACCGCCGGCATCACCGGCAGGGAGATCCCCATGGCCATCAGCGCCGCGGTAATTTGCTTCGCCCACGGCTGCGAAGAAAGTTGCGAGGACACGAATCTGCGCTCCCTACGTCACGTTACTGCCGTTTATTTACGGCTGACCTTAAAAGTATACGTAGGATACCATTCTGTGCCCCGCAAATTAGTGAGCGAAGTGGCGAGTCCCCGTCAGGTACATCGTCACACCGGCCTCCTTGGCGGCGGCGATGACTTCCTCATCGCGGATGGAGCCACCCGGCTGCACCACAGCCTTCACGCCCGAGTCGGCGAGCAGCTGGAAACCGTCGGCGAAGGGGAAGAACGCGTCGGAGGCTGCCACGGCCCCGTTGGTGCGGTTCTTGCCCTCGTCCAGGGTGTTGGCGCGGTCGACGGCGAGCTTCGCCGAGTCGACGCGGTTGACCTGGCCCATGCCAATGCCTACCGACGCCCCCTGGGCTGCAATCAAGATCGCATTGGACTTCACGCAACGCACGCTGCGCCAGGCAAACTCCAGGTCGGCCAGGGTCTGCTCGTCGGCGGCCTCGCCGGCGACCAGCTTCCAGCTCGAGGCGGGGTCTCCCTCAGCCTGGTAGGCGTCGCGGTCCTGTACCAGCCAGCCACCGGAGATCTGCTTCCGCTCCTCGCCGGGCTGCTTCGGCTCGACCTGCAGGATGCGCAGGTTCTTCTTCTCCTGAAGCACCTCGATCGCGCCGTCCTCGTAGGACGGAGCCAGGATGACCTCGGTGAAGATCGGCTTGACCTGCTCCGCCATCTCGACGGTGACCTCGCGGTTCGCGGCGACCACACCGCCATACGCGGAGACCGGGTCGCAGGCGTGCGCCTTCGCGTGCGCGTCGGCAATAGAATCGTCCGACACCGCGACACCGCACGGGTTGGCGTGTTTGATAATGGCCACGCAGGGGCGCTCGTGGTCCCAGGCGGCGCGCCACGCGGCGTCGGCGTCCTGGTAGTTGTTGTAGCTCATTTCCTTGCCACCGAACTGGGTGGCGTTGGCGATGCCCCAGCCCTCGTTGACCAGGCGGGCTGCCTGGTGCGGGTTCTCGCCGTAGCGCAGTGCGTCGCCCTCGGCAGCCTCCTCGGCGCCGAGCTGTTCGGCGAACCAGGAGGAGACGGCAGCGTCGTATTGCGCGGTGTGCGTGAACGCCTCGAGCGCGAGGCGCTTGCGGTCCTCCAGCTCGAAACCGTCGCCCTTCACAGCATCAATGACGTCCGCGTAGCGGGACGGGTTGGTCACGACGGCGACGGACGGGTGGTTCTTCGCGGCGGCGCGCACCATGGAGGGGCCGCCGATGTCGATCTGCTCCACGCAAGCGTCGAAATCCGCCCCGGAGGCGACGGTCTCCTCGAACGGGTACAGGTTCACCACGACGAGCTGGAACGGCTCGATGCCCAGCTCCTTGAGCTGCTCGGCGTGGGCGTCCTTGCGCAGGTCCGCCAGGATGCCGGAGTGCACGCGCGGGTGCAGGGTCTTGACGCGCCCCTCGAGCACCTCGGGGAACCCGGTGAGCTCGGCGACCTCGGTGACGTGCACGCCGGCGTCGGCAATGCGCTTGGCGGTCGAGCCGGTGGAGACGATCTCTACGCCGGCCTCGCCGAGCGCGCGGGCGAGATCCTCCACGCCAGTCTTGTCGTACACGCTGATCAGCGCGCGCTTAATCTGAATTCCCATTGAACAGTACCTTCCCGTCGGAGATGGTGGCGCCGCGCAGCAGACCCACAATCTGCTCGCGCTCCGCCTGCTTGATTCGTTCGTGCAGAGTGGACTTCGTGTCGCCCTCCTGGATGCGCACCGCGCGCTGAGCGATGATCTCGCCGGTATCCATCCCAGCATCCACGTAGTGGACGGTGCAGCCGGTCACCTTCACGCCGTACTCCAGCGCGTCCTCGACGGCGTGCGCGCCCGGAAACGCGGGCAGCAAAGAGGGGTGAGTGTTAATTGTGCGCCCTTCAAACTCATCCAGGAACGCGCTGCCCAAGATACGCATAAAGCCCGCGGAAACGACCACGTCAGGCTGTGCCTTGGCCACGGTCGCCGCGAGCTCTCTATCCCAGGCAGCGCGATCATCGCCGACTGGCACGACCGCGGTGCGCACACCGGCGTTCTTCGCACGCTCGATGCCGGGACATACTTGGTCCGCGACGACAAGATCGACGCGGTACGGGCTCTGGATGTCGTCCAAAATCGCCTTGAGCAGGCTGCCTGTGCCGGAAACCAGCACAGCAACGGACAATGATTGGCTACTCACGGGCCATAGCTTAGTCATCCTGCTTCGCACTGCGGAATACGGCAACCGCCCACACCAGCAGGCTCAGCACCGCGAGCCACCCGAGCAGGAGGACTCCCAGCTTCCACGCGGTGGGGCCGACGGTCCCGTAGGCGCCGGCCTCGCCGGAGGTGAGCACGCCGAGGACCAGACCGATCACGCCGCCCCACACGCCCGTCGCACCCGCCTGCGCCAGCGTCGGCCGGACCTTCCAGAGCGACGCCAGGATGACGCCGGCCGGGATCAGCATGCACACCGGCGCCCACGCCGGCACGCTCTCCGGCACCGCGGCCAGCAGCGGCAGCGGCGGCAGCGCGACGTTGCCGGAGGCGAACAGCGAGGTGGACACCCCGGCGTAGTCGAAGGACCCGCCGAGCAGGACCGCCATCGACGTCACCGCAGCGTTGGGCAGGTAGAGCAGGCACAGCAGCGTCAGCCACAGCCCACCCGCGGCCCCGAGGTTGGGGTAGGCGGCGACCAGGTCGCCGACCCGCTGGTAGTGCAGCGCCAGCACGACCAAGGCAACGACGCCGCCGGCGAGTGCGAGGTTCCGGATGGCGTTGAGGGCGGTGAGCGCGGCGTCGATAAGCACTTCCGGCACCCCGCCTCGCTTGGCCAGCGCGCGCCACAGGACGGTCCGAAGGCCGAAGCAGAAGCCAATGAAGTGCAGCGCTGGCGGCAGGAACAGCGCCAACGCGGCGGGCGGGGCGCTGACCGGGTAGACCGCCGAGGCGTCCGACACCATGAACAGGGCGATGCCGGACAGCGTGAGCGGGATGAGGAGAGTGAGTACGAGCAGCACCCCCAGGTCGAGGAGGCTCACCCGGTGGGCGGTCGCCGCGCGGACGCGAGCAGCCACGATGGCGATCGCGCCGAGCGCAGGCAGCAGCGGGACCGCGCCGAGGGTCACGCCATCGAACTCGAACGGGACGCCGTGGCCGACCAGCCACGTCTCGCCGATAGCCATCGGGAGGTACGAAAGTGGCCAACCACCGATCAGCAGCACCGCGAAGCACAGTGCGATCGCGCCGAGCCCGAGTACCGCGTTGGGGACCAGCACGAAGCCAAGGTAGTGGCGGATGCGCTCGCTCCACGTCTGCGGGACCGCATCCGCCTTTTCTGGGCGGCCGCGCAGCTGCTGTGCGCGACGCGTCCGGTTGCCTTGTCGCAGCCGTTTGCGCTTCTCGACGCCTCCACGCGGCCGGCGAGCCTGCCCGCGCCCGTCGGCATCACTGTGCTCACTCGGCTCACTGGCCGCACTTGCTTCACTGTATTCTCGCTGTTCACGCAAGGTAACGCGCGGGCGGCTCCGCTGCGGCCTCGAGGAGGGCCCTGTTTGGGGGCTTGAATTGGTGCTCATCGTCGTTAACTTTGCCACTGAATTGCCGCTGCCCGATGTCCAACACTCCCCCGCGTACCCACGCGGCGGCGGTAAAATACCCGGACGACTCCCAACAAAATGCAACGTCCTGGGCCCGCCCGGGCATGAGACGCTACACGCTCGCGTGCGAGCGCATTTATGTAACGAATCAACAACCTGAAAACGATTAAGAAAATTTTAGAATCCAGCTTGCCATGCCGAGACCAATTCGTTACAGTGACCTCTCGTAGATAACAGGAAGGTTACGATCCGCTACCGGGAAGGTTGCGGAACGCAGACCAACGGAACGCTTCAAAGAGGGCACATGTACAACGCATCGAAGCAGGGCGGCAAGCACCGCAAGCAGACCCCGAACAAGGGTCGCGTCGCCATGGTCGCCGTCACCACCGGCGCAGTCTCCACCGCCGGCCTCTCCGGCGCCGCCGCCGCAACCCTGGCCGCAGACGGCCCGCAGACCTCCAACGTTGACATCGAGCTGGCTGCGGACACCAACCAGCTTGTTGACGACGCCGTCGCCACCGCCGACGCCCTCGCCTCTTCCCCGCAGGTGCTGGCCATCTCCGAGTACAAGCCGGTCACCAACTTGACCGACCAGCTGGACAAGGCCGTTGCGCACTCCGACGAGGTAGCAAAGGCCGACGAGGCCGCCCGCGCACCGCAGACCGTCAAGCCGGCAGAGGGTGCGTTCACCTCCCCGTTCAGCCCGCGCTGGGGCTCCTTCCACTACGGCGTGGACATCGCGAACTCCCCGGGCACCCCGATCCTCGCCGTCATGGACGGCACCGTGATCGACTCCGGCCCGGCCCAGGGCTACGGCAACTGGATCCGCCTGCGCCACGACGACGGCTCCGTCTCCGTCTACGGCCACATGCAGACGCTCAACGTGGCAGTCGGCGAGCGCGTCCACGCCGGCCAGAACATCGCTGGCATGGGCAGCATGGGCTTCTCCACCGGCTCGCACCTGCACTTTGAGATCCACCCGGACGGCACCACCCCCGTCGACCCGGCCGCTTGGCTGGCAGAGCGCGGCATCTCGCTCTAAGACCTTCCTTCCCCTCTTGACGCCCCGGTTTTCCCGGGGCGTTTTGCGTTGCTGCGGCAATCGCAGGGATCAAGGGGCAGCACTGCCCCGGCTCGGCATGTCGCTGGGGCGAGGAATGGCCTGTGCGACGAGAACGGGATGACGAAGACGCGGAATATTTTTTGCATCTTCGTCATCCTGCCCTCGTCATGTGGGACGGGCTGTTTTGGGCGGGCCTTTTCCGCCCCAGTACAGGTCGGGTGTGGAGTATCCGCCCAGCTCCCCCCTACCGGCCCCATCCCCGGACTCCCCTCACTCGCGTCACTTTTGCAACAATTTTCACTCCAGCAACACCCGCGTTGACCTGCGTGGATGGCGGAAAATGACACAACTTTTCGACAAAATTGCACGTCAGAGCGTTGCTCACGGGGTGTCGGCACGCTAAGTTTTAACGCGGTATACACTCCCCTCAATGTAAAGGTTTGTCGCACATGCAACGTCGCCTGCTTGCCGCAGTCGCTGCCACGGCGCTTTCGCTCACCCTGCTGCCCGCCCCGGCATTCGCCGGCCCGGCCATCCAGATCAACGGCGCCCCGGTAGAAAACCAACAGGATGCGGTCAAGCACCTGGCCAAGGCCGCGGACACCATTTTGGAGTCCGGCGCCACCCTCACCGTCGGTGACTACAGCATTGTCTACGACCCCCGCGCGCTCGGCCAAGAGATCAGCAGCCAGTTCACCCCCAACAACGGCGCAGGCGGCGTCACCATGCAGCGCGGCCGCACCGCGGACGGCCGCACCGTGGTCACGCCGGCCACCGGTACGTTCACCTCTGGCTTCGGCATGCGCTGGGGCACCATGCACCGCGGCATCGACATTGCCAACAGCCTGGGCAGCCCGATCTACGCCGTGATGGACGGCACCGTGATCAACGCCGGACCTGCGCAGGGCTTTGGCAACTGGGTCGTCATCCAGCACGACGGCGGCGAGGTGTCCGTGTACGGCCACATGTCGCAGTACAACGTGTCCGTTGGCCAGCGCGTCAAGGCTGGCGAGCAGATCGCTCAGATCGGCTCTGAGGGCCAGTCCACCGGCCCCCACCTCCACTTTGAGATCAAGCCCGACGGCGTGAACCAGGTCGACCCCGTCCCCTGGTTCGCCCAGCAGGGCATCCGGATCTCCTAAATCTTCTCCATCGGCAGCCCGCCGATGAGCATGAGCCGGACGGTGCCGGAGGAGCCGAAGTCCACCGTCACGGTCTCACGCACTCCCGCGCCGTCCACGGACTGGACGGTGCCGAGCCCGTACTTGGCGTGGTTGACCCGGTCGCCCGGCGCCAGGTTGAGGTTCTTGTGCACCTTCACCCCGCCGGAACCGGCCCCGCGACCCGAGCGCCGGCCCGAACCCGAGCGCCGGCCACCGCCGAGGGGCGCGGGCGAGCCCCAGGCGCCGGACGCGCCGGTTCCGCTCGGCTCAGTCCTGCGCCAGTCGATGAGGTCCTCCGGGACTTCCGCGAGGAAGCGGCTGGCGGGATTGGTCACCGGGTTCCCCCACGAGGAGCGCAGCATCGCGCGCGTGAGGTACAGCCGCTGCTTGGCGCGGGTGATGCCCACGTACGCCAGGCGGCGCTCCTCGGCCAGTTCGTCCGGGTCCCCCAGCGCGCGCAGGTGCGGGAACTGCCCGTCCTCCCAGCCGGTGACAAAGACGGTGGGAAACTCCAGGCCCTTCGCGGTGTGCAGTGTCATCATGGTGACCACGCCCTGCTCGTTGTCCGGCAGCTGGTCCGCGTCCGCCACGAGAGAAACCTTTTCCAGGAACGCCTGCAGCGATCCCGGCGCGGGCTCGCCCTCCACCATCACGGCGTCGAGCTCCTCGTCCGACATGTAGGCGACCTGGTTGGCCGCCTCAGAGGAGAATTCGCGCGCGACGGAGACGAGCTCGTTGAGGTTGTCCAGGCGGGTCGCGTCCTGGGGGTCGTTCGACGCCTCCAGTTCCGCCTTGTACCCGGTCGCGTCCAAGATACGGGAGACGAGCTGGCCCAGTTCTGGCATGCCCGTGACCTCGTTGCGCAGCTCCGGCATCTCCTTGCGCAGTCCGTCCATAAGCTCTACGAACCCGCTGATCGCGTTCTTGGCGCGAGCTTTGATCATGTCGACGTTCCCCGACGCGGCGTCGATAAGCGCCTGCCCAAAGCTCACCCCCTGGTTCTCCGCGTGGAGCGCCACCATGGCCTGGGCCTTGTCGCCGATCGCGCGCTTGGGCACGTTAACGATGCGGCGCAGGCTGACCGTGTCATCGGGGTTGTCCAGAACTTTCATGTAGGCGACGATGTCGCGGATCTCGCGGCGCTCGTAGAAGCGCGTGCCGCCGACCACCTTGTACGGGATGCCGGAGCGGATGAAGATGTCCTCGAGCGCGCGCGAGGCATTGTTGGTGCGGTACATGACCGCCATGTCCGAATACGCAATCCCAGAATCCGCGAGCTGGTCGATCTCCGAGGCGATGAAGCGGGCCTCGTCGTGCTCGTTGTCCGCGACGTAGCCGACGATCTTCTCGCCCGCGCCGTGGTCGGTCCACAGCTTCTTCGGCCGGCGCCCCTCGTTCTGCGCGATCACCGAGTTGGCCGCGTTCAAAATGTTCTGGGTGGAGCGGTAGTTCTGCTCCAACAGGATGGTGCGCGCGTTGGGGTAGTCGCGCTCGAACTCCTCGATGTTACGGATCGTGGCGCCGCGGAACGCGTAGATCGACTGGTCCGAGTCGCCCACCACCGCGAGCTCCGGGGCGTCCGCACCCGTGCCGACGAGCGTGTGGATGAGCTCGTACTGCGCGTGGTTCGTGTCCTGGTACTCGTCCACCAGCACGTGGCGGAAGCGGCGGCGGTAGTACTCCGTGACCTGCGGGTGCTCCTTGAGAATGCGCACGACCTCCCCCACCAGGTCGTCAAAGTCCAGGGCGTTGGACTGGCGCAGGCGGCGCTGGTACTCCGCAAAGACCTTGGCCACGGTGGTCTCGAACGGGTTGTGGGTGCGCTCCGCGTCCGCTAACGCGGTGTCCGGGTCCACGAGCTCGTTCTTGAGATTGGAGATGCCGTTGGCCAGGGTGCGCGCGGAGAACTTCTTCAGGTCCAGGTTGAAGTCCTTGGCAATCATGGACAGCAAGCGGCGGGAATCGTCCGAGTCGTAGATGGTGAAGTTGGTGTTCATCCCCGGCACGAGCTGCGCCTGCTGGCGCAGGATGCGCACGCAGACCGAGTGGAACGTGGCCACCCACATGCGCTCCGACTCCGGGCCGACCAACTGGGCGACGCGCTCCTTCATTTCCGCGGCCGCCTTATTAGTAAAGGTGATGGCGAGCACCTGCCACGGCGCGACCCCGCGCTGCTGCAACAGGTAAGCAATGCGGCGGGTCAGCACGGCGGTCTTGCCGGAGCCTGCGCCGGCGACGATGAGCAGCGGCGAGCCCTCGTGCTGCACAGCCGCCTGCTGTTGCGGATTGAGTCCCAGGGTCAGATCAGTCATGCGGTTCAGAGTACCCACCGCCCCAACATCGCCCCGAGCCCGTTCGAACACCCTGGATAAAACGGTCCATATCCGCAGGTGCCGTGGCATAATGTCCTGCCATGAGCGATTTTGACATCCGCATGCCCTCTGGCACCGATGACCCGCTGTCGGACGCGGAGATTCAGCAGTACCGCAAGGAGATTGACCGGCTGGACCGGGTGATCCTGGACGCGGTGAAGCGCCGCTCCGAGGTCTCCCGCGCCATCGGCAAGACGCGGATGGGATCCGGCGGCACGAAGCTCGTGCACACCCGCGAGGTGGCAATCATTAACCAGTTCCGCGACGAGCTGGGCGAGGAAGGCCCAACCCTGGCCAACATCCTGCTGCGCCTGGGCCGCGGGAAGCTGGGCTAGGCACTCGCACCGCACTTTTGGCTACCGTGGGGTGAGAACGATTCGCACTTCCTTGGGAGGAATAATGACCGACATCACGTCCACGTCTGCCTGGAAAAACCTGGAAAAGCTGCACGCCGAGAAGTCGCAGACCACGCTGCGCGATCTCTTCGCCGCGGACAGCAACCGCGCGACAAACCTCACCTTCGAGGCGGCAGGCCTGCACGTGGACATGTCGAAGCAGCTTATCGACGCCTCCGTGCTCGACGCCCTGACCGCCCTCGCAGAGGAAGCGGGCCTGCAGGACAAGATCGGCCAGATGTTTGACGGCGCCCACATCAACAACACCGAGGATCGCGCAGTGCTCCACACCGCGCTGCGCCTGCCGGCCGAGGCGGACCTGGAGGTCGACGGCCAGGACGTCGCCGCCGACGTCCACGAGGTCCTCGGCCGCATGCGCGACTTCGCCTCCGCCCTGCGCTCCGGCGAGTGGCTCGGCCACACCGGCCACACCATCAAGAAGGTCGTGAACATTGGCATCGGCGGCTCGGACCTGGGTCCCGCGATGGCGACCAAGGCGCTGCGCGCCTACGCCACCGCAGGTATCACCGCGGAGTTCGTGTCCAACGTCGACCCGGCAGACATGGCCGCGGTGCTGGACCGCTGCAACGCGGAGGAGACCCTATTCATCATCGCCTCCAAGACGTTCACCACGCAGGAGACGCTGACCAACGCGCACGCGGCGAAGCGCTGGCTGCTCGAGCAGTTCGACGGCGACGAGTCCGCGATTGCCAAGCACTTCGTCGCCGTATCCACGAACAAGGAGAAGGTCGCCGAATTTGGCATCGACACGACCAACATGTTCGGCTTCTGGGACTGGGTTGGCGGCCGCTACTCGGTCGACTCCGCAATCGGCCTGAGCCTCATGGCCGTGATCGGCCCGATGGACTTCATGCGCCTGCTCGAGGGCTTCCACGCCATGGACGAGCACTTCCGCACCACCGAGCTGTCCAAGAACGTCCCGGCGCTGATGGGCCTGCTCAACGTCTGGTACCGCAACTTCTACGACGCCCAGACTCACGCCGTGCTCCCCTACTCCGAGGACCTCTCCCGCTTCCCGGCGTACCTGCAGCAGCTGACCATGGAGTCCAACGGCAAGTCGGTCCGCCACGACGGCTCCCCGGTCACCTACGACACCGGCGAGATCTTCTGGGGCGAGCCGGGCACCAACGGCCAGCACGCCTTCTTCCAGCTCCTGCACCAGGGCACCACGATGGTGCCCGCGGACTTCATCGGTTTTGCCACGCCGAAGGAGGACTTCCCCACCGCCGACGGCACCGGCTCCATGCACGACCTGCTGATGGGCAACTTCTTCGCCCAAACCAAGGTGCTCGCGTTTGGCAAGGACCAGCAGACCATCGAGGCGGAGGGCGTGAGCAACGAGCTGGCCCCGCACAAGGTCATGCCGGGCAACCGCCCCACCACCACGATCCTGGCCGAGGAACTCAGCCCGTTTA
This sequence comes from Corynebacterium gottingense, assembly GCF_002285125.1. Lineage (NCBI taxonomy): Bacteria > Bacillati > Actinomycetota > Actinomycetes > Mycobacteriales > Corynebacteriaceae > Corynebacterium > Corynebacterium gottingense. Next base: position 158,289 of record NZ_NSGN01000007.1, read on the forward strand.
CCCTGGGCGCGCTCATCGCGCTCTACGAGCACATCGTGTTCACCGAGGGCGTCATCTGGGACATCAACTCCTTCGACCAGTGGGGCGTTGAGCTGGGCAAGCAGCAGGCCAACGACCTCGCAGCCGCCGTCGCGGGCAAGGAGGCACCGAACACCGGCGATGCCTCTACCGATGCACTGATTTCCTGGTACCGCAGCAAGAAGTAGGCACCCATGGGCGAGCAAATCTCCGCGGATTCCTACACCCCGCGCCAGCGCTCCGTGTACCGGAGGCGCCTGGAGGACGAGCTCGAGCTCTTCGACCGCCACCTGCAGGAGGCGGAGTTTGTCAGCCACGGCACGATCGGGCTGGAGCTGGAGCTCAACCTGGTGGACGCGGAGATGCGCCCGCACGCCAACAACCAGGCCGTGCTCGAGCGCCTCGGCGACGAGTTCCAGTCTGAAATCGGCGCCTACAACGTCGAGCTCAACCACCCGCCGCTGTCCATTGCGGGCGACGGCCTGACCAAGCTCGAGGAGGGGCTCAGCCGGCGCCTCAAAGAGGTGTCCGAGGCCGCGGAGGCCGCCGGCTCCACCGTCGCGATGATCGGCACCCTGCCCACCATGACCTCGAAGTTCCTCAAAAACCCGGCGTGGATGACGCCGGAGAACCGCTACGCGGGGCTGAACAACTCCATCATGGATACCCGCGGTGAGCTCGTCCACCTCAACCTGTGGCGCGAGGAGCGCTACCGCCACAACTTCGAGGACATCGCCACCGAATCCACCTGCACGTCCATCCAGTTGCACCTGCAGGTTTCCCCCGCGCGCTTTGCCAACGCGTGGAACGCGTCCCAGGCGATCGCGGGCGTGCAGGCCGCGCTGTCCGCGAACTCCCCGCTCTTTATGGGGCACCGGGTCTGGCACGAATCGCGCATCCCTGTGTTCCAGCAGTCCATCGATACGCGCACCCAGGAGCTGATTAACCAGGGCGTGCGCCCGCGTGTCTGGTTCGGCGAGCGCTGGATCACCAGCGTCTTCGACCTCTTCGAGGAGAACGTCCGGTACTTCTCCCCGCTGCTCCCGGAGGGCCGCATGCAGGCCGGCGCCCCGTTCATGAGAGGCGACAGCCCCGGGCTGCACTACCTCAACCTGCACAACGGCACGATCTGGCGCTGGAACCGCGCCATCTACGACCCGAACACGGAGCTCTCCCACATCCGCGTGGAAAACCGCCTCCTGGCCGCAGGCCCCACTGTCAAGGACATCATCGCGGACGCCGCCTTCTACTACGGCATGGTCAAGGCGCTCAGCGAGCAGACCCGCCCCGTCTGGTCGCGCCTCAGCTTCGAGGACGCCGAGCGCAACTTCCACGAGGGCGCGCGCCACGGGCTCACCGCGCAGTTGACCTGGCCGACGCTGGGTAGTATTGACGTCACGGAGCTCGTCGCAAAGCACCTGCTGCCCCTCGCCCACGAGGGTTTGGAGCTTCTCGACGTCGCACCCCACCTCGCCGACGAATACCTCGGCATCATCGAGGGCCGAGCCCGCACGCGCCAAAACGGGGCGATGTGGCAGCTCAACGCGCTCAACTCCATCGCCCCGCAGTCGCGGCCGGCCACCAAGGAGCGCGGCGACGCGCTCGCCCGCGTGCTCAGGCAATACGTAGCAAACCAGCAGTCCGGCGCGCCTGTGCACACTTGGTCCTTGGAGGTCTCGTAGGGCACAATAAGCGTTTAGCTTCGGCCCAAATGGAATACAAGGAGTAGCCGTGCAAGGAATCATCGACTGGATCATCCACCTCATGGAGATCCTCGGCGGCCCGGGCGTTGGCATCGCCATCCTGCTAGAAAACCTCTTCCCGCCAATCCCATCTGAGGTGGTCCTCCCGCTCGGCGGCTTCACCGTGGCGCAGGGCTCCCTGTCCTTCGCCTCCGTGCTCATCTGGTCCATCGTCGGCTCCGTCGTCGGCGCGTACCTCCTCTACGGCATCGGCGCCTGGCTGGGTGCCGCCCGCCTGCGCAAGATCGCGGACTGGATGTGGCTGGTCAAAGCCTCCGACGTGGATGCGTCGCTGAAATTCTTTGACAAGTACGGCAGGACCTCCGTGTTCATCGGCCGCCTCATCCCGGGCATCCGTTCCCTGATCTCCATCCCCGCCGGCCTGGACCGCATGAGCCTGCTCACGTTTGGTATCTGGACCACGCTCGGCTCCGCGATCTGGAACACCATCCTGGTCTCCCTCGGCTACGCGCTCGGCGACCGGTGGGAGGAGGTCACCGGGTACGTCGATGCGTATTCCAAGGTCATCTACGTCATTCTCATCCTGATCATCGTCGGCTTCCTCGCCTTCTTCATCCGCCGCGCCATGAAGGAGCGCAAGGAAGGCGCCCCCGCCCAGTAGCGGCTCACGGCGCGGGCTGGCACCGCGGGCACCACCAGATCACGCGCTCCAGGTCACCCTCGCCTCCGAGAAACCCCTTGGTAATGAGCGTGCCGCAGCGCCTGCACGGTTTCCGGTTCCGCCCAAACACGTAGCTCGTCTCGCCCGCACGCTTGATCCCGGTGGTCACGCGCACGGGCGAGTCTTTGTTTGCCCACATCAGCCGGCGCGCAAGGGCCACATGCTTTGCGACGTCCACGTCCCCCACCTTCAACGCCGGGTGGGTCCCCGCCAGGAAGTTGATCTCCGCACGGTACTCGTTGCCGATTCCGGCAAGGTTGCGCTGGTCCAACAGTGCGCGCCCGATTTCCATGTCCGGGTTTGCCTCAATGCGGCGCACCGCCTCGGCGGCGTCGAAGTCCTCGGCGAGCAGGTCCGGGCCCAAATACCCCATCTCCTGGGGGTACTCGCGGGCCGGGAAGACCCGGACGAGTCCGAGCCAAAACCCGACGAGCTCGATGTCGGGGGCGGGGGCGTCGGCAAGCGAGAGCACGACGCGGGCGGCGTGGCCGGGCTTGCGCCACCGCTGGCCCGCCCGGTGGAAGGCCCAGGTGCCCTCCATCTTCAGGTGGGTGTGCAGGATCTGCGCCGCGTGGTCGGGCGCGCCGAACCGCATAAACAGGTGCTTGCCGTAGGGCCACACGCGCTCGCAGGTCATGCCGGTGAAGTCGACCGTGGCGTAGCGGGGCACGCGCAGGCTCGTGCGCGTGACCTCCCGGCCGGTCATCCACTGCAGGCGCTTGGACAGCTGGTAGACGGAATCCCCTTCAGGCATGGTGCGATTCTAGGCCCCGGGGGCGCTAGTCGCGGGTTAGGGACGGAGTTGGTGCAGCGGGAAGGTGACAATCCCGTCGTCGAGCGGCGCTGTGATGCCTGTACCCGTGATCACCGCGCTAAACGTTGGAGGTCCGGATTCGTGATCTATCGAGGCGATCGCCTTTTTCAGCGAGGCTACGCCTCGCTCAACCCCACTGAACCCAGTTTTCACTTCGACAGCACCCCAGCGCCCATCAGGCAGTGTGAGCACCGCATCGATCTCGTTGCCGTTTGAGTCCCGGTAGTGGTAGATGGAACCTCCCATTGCTTCGATCATGACTGCGAGGTCGTGGATCACGGCCGATTCGAAGAGAAGGCCCACTGTCTCAGGATCCGCGGTCAATGAGGCGGATGTTGCTCCGAGTGCCGCAATGGCTAGCCCGGGATCGGCCAGATGATACTTGGGCGAGACACGCAACCTCGCTTTCGAGCGGAGCCGCGGGGCCCATGCGGAGACCGCCTCCACAACAAAGATCCGCTGCAGACTGTCGAGGAGTTTCGTCACCGTCGGTAGCGAGATTCCTGGACTTACCGTATCCAAATCCTTTCGCAGTGTGGAGACGGAAACTTCCCCAGAAACGGACCTTGCGATTGCCGCAATCAGCCGCTCTGTAGCAAGTGGAGTGACGCGCAAGTCCGCCACGCGGTGCATGTCCGAACGCGCCGCCTCCGACAGGTATCCGTGTAACTGGGCCAACACGATCTGCTCATTTCCAGTCTGGAATCCCGGAAACCCCGGAGTGAGCAGATTTTGGATGACATGGGTGTAGGAAATCTGACCAGCGTCGGGGGTGACCGGCTCCCCCTGTAGGAGTCCAGCCAGCGATACAACGGGGGCGTAATCTGCCTTCTCACACAGCGTGAGTGTGCGTTGCCGAAGCCGAAGAAATCGAGCCGCACCGGTATGTCGAGTAATGCTATCCGCAGGAACCGCTGAACCGGCTAAAATAAATTGTCCAGGTGCTGCTGCTAGGTCCACTTCTCGTCGGGCGAGATTAAACAGGTCGGGGGCAGCTTGCCACTCATCGAGGAGCCGCGGTCGAGGACCGTCTATCACCGCGGCCGGCGCGAGTTTCGCTATGTGGTTTGTCGCCGGGTCATCGATAAGCGCATACGACGCACAGTGGTGGAGCCCTGTCATCGTCTTCCCGCACCCGCGAGGTCCTTCAATAATCACTGCACCGCTCGCCTCGAGCAGAAACTCAAGCCGCTTATCGACGATTCTCGGGCGGTATCGACGGCCAGCCAGCTGTTGTGTATCCAAAACTCCCCCTGTTTTACATATTGCAGGATTTATACTTTATGTTTTGCAGACATCGTACTTGATGTTTTGCAGATTTTTGGCGCGCTAATCGTCGAAGCTGAGCCCCTCGGCGGGCCCGCGCGCCTCGTCCATCTCCCCCAGCGCCTCGGCCACGCTCCTCCCCCGCCGCTTCGGCGGCGCCGCAGCTTTCGCGCCAATCTTCACGCCCTTGTGCGTCACCCGCGCCCCGTAGTCGCGCAGGCCAAACGCTGGGCCACCATTGAGCTTCTCGACGCCCACGGGCTGCATCCGCCCGGCGCGCACCGCCTCATCCAACGCACCGATGACCAGCGGGAGCGGGTCGCCCACTCCCTCCGGGAAGCCGTCGAAGAATGTGGTCATGGTTTTGCCGCCGCGGGTGATGTGGGCGGCCAGCAGGCCGTCGATAAGCACAACGATGGCCCCTGCTGCCCTCGTCGGGCCCTGTACGGGCCACGGGAGGGCGGCGCCGTAAGGGTTGGCGGGGTCGGTGGCGGCGAGCACGTGGACGTGTGGTTCGCGGGTTCCGGATGGCCAGCCGATGACGTCGTCGGAATCCGCGTGCCCGCGCAGCCGGTCGATGGTGGCTGGGGTGGAAAACTGCGCCGCGCCGAGGCCCTCGATGAGGTAGCCGCGCATCGCCTTGCCGGAGGATTCGAAGCCGGACAGCGTCTTGTAGGCCAGCGCGAAGCCGCCGAGGATGTCCTCTGCCACGACGGAGCCGCGGGTGACCACGCCGTATCGGTCGAGCAGGCTCTCCCCCAGCGCGACGGAGCGGCGCGTGGCGTCGGTGTCCGCGCGGGGTGTCGCGGCCCAGCGCCCCACCATGTCCGGCGGCGTGGTGTTGGCGAAGGAGGTGCGGCCAGAGCGGATGCGGCTGCGCTGCGGGCGGCGCCGCGTGCGGTGCGCCGACTTGCCTTTGCCACCGGCGAGGCGGGCGCGGATGGGCGCGAAGGAGTCGGGTGAAACGCTGCCGGCCTCGACGAGGTCCCACATGGCCTCGCGCAGCTCCTCGGCAGTCGTGGTGCGCTCGGTGACGGGGCCTAGCAGGTCCGCGAACAGGTAGCCGCCGCCTCCGCGAATGCACTCCATCACCTGCGTCTGCGTGAGGCTGAGTTGTGGTTCATCCACCTGCGGCATGAGCTGCTCGGCGTAGTCGGCGGGCAGCAGCATGATCCACGGGTCGCGCGCGCCGGCCTTGCCCGCGCCGGCGATGAGGATTTCCCTGCCCGCGGTGAGCTCGTCGAGCATTACCGGCGAGTAGTCGCCCACGCGCGAGGGCAGAATGTGCGACTCCCACGCGCTGGCAGGCAGGCGTACTCCGGCTAGTTGCTCGAGCACGGTGAACACGCCGTCCGCGCCGCGGAGTGCCGGACGCACGCCTGCTGGGGCCACGTTGTGCCAGGCCGGCAAGAAACGCCCGTAGGCGGACTGCGTCACCGGCTGGGTTTGCGCTCGGGCCACCGCCAGCGAGCGCGAACGGATGATGCGCAAGACTTCGGCGGCGACGTACTCTTCCTCGTCCACGCCCTGGCGGTAGCGCCCCGGGATCACCTTGTCCTGGTCCACCAGCCGGGTCAGCGGCTCGTGCGCAGCGCCCACGGCCAGGCCGAAGGCGTCGGCCAGGTCGCGCAGGGTGAACGGGCCACGGGTGCGCACCCAGCGCCCGACCAGCTGCTGCAGCGCGTCCGGGATGGTGGCCACCTGTGCGGCAACCCCGGGCGGGACGGGGATGCCCAGGCCGTCGCGAAGCAGCGGGGCGTCAAGCGTTTGCGCGATGTGCTCGCGCCCGCCGATGCGCACCCGCATCACCCGGCCGCGCAGGCTCTCCTCCAGCGTGGTCAGGGGGACGTCGGTGTAGTCAGCGAGCGCGTCCACGGCGACTGGCCCCACCATCCGCAGGGTGTCGGCGAACTGCTCGCTGGTTTTCGCGCGGCCCAGGCGGCGGAGTTTCGCGTCGGTTTCGGCGATCACGTCGGCGTCGAGAAGCTCCCGCAGCTCCACGGTGCCCAAGAGCTTGGCCAGCAACGACGGGTCGAGCGAGAGGGCGGCGGCGCGCTTTTCGGCGAGCGGGGTGTCGCCCTCGTACATGAAGGCGCCGGTGTAGTTAAACAGCAGCGACGAGGCGAACGGGCTCGGCTGGTCCGTGGTCACCTCCGCGATGCGGATGCGGCGCGTGGACAGCTCGCGCACGACTTCCTGGAGCGCGGGCAGGTCGTAGACGTCCTGGAGGCACTCGCGGACCGTCTCCAAGATGATGGGGAACGACGGGTAGTTGCGCGCGACGTCGAGCAGCTGCTCCGCGCGCTGGCGCTGCTGCCACAGTGGCGCGCGCTTGCCCGGGTTGCGGCGCGGCAGGAGCAGGGCGCGGGCGGCGCACTCGCGGAAGCGGGCCGCGAACAGGGCGGAGTTGCCCACCTGCTCGGTGACGATGTCGGCGATCTCGTCAGCGTCGAATTGGAAGAGCGACCCGTCCGGCTCCTTCTCCCCCTGCGGCAGGCGTAGGACGATGCCGTCGTCGCCCGCGACGGCTTGGGCGTCCATGCCGGTCTCCTGGGCGACGCGCCAGCCGGTGGCCAGCGCCCAGGCGGCGTTCACGCCCTTGCCAAAGGGGGTGTGCAGGACCACTCGCCAATCGCCCAGCTCGTCGGTGAAGCGCTCGAGCACCAGCGTCTGCTCGTCCGGCAGCACGCCCGTGGCTTCCTCCTGTTCCTGCAGGTAGGCGACGAGGTTGGTGCGGGCGAACTCGTCGAGCGCCGGGTCGATCCCCTCGCCCGAGCGCGCCTGGCGGCGGAACTCGCCGAGCGCCTTGCCCAGCTCGTATGGGCGGCCCAGGCCGTCGCCGTTCCAGAACGGGAGCCGGCCCGTGTGGCCGGGCGCGGGCGTGACCTGCACCTGGTCGCGGGTGATGTTCTCGATGCGCCAGCTCGACGCGCCGAGGGTAAACACGTCGCCCACGCGAGACTCGTAGACCATCTCCTCGTCCAGCTCGCCGACGCGGCGGGGTGCTTTGTCGTCCGAGCCGAGCAAGAACACGCCGAACATGCCACGGTCCGGGATCGTGCCCGCGTTCGTCACCGCCACGCGCTGCGCGCCCGGCCGGGCCTTTAGCGTCGTGCCTTCCAGAATGGCGCGGGGCCGAAGCTCCGCGAAGTCAGTCGACGGGTACACACCGGTAACCAGGTCGATCACGGAATCGAACACCTCGCGCGCCAGGTCCCGGTAGGGCCAGGCGCGGCGCACGGTTTCGAACCACTCGTCCACGTCCAGGTCCTCGAAGGCGACGGCGGCGACCGTCTGCTGCGCGAGCACGTCCAGCGGGCTGCGCGGGGTGTGCAGCTCCTCGATCGCGCCCTCGCGCATTCGCGGGACCGTCACCGCGGTTTGCACCAGGTCAGAGCGGTGCTTGGGGTAGAAGCTGCCCTGCGAGACCGCGCCCACGGTGTGTCCGGCGCGTCCGACGCGCTGCAGGCCGGAGGCCACCGACGGCGCCGATTCGACCTGGATCACCAGGTCCACCGCGCCCATGTCGATGCCCAGCTCAAGCGACGAGGTGGAAATCACCGCGCGCAGCGCACCCTCCTTGAGCATCGTCTCGGTCTGCAGCCGCTCGTCCTTGGACACGCTGCCGTGGTGGGCGCGCGCGATGACCTGCTCCGCGTGGCCCGCCGTGTCCACCGACTTCATCAGCTGCGCGGGTGGCCGCCGGGTCTGCGGCGAGAGCGCGTCCGGGTCGTGCTCCTTCGCCCACAGCTCGTTGAGCTGGCTGGTCAGCCGCTCCGCGGTGCGCCGGGAGTTGACGAAGACGATGGTCGAGCGGTGCGCCATCACCTCGTCGTACACGGCGCGCTCGATGTGTGGCCAGATGGACTTTGAGGCGCCCGGTGGTGGGGGCTCGGTGGCGTCGTCAAGCAAAAGCTTTTCGACGTCACCCTCAATCACGGCCTCCCCAATCGTGGAAGCATCCTCCGGCACCGGCAGGTCCGACATGTCCTCGACGGGGACGTGAACGTCCAGCTGCCAGCGCTTCTCCGCGGGCGGATTGATGATGGTGGTCTTGTCGCCCAGGAAGTTCGCCACCGCCTCCAGCGGGCGCACCGTGGCGGACAGGCCGATGCGCTGGAAGTTCCCCGCGAGGCGGCGCAGGCGCTCGAGCGAGAGCGTGAGGTGCACGCCGCGCTTCGTGCCGGCCAGCGCGTGGATCTCGTCCACAATTACGGTGTCGACCGTTTTCAGGATGCCCGCCGCCTTGGAGGTGAGCATGAGGTAGAGCGACTCCGGCGTGGTGATGAGAATGTCAGGCGGCTTTCGCAGCTGCCGGTTACGCTCCGCCTGCGGGGTGTCGCCGGAGCGCACGCCGACGGAGATGTCCGGCATGTCGCGCCCCATCCGCTGCGCGACGCGCGCGATCCCGCCAAGCGGCGCGCGCAGGTTGTTTTCCACGTCCACGCCCAGCGCTTTCAACGGGGAGATGTAGAGGACGCGGACGCCACCGTGGGTGGAGGACTGCGCGCCGTCGATAGGCAATGCCTGCTGGCCCGCGCGCTCAACCAGCGAGTTCAGCGACCAGAGAAAGGCCGCGAGCGTCTTGCCCGAGCCAGTGGGGGCGACCACCAGGGCGTTCTCCCCGTCCGCGATGGCGCGCCACGCCCCCTGCTGGACCGGGGTCGGTTCCGCGAAGACCTCCGAAAACCAGGTGGCCACCTGAGGGTGGAAGCGGTTGAGGATCTCCGTGCTCATGGCTGCAAGGATAACGGGCCGCCAACTGCGGTAGTGTTTGAACTATGACTGCGCAGTATTCAGACTCCCGGCTGACCAACCTGATTGCCCAAGGCACCGGCGAGATCCTCAAGGGGATCCGCGGCGTCGGCTTGCTGCGAGGGCGCGAACTCGGTGAGGCGGGCGATGACCTGGCCCAGAACTGGATCGCCCGCGTGCTGGAGCAGCACCGCCCGGGCGACGGATTCCTCTCCGAAGAAGCTGCGGATGACCAGACCCGCCTGAGCAACAAGCGTGTGTGGATCGTGGACCCGCTCGACGGCACCAAGGAGTTCGCCACCGGCCGCCAGGACTGGGCTGTGCACATCGCGCTCGTGGAAGATGGCGTGCCCACCCACGCCGCGGTCGGCCTGCCGGACCTGGGCGTGGTGTTCAAGTCTTCGGACGTGCGCCACGTCGCCGGCCCCTTTGCCAAGAAGATTGCGATCTCCCGCAACCGCCCGCCGGCCGTGGCGGAGGCAGTGGCGGACGCGCTCGGGTTTGAAACTGCGAAGGTGGGCTCCGCCGGCGCGAAAGCGATGCACGTCCTGCTTGGTGATTATGACGCCTACGTCCACGCCGGCGGGCAGTACGAGTGGGACCAGGCCGCGCCGGTGGGCGTGTCCCTGGCCGCGGGCCTGCACTGCTCCCGCCTCGACGGCTCCCCGCTGCGCTTTAACAACAAGGACACCTACGTGCCAGACGTGCTCATCTGCCGCCCGGAGATCGCGGACGACATCCTCGCCGCCTGCGCGAAGTACCGCGACGAGCACGGCAGCTACGAGGGGGTCGCAACGAAGTGACGGTCCCCACCCCGTACGAGGACCTGCTGCGCGAGATCTCCGAACACGGCAAGGCGAAGGGTGACCGCACCGGCACCGGCACGGTGAGCCTGTTCGGCCGCCAGCTGCGCTACGACTTGGCCGACTCCTTCCCGCTGCTGACCACGAAGAAGGTCTTCTTCAAGGGGGTCGTCGGCGAGCTGCTCTGGTTCCTGCGCGGCGAGTCCAACATCGCCTGGCTCAAGGACAACGGCATCCGCATCTGGAACGAGTGGGCCGACGAGGACGGCGAGCTCGGCCCGGTCTACGGCGTGCAGTGGCGCTCCTGGCCCACCCCCGACGGGACACACGTGGACCAGATCGCGGAGGCGCTGCGGACGCTGAAGGAGAACCCGGATTCGCGCCGCAACATCGTCTCCGCCTGGAATGTCTCCGAGCTGGACAAGATGGCGCTACTGCCCTGCCACCTGCTCTTCCAGCTCTACGTGGTGGACGGGACGCTGAGCATGCAGGTCTACCAGCGCTCGGCCGACATGTTCCTCGGCGTACCCTTCAACATCGCCTCCTACGCGCTGCTCACGCACATGTTCGCGCAGCAGGCGGACCTCAAGGTTGGCGAGCTCATCTGGACCGGCGGCGACTGCCACATCTACAACGACCACGTCGAGCAGGTGCGCGAGCAGCTCTCCCGCGAGCCGCGCCCGTACCCGCAGCTCAAGCTGCGCAAAGCGGAGTCGCTCTTTGACTACGACTTCGACGACATCGAGGTGGAGGGCTACGACCCGCACCCGACGATCAAGGCGCAGGTGTCCGTCTAGTGCTGGGCGCAATCTGGGCGCAATCGCTCGACGGCGTCATCGGCGACGGGGCTGGCATGCCGTGGGATGTGCCGGAGGATCTCAAGTTCTTCAAAGAGGTCACCATGGGCCACCCGGTCATCATGGGGCGCAAGACATGGGAGTCGTTGCCGAAGAAACCGCTGCCAGGCCGCCCAAACCATGTGCTTAGCTCGCGCGAAGCGGGCGCGTGGTCGGACGGGGCGTTCGTGTCTCCCGATCTTCCCGACCTGAAGACGGACGCGTGGATCATCGGTGGTGGCCAGATCTACGAAGCCACGCTCGACGAGGTCGACGTCGTCGAGCTCACGCTTATCGACGCCCGCGTGGCCGATTCCCTCCCCCACCCGGTCTATGCACCCCGCCTCGGCGCCGAATTTGCGCTCGTGCGCGACGGCGAGTGGAATATTTCCCGAACTGGCACCCGCTTTAAGCACCAACGATTTGAAAGGACCGACTCGTAGCATGACTGCGACCCCCGAAACCAACGCTCACGTGACCGTCTTCGCCACCAGCTGGTGCCCGTTCTGCGCGAAGCTGCGCCAGAACCTGGACCGCACCGAGACGCCCTACGACGTGGTAGACGTCGAGGCCGCCGGCAACGAGGACGCGGCCGCATGGGTGGAGTCCGTCAACGACGGCAACCGCGTCGTGCCGACCGTGCTCTACTCCGACGGCACCCACGCGACGAACCCGCCCGCATCCGCCGTGCGCGAGAAGCAGGCCGAGCTCGCCGGTGCGTAGCTGATTTTCTGTGCCGCGCGCGGGTGCGGTACGCTCGCACCAATGCCCTAGTAGCTCAGTGGATAGAGCACGGCTCTCCTAAAGCCGGTGTCGGAGGTTCGATTCCTCTCTGGGGCGCTTGTGTCCTCAGTCGCGACATAGTTGACAACTCAGTCGCGACATGGTGGACAAACCGGTGCCTCGGTTTTTATTTTTCCGAGGCACCGGTTTTGTGTTTTAGGTCAGTGGGGGTTGGCCTTTTCGCCAGTATGGTTTTTGGTAGTTGCGGGATGTGTCGATGTAGTGCTCGGCGATGATTTCGCCGGTCTCTTTTAACCCCCCTCACGTTGTACAAAGCCCTAGGTGTACTGACCTCAGGGCTACAAGCCTTGCAGCGCGCCTCGGCTGCCTATGCATGAGAACGAAACTCCTGGAGCGTCCAGGAAAGACGCGCTCCGGAGCGTTCCTCGCCGAGACAGACCCGTACGGTGTCATTAGTTCGCCGGTGGTTTGCCCCAGTCAGGGCGCTTGGTTAGGTGCCACGACCCGCACGAGGGGCATTCGTAGATCCGCAGCGGCCCTGCCCGTCGCGACCATTTCAGTGCTACATGCACGGCGTCATCATAGTGCTCGTATTCGCGTTTACCAGTTTCGGAGCACAGTACGCGTTCGACTGGCGGCTTCTTCGACCTCCTCCGATAGTGCTTCATCACACAATGATTCTAAACTTCAGGTGTAACTGGCTCCTGTAGGTGACTGATGATGGTGGCAGCAACTACGAGCGCTGCGGCACCGAAGACTCCACCGGCGACCGCGACGGCTCTGTGAAAGCCTGTGAGGAACGCTCCACTGGCGACCATTTCGCCGAGGACTGCGACGCCGACGACGCTGCCGGTCTGGCGGGCGGCATTGATGACTCCTCCTGCGATGCCGACATGTTCCGGCGGGGCCGAGGCCACTGCGGCCGAGGTCGCGGCCGGCATCGCGAAGGCCATCCCGAATCCAGCCGTGAAGGTCAACACCGCGACCACCACGTAAGGGGTTTCTGCGGTGAGCAGCACGAGGCATCTGAAGCCGATCGTGCCGACTACCAGGCCGGTGAGCATGGTGGGGAACGCGCCCCACCGGGCGACGGCACGGCCGCCCAGCGGTGACGCGACCACGGCGCTGCACGCCTGTGGTGCCAGCGCGAGGCCTGCCAGCCACGGCTCGTATCCCAGGTACTGCTGGAAGAAGAGGGAGAGCACGAAGAGTTGTCCGAAGAAGCTGAAGTTGAGCGCGAGCCCTACCATTGCGGCCACGGAGAACCGGGCACGAGTGAACAAGGCCATCGGCAGCATCGGGTCCGGGTGTCGTCGCTCTGCGATGATGAACAGGGCGAGGAAGACGCCCCCGGCGATCAGCACGGCTACCTGCCAGGGTGACCATCCGTGTTCGCCTGCGGTGATGACTGCATAGGTTACTGCCACCAGCGTGAGCACGGAGAGCACCTGTCCGGGTAGGTCCACCCGTCTCGCGCGACTGCCCGTGAGCACGGGAATTGCCCACAAGGTGAGCAGACAGCCGATCGCGACGATGGGGAGGTTGACCCAGAACACCGCCCGCCACCCGATCGCCGACACCAGCGCTCCGCCCAGGACCGGTCCGATCGCGGCGGCAACACCTCCTGCGCCGCCCCACAGCCCGATGGCGCGTGCTCGTTCCTTCGGATCGTCGTACACAGCCGACAGCAATGCCAGAGAGCCCGGCACGATCGCTGCCGCGCCCACGCCCTGGACGGCGCGACCAGCGACGAGGAACCCGCCTGTGGGAGCGAGGGCGCACACGGCCGAGAGCACAGCAAAGACCACCAGGCCAGCGAGGTAGACCCTGCGGGCCCCAAGACGGTCGCATGCGGCCCCAGCTGTGAGAAGGAACGCGGCGAACACGAGGGTGTAAGCGTCGACGACCCACTGCAGTGAGCCCACCGTCATGTCGAGGTCAGTGCCGATCTCGGCGAGGGCGACATTGACGATGGTCGTATCGAGCATGACGATGAAGAAACCAAGGAGGGTCGCGACCAGCGCCGTGCGCCGATGCGCGGTCATACGCGAGACTCCAGCGAAGCCTCGGCGGGCGGGTGGCCGAAGTAGGTGCGCTTGCTCAGGTCTTGATCCCAGGTCCGGTAGGACCGGTCCAGCAGTGTCGGCAGCACCAGATCGAACAGGCGCCAGGACGCGGCGAAGTGCATGTCCCGGATCTCGGCCTTGTTGCGGCCGATCGTGTCTCGCCCGGCGCCGTACTGGCGTTGCACGTTAGTCAGGTCGAAGTGGTCGGGATCGGCCAGTTTCAGGTTGAGTGCGCCCATGCGCACCAGGCGGGCGGCTGCGGCACCGCCGATGCCCCCGGTGCCGACGATGCCGATCACGGCATCGCGCAACCGTGCTTGGCGTTCACGCTGTTCCTCGGTGGTGTCGCCGAGCCAACCCAGGTTGCGGTCAACGCGTTCCCAGTAGAAGTCCTCATCGTAGTGCCCGCGTAGCCGTTGGCGGTCCCCGTTCATCGCGATCGCTCCCTTCGTCTCCTGATGCAATGAATCTGGTGAGTTCAGACTACGTCTGCGATTGTTCGGTCGTCACCGAACAGTTCCGGGTGCACACTGGAGGCATGGTTGCGCGCGTGTTTCCTGAAGCGGTCCCGGATATCTCGACAGTCGCGTCGGCTCTGGCTGACTCGTCGCGGGCGGCCATGTGTGCTGCGCTCATGGACGGGCGGGCCTGGACGGTTGGTGAACTGGGCAGGTACGCGGGCCTAGCCCGGTCGACGGCGAGCGAGCATGTTGACGTGCTCGTCACCCACGGTCTCGTCCACGACATTCGGCAGGGCCGGCACCGCTACATTCGCCTGGCCGGGGAAGACATCGCACGAGTGGTCGAGAGCCTTGGCGTGGTCGCCCGCTCGCCCCTGCCCACTCCTCACAGCCTCAGCGCGTCACGGGCGAATGCGAACCTACGTGAAGGCCGCACCTGTTATCAGCACCTCGCCGGTAAGCTCGGGGTGCGCCTGGCTGAACAACTGGAAGAGCGCGAGTTCATCGACTCGCACTGTCAGGTCACTAATCAAGGTCATCGCTTGTTCATACAGTGGGGTGTGCCCCCGAAGATGCTCGACACGGGCAGGTCGTGCATGGACTCCACCGAACGCCGCTTCCACCTCGCCGGCCCTCTCGGCACGGGAATCTGCAAGACTCTGCTGGATAAGGAATGGCTTTCCCGCAGGGGTCGTACCCGGGCCGTGCGTCTCACTCCCGCCGGGCGGGCAGCGCTCAACGACGCGGGGATCTCCCTCAATTAGCCGTCCCCGAGGGCTTCAGTCGTTCTTTGGCACCGGCGTGACCTTTCGGACGATCGAAAGCCGGTGCCGGAGGTTCGATTCCTCTCTGGGGCGCAAAATCCCCCGCTGACCTGCGAAAATAGGTCAACGGGGGATGCTTTTTATCCGCGGACGTTGCTGCCAATCACCGTCGGCAGGACCAGCGGCGACTCACCGAGCAGCGCTTCCAGGTTGCCGTCGCGCTCGACCGCGCTCGTCACCGCCTTCACCTTGGCGTTCGGCTTCCCTTTCTTGTCGGCACCGCGGGCCGCACCCATGGGCCCGGCAGCCATCGCGCCGCCGCGGCTCCCCGCCGCGTTACCGCCGGTGCCGCCCGCTGCGCCCTGCGCGAGACCGGGTGCTGCATTCCCGCCCGCGCCAGGCATGCCGTTGCCAGCTCCGGACAGCGGGCGACCCGCCATCCCGGCCCCTGCACCCAGCGCGCCACCGATGCCCGCTCCGGCTGCCCCGGCGCCAACGGCGCCCGCCGCCGACGCCGCGGAGCCACCGAGCTCGCG